>WIAM01000002.1 GCA_015519965.1 Thermaceae bacterium
GTCGTGGATGAGCACCCAGTTCTGGAAAAGCTCGAGGGCCGCGGCCGCCGGGAGCGCCGCCTCGAGCGCCGCCCCGAAGAAACTCGCCGTGTGCAAAAGGAGCTGCCCCCTGAGCAGCTTGCCGCCCCGCTCGGGGTACTCACGGAGCATGCGGGCATAGAGGGCTTCCTCATCGCGAAGCGCCGCGGCAGGGTCCGGTAAACACCCGAGCAGGTAGGCGCGAAGGGCCTCGACCACCAGCCGCATTCTACAAGCCGGGGCCAGGAGGGGGCTTTGATATACTGGGTCGGAAGTCTAGCCTGACCGGAGGACCTTGAAAAACTGCGGCCGTTTTAGCATCAATTATGAGAGGCTTACTTCCACCCCCATCCGCATCGCGCATTTTGCTATTTTTGAACTCGGTCTTAGAATAATTTTCACGGTTTTCGAGCCCTACTTCCAAACGCCCCCCAAAAACCCCGTCCAGCACGACGCTCCCAGACGCCACCGTTGCATCGGAATGAGCCCCGCAAGGGGATTACAACACCCAGTAGGCAAATTCGTAGGTGGCCTTTTCCGAGTTGCATGAGAATGAGCCCCGTAAGGGGATTGCAACAAGAGGTTGCCCTCGAGGATCAGCATCCCTGCCTCCTCGTTGCAAACGGATCAGCCCCGCAAGGCGATTGCAACTTTAGGTAATTCCCCGTCACGCGCGAGAGAATCTGCATAGTTGCATCGGAATGAGCCCCGCAAGGGGATTGCAACCGCGAATTTGCCCCGGCAAAGGAAAACTCCGGCGTCATGGTTGCACGAGGATGAGCCCCGCAAGGGGATTGCAACGCGTCAGCCAGCAGCTCACCGAGCTCTGAGAGGTTCCGGGGTTGCAAACGGATCAGCCCCGCAAGGGGATTGCAATCTCCTTTTCGCGGCGGCGCTTCTCCCCCTCCTGGCGTTTTTTTCTCGCGGCGCTGGCGCTCGCGCTCCTTTTTAACTGCCCCCACGCCTCTGGGTTTTTGAGCCGCGCAAGCCAGAGCCCGAAACCACGTGCGCGGTGCCGTCCGGGTGCATGCGGATGCACACGCGCACGTAGTGATCGGGGTCATCGGAGGGGTGGAGCGTGATCCACCAGTGGTGGGGCGGGCTGCACGGGTCCCGCCCGGCCCTCGCAAGCCACACGGTCAGCCGGTGCACGTACACGTAATGCGTGCCCGGCGGCAAACGCCGCAGCTCGGCATAGCGTTGGGCGAGGTCCTCGTAAACGCTCACGCCCCCAGGTCCGGGGGCGTGAGGGGTCAGTTAGCATGGCTCAGGCAGGTTGCGGAAAGTGCTTCCGGTAGGCCCACGCAAGGACTTCGGTGGGGTGGACGCCGAAGAGCCCCGCCTCGGGAAAGTCCACCGGAGGTAGGGGCAGCTTACGCAAAGCGGGAATCTCGGAGGGGATGGCGGGGGGGTAGTCGTGCCAAATGCCCACGAACTCGTCGGTTTCGTCGTCGCGGTAGATGTGGACCCAGCCCGGCAAACCGGGAACTTCGTCGGCATAAGTGTACCGCGGGTCCCCAGCAGGCCGGGTCCAGACGATGATTTTCCCCCCTGCGGGGTCGTCGCGGAACTCTACCTCGGCTCTGGCCACAGCACCCTCCCTGTGTCCTTAATGATACCACGTTTGGGGTGGAGGCTCTTGATGAAGTTGTAGGGGTGGCCGGAGCCGGGTTGGTTGAAATAGGCCACCAGGATGACGTACCGCAGCCGCCTCGAGGGCCCCACAAGCCCCCGGCGCCTGAGCTCCGCGAAGTCCCCGTAGAGGCGAAGGGCAAAGGGGCGTTTGTTCTCCTGAACCAACACGGGGGTTTCTGCGATGAAGCGGGCTACGGCCACGGGGTCAAGGAGAACGGGGTGCCGCCTGCGATCCACCTCGAGATCGTCCAGGTCGTACCAAAGGCTCTTCAGCGGCGTGGGGGCCAGCCCCATGACCCACCCGGGAAGCTCAGCGACCTTCTCCAGGGTCCTGAGCTTCCCGTCCGGGCTGCGGTAGCGCACGCGCGTGCCTAAGGGAGCATGGTCGTCCAGGGCGTTCACCCTGGGGATTTTATCCAGTACGCCTGGCGCACACTGTCGTTGCAAGCAAGTCAGCCCCGCAAGGGGATTGCAACCCTCGGCATCTGGAGCAACATCCAGGACAACATGACCCGGGTTGCATCGGAATGAGCCCCGTAAGGGGATTTCAGCCAACCACGATGATCCAGCTTTAGACGGGCCGGGACAGGAAGATGAGCAACACGGCGAGAATGAAACCCAGCCCAGCCACGCGGCCCCGTCGAGTCACCGCCCAGTGAACCCCGGAAGCCGCTAAAACGGCGAGGAAAGGGTGAATGAGCGAAGGCCGGTCTCCGGCGCCGAGGCTGAAGTAAGCGAAAAGGCCAAGAAGTGCGGTCAGGTCGAAGAGGCCCGTCGCCATCTTCGCCCATCGGGGTGGCGAAGGCTGGGTCAAAAGGTAGACGCCGGCGAGAAACCCAACGGTCAGCGTCAGGTAACCGGCAAACATGTGTACGTTCGGCATAGCTCGCAGGCTACCGGACGGACTTCCGGGGGAAAGTGCACCAATGAACCCGCCGGCTCAAGCCCTGCCTGCGCCGCGGGTCATGGCCCCAGCGAGTCTGCTTCCCGTCAAAGATCGGCTCCTCCTGGCCCGTCTTCGATGCGACGATTTTCATGGACCTCTCTAACGCCACGTATACCGCCCGGCCCCGCAAGCGGCAAATCCTGAGGTAAAAAAATTTTCCTCCACCTGCCTGTTTTTTATCACGACCCGGCACGGCCCGGGGGCAAAAGGCCATCGAGTATTGCGAAGCTTTGGCCCTGGGGCTTAGAGTGAGGATGTTATGAAACGCGCACTGGTGTTGTTCCTGGCCCTTTTGGGCCTCAGCGGTGTCATGGCGCAAAGCGCCCTGAAAGTCCGTATCGGCTTCAACCCGACGCAAAACTCCGATCAGCTCTCGCAGGCCGCGCAGGCCATTGCCAACTTTATCGAGGACCAGCTGGGTGGCGCGGTCGAGGTCGAGGTCTTTTTGCCCACCGAGTACCGCGGCCTGGTCGAGGCCATGCGCTCGGGCAAGCTCGACTTCGCCTTCTTCCCGCCCGACGGCTACGTGATCGCCTCCCGTGAGGCCGGGGCCAAGGTGCTCCTTAAGAGCGTTCGCTTCGGCAACGCCTTCTACTGGAGCGCGATCATCGTGCGCAAGGACTCGGGCTATAACCGAATCGAGGACCTCGAGGGCAAGACCATCGCCTGGGTCGATCCCAACTCGGCCGCCGGCTACGTCTTCCCCCGCGCCGCGCTGCTGGCTCGCGGCATCAACCCCGACACCTTCTTCGGCAAGCAGGTCTTCGCCGGCAAGCACGACGCCGCGGTGCTCGCGGTATTGAACCGCTCGGTAGACGCCGCCGCGGTCTTCGCCAACGACGACCAGAACAAGTCCGGCGCCTGGACGCAGTTCCTCTCGCCGGAAGAGGCGGCCCAGATCCACGCCATCTTCTACACCAAGCCCATCCCGGGCGACACCTTCTCGGTCTCGAAGCAGTTCTACGAGAAATACCCCAAGCTGACCGAGAAGATCAAGGCCGCGATCATGAGCTGCAAGGTTGACGAAGGCTGCGACCTGCTCAAAAACCTCTACCGTATCGACTACATGGTCCCGGCCACCGACAAGGACTACGACGTGGTCCGCGAGGCCCGGAAGCTCCTCGGGCTGGATAAGGAGTAAGGGGCAAGGTCGCATTGCAAAAAGGACACGATCCCCCATGCCACCAGCGCATGGGGGATTTCGTGCCTTAAAACCCAACGCCGGAACCACCCCTTTAGCGACAAAGCGATGATCGAGGTCGAAGAACTCACCGTAACCTTCCCAAACGGCACCCGCGCCCTGCGAAACGTCAACGTGCGCATCGGCGAGGGCGAATTCGTGGCCGTGATCGGCCTTTCGGGAGCCGGGAAATCGACGTTCTTGCGCACGCTCAACGGGCTGGTCAGGCCTTCTTCTGGCTCGGTCCGGGTCGGCGGCGTCGAAGTGTCGGCCCTTCGGGGCCGGGCGCTCTCGCGCTTTCGCCGCACCGTGGGCTTTATCTTCCAGCAGTTCAACCTGGTCACCCGCCTCACCGCGATCGAGAACGTGCTCCACGGCCGGCTCGGCTATCTCCCCACCTGGAAGGGGCTGCTCGGGCTCTACTCGGAGCACGACCGAAAGCTCGCCGAGACCTACCTCGAGCGGGTGGGGCTTGCGGATAAGAAGCACGTGCGTGTGGATGCCCTCTCGGGCGGGCAGCAGCAGCGAGTGGCCATCGCCCGGGCCATGACCCAGGACCCCCAGCTCGTGCTGGCCGACGAGCCCATGGCCAGCCTCGACCCGCGGCTCTCCGACGTGATCCTCGGCCTTTTGAAGGACTACAACGAGTCGCAGGGGGTCACGGTCCTCGTCAACATCCACGTTTTGGAACTCGCCCGGCGCTATGCCCAGCGGGTGCTGGCGTTCAACCAGGGGCGCCTGGTCTTCGACGGCCCGGTGGAAGCCCTCACCGACGAGACGGCGGAAAAGATCTACGCCGGAAGCCTGGAGGCGCTATGAGCTGGCTCTATCCCCTTCTTGGATTCGCGACCGCCGCACTGGTCTCCGTTGCTCGCGGCTCGGCCCGCCGGTTCCTCTATGCCGGGGGGCTCGGTCTTTTCATCGCGTTTTTCACCTTCCCCTTCAGCAGCGCCATCGGCTACCTCTCGCGCGAAGCCGTCTACCCCACGCCCGCCGGGCTGATTCCGGCCTGGCCGCCCATCGTTTTGCTGCTCGTGGTGGGCATCCTGAGCCTTTTCCCCTGGCCACGAAGGCTTCACGGCCTGATCGGGGCACTTGGGGGCGCTCTCGCGATCGCCCTGGTCTATGTCTGGAGCGCCAAGCCGGTCTTCCTGGCCCGACTGGAGCCGATCCCCGGGGTAATCGAGGTCTCGGTGGCCGTGGGGCTTGGCCTCGCGCTCTTCCTCGCCCTCCGGGGCCAGCAGCGGGTCGTGGCGATCGCGGTGCCACTCGTCGTCGCCGTCGCCACCTTCGCCTTCCTCCAAAGCCCGAGCGGCCAGACCTACTTCCCGCGAATGGTGGGCTATTACAAACTCCTCTCCCCCGTCCCCCAAACCGAGGTCCAGGCGTTGATCAAGCGCTATAACGCCGAGCTTGAGCGCCTAAACGCCACCCGGCGGGAGATCGGGCTCAAGGAGCTGAGCCCCATCCGCACCCTCGCCGACCTCAAAAGCGGGGTCCCAAAGGAACTCTCGGCCCAGGGGCTGCGCCTGGTGAAACCGGCGGCGGCCCGCTACGGCACCATGGCGGTGCTGTTTCTGGCCGGGCTCATGCTGGCCTCGGGGCTCTTCCTCATCCGAAACCCCGAGCTCGCCGAGGAAGGTGACCTCAAAAGCGGCACCATCGCCGCCCTGGTCTTTTCGGTCCTGATTCCTTCCTTCTACGCCACCGAGTTCAACCTCGGGCGGTTGGTCGAGGGCTGGCCGTTCTTTGTGAATTTCCTCGACCGCGCCTGGCCACCGAACCTCGCCGACCCTGCCCACAACATCTTCCCCTTACAGGAAGTCGCGAGCCAGATGGCGCTCACGGTGGAAATCGCGCTGGTGGGTACGTTCCTCGCCGCTATCTTCGCCGTGCCCACCAGCTTCTTTGCCGCCCGCAACCTCACCCGGGGCAGCGCCCTGACCCGGCTCGTCTTCACCCTCATGCGCGCCTTTTACAACATCGACCGCGGGGTGGACACGCTGATTCTGGCCCTGGTCTTCGTGGCCGCGGTGGGGCTTGGGCCCTTTGCCGGTGTCCTTGCCATGGCCATCCACTCGATCGCCGACCTCGGCAAGCTCTACTCGGAGGCCATCGAAAACGTGGAACCCGGGCCGATTGAGGCCCTCGAGGCCGTCGGCGCTTCCGGCACCAACGTGGTCCGCTGGGCAATCCTCCCCCAGGTGCTGCCGCTTTTTGTGGCCTACACCCTCTACCGCTTCGAGATCAACTTCCGGGTCTCGATCGTTCTGGGCTTCGTGGGCGCTGGCGGCATCGGCTTTTTCATCCAAAACGCCATGGCCAGCGGCCAGTACGACCAGATGATTATCGGCATCATCGCCATCGTGCTGGTGGTGAACCTCATCGACTTCGGCTCATCCTGGCTCCGCAGCCGGCTCGTATA
>WIAM01000135.1 GCA_015519965.1 Thermaceae bacterium
GAGGGCCGCGCGGTAGGCGAGCCCGTAGCGGTCGATCTCGGAAAGCGCGCGGGGAACTTCGCGGCGGGTGGGGTAGAGCCAGGCCAAAACCCCCACCAGCACCACCCACCTGGGCAGGCCCAGCACCACCCCGACCAGGGCCAAAAGCCCAAGCGCGACGCCGAACCAAAGGCGCCTACGCCAGGCCAGCCTGGCCGCCCAAACCAGGTGGGTCCGCATGCCCCCATGGTATCCGAGGGGCACGCGGACCCGAAGCGACACGCTTACTTTTGCTGGTAGCGGTCCATGCAGGCCTTGAGCTCGGCCAGCGCCGCCGCCCGATCCTTGAGCCCGGTGACCTTGACCCACTTGCCCTTCTTCGCTTCCAGGGCCTTATAGGTCTCGAAGAAGTTTCGAATCTCGTCGATCGTGGCCTGGGGGATGTCCTCGAGGTCCTTGATCTCGTCCCAGCGGGGATCCTCGGCCACCACGCCAATGATCTTGGAATCGGGGCCCTTTTCGTCTTCCATCTCGATGAGGGCCACCACCCGCACCTCAACCAGAACGCCAGGCAAGAGCGGGTAGGTGGAGAGGATCACGCCGTCGAGGGGGTCGCCGTCCTCGGCCAGGGTCTGGGGGATGAAGCCGTAGTCGCCGGGATAGACCTGGGAGGTGGGCAGGACCCGGTCGAGTTTGATCATGCCGGTCTCTTCGTCGAACTCGTACTTGTTGGCGCTCCGGGCCGGCACCTCGATGATCATGTTCACGACGTCTGGGGCCTTTTCGCCGATGGGGAGATCGTGCATCTTCGCCATGGGCCCCATTTTACGACGCGCGCTTGACGAGCCGGGCCAGGAGCTCGAGCACCGGGCCGTCTTCGCCGAAGACCGAGGCCAGCTCCCCGAGCGCCTCTTCGGCCATCCGTTCGGCCAAATCCCGCGCCCGGGCCACCGAGCCAAACTCGACGAGGCGCCGGTGGAGCCAGGCCACCTCTTTCGGGTCCTTCCTGGCCCGCGGGGCGAGCAGGAGCCGCTCGGCCCGCTCCCGATCCACGTCGGGGGCCTTTTCTAAGAAGTCAAGGACGATCAGCGTGCGCTTGCCTTCCCACAAGTCACCCGCGATCTCCTTGCCGTAGCGCTCGCGCTCGCCCTCGAGGTTCAGCACGTCGTCGATGATCTGGAAGGCCACCCCCAGCTTCTCGCCGGCGCTGGCGAAGACCGGATGCGGATCCTTCCCCGCCACCAGCGCCCCCAGCCGGAGCGGCGCCACCGCGGTGTAATAGGCGGTCTTGGAGCGAACCATCATCAGGTAGTCCTCGCCCGAGAGGTCAAAGCGCCCGTCCTGAATCCAGAGCAGGTCGAGGTGCTGGCCGTAAGCGGTGCGTTCGACGACGGTGGCGAACTCCTTAAGGACCGCCCGGGGATACCCCGCCCCGACGAGAACCCGCCACATCAGCGCGTGCAGGGCGTCGCCGGCATTGAGCGCGAGCGGCATCCCGTAGATGCGGTGGAGCGTCGGCTTGCCCCGCCGGTCCTCGGAAGCATCCTCAATATCGTCGTGGATGAGCACCCAGTTCTGGAAAAGCTCGAGGGCCGCGGCCGCCGGGAGCGCCGCCTCGAGCGCCGCCCCAAAGAAACTCGCCGTGTGCAAAAGGAGCTGCCCCCTGAGCAGCTTGCCGCCCCGCTCGGGGTACTCGCGGAGCATACGGGCATAGAGGGCTTCCTCATCGCGAAGCGCCGCGGCAGGGTCCGGCAAACACCCGAGCAGGTAGGCGCGAAGGGCCTCGACCACCAGCCGCATTCTACAAGCCGGGGCCAGGAGGGGGCCTTGATATACTGGGTCGGAAGTCTAGCCTGACCGGAGGACCTTGAAAAACTGCGGCCGTTTTAGCATCAATTATGAGAGGCTTACTTCCACCCCCATCCGCATCGCGCATTTTGCTATTTTTGAACTCGGTCTTAGAATAATTTTCACGGTTTTCGAGCCCTACTTCCAAACGCCCCCCAAAAACCCCGTCCAGCACGACGCTCCCAGAC
>WIAM01000025.1 GCA_015519965.1 Thermaceae bacterium
CTTCAAACCCGTCGGTGTACCCAAAACCCGGGCCTGGATATACTCGTGCTCGTGACACATTCCGGCGAGGCGTGCTTCTACCGAAAGCCCGCCGTACCCCACCCCCTCCCCGAAGCCGCGCTCTCCCTCCTGGAGGAAAAGGGGGTCGAAGCCTTCCCGGCCATCGCGCGCAACCCTCGCCTCACCAACTGGCTGGCCGCAGCGGCGCGGGACCAAACCACAACCCACCGGCTTTTCCTCGGCGACAGCCGGGAAAAGCTCGCCGAGCTCCCCGAAAACACGGTTCACTTGGCGATCACCTCACCCCCCTACTGGACCCTCAAAACCTACGAACACGCTCCGGGACAGATCGGGGCAATTCAAGATTACGAAGCCTTCCTCGAGGCCCTCGACGAGGTCTGGCGCGCGGTTTTCCGGCTGCTCGTTCCCGGTGGAAGACTCATCGTCGTCGTTGGCGACGTGACCGTACCCAGGAGGGACCCAGTGTTCAAGCGTCACCTCGTCTTACCCCTGCACGCGGCCATTCAGGAACACGGGCGAAAAATCGGCTTCGATAACCTCACGCCGATCATCTGGCACAAAATCACCAACGCCCGATTCGAGGCCAAAGGTGGCCGTTTTCTCGGCAAACCTTATGAACCGGGCGCCATCATCAAGAACGACATCGAATACATCCTTTTCCTCCGTAAACCTGGAGGCTATCGAAAGCCCACGCTAGAGCAGCGGCTTCTCTCGATCATTCCGGAAAGCGAACACCGCAAGTGGTTCCAGCCCATTTGGCAGCTCGCCGGAACGCCGGCTAGGGATCATCCTGCTCCGTTTCCCCTCACACTCGCCGAGCGGCTCGTTCGCATGTTTAGCTTCGTCGGGGATACCGTACTCGACCCTTTCATGGGCAGCGGAACCACGAATTTGGCCGCGCTGAGGTGGGGCCGCAACAGCGTAGGGGTTGAGCTGGTGGAGCGGTACTGGCGACGCGCGATCGAACGGATCCAGGCTGCGGGGGCGGAGCGGTGCGACGCAAAGGCGCAGAGTCACTGAACCGACTCGAATCGCCTGGCGTACCCCTCGACCCGCCGGGCGGCCTCGAGGTCCTTTTCGGTCACGCCTCCCGCCGAGTGGGTGACGTAGGCCACCCGCACCCGCTTCCAAAGCAGGGTGAGCTCGTCGGGATGGTGATCGTGACGCTCAGCGTCGAGGGCCACCCGCATCGCGAACGCCACCTCATCGGCATAGCTCATAAAGGCAAAGGTCTTCTCGATCCTGCCATCCACGTACGCCCAGCCGGCAAGGCCGGAGAGCGCCCGATCGATCGTTTTTCGATCCAGTGCCGGCATGCCCTACTCTAAAGGTATCGGCGTGGCTCCCGCTACGGCAGGCGCTCGTATTCCTGCAAGCACCAAGACCACATGCCCGGCGCACCGACCGGTGAAAATCCTTTGCTCGACTGAGAGGGCTTGAGAAAAATGCTCCCGTAAACCCCCACCACACCCCGGAGGCGTGGGCTCGGACGCTCGAGACGTGCGCCGTGGAACCAGGCGGCTCGCGCATCCCTCGAAGTGCTTGAAGGGCCGCGGGCGTGCAAAGCCGGGGTAAGGTGCGGGTCTCCCGAGCCGCCCCCGACGATTCCACCCCCTGGCTCTTCGGCAGGTCGTATGCTATACTCCTCGCTGGCACCTCGCCCAGGGCTTCCCCCAAAGCCCGTTCGTCCTGGCGCGAGGAAGTGAGTCTGAGCAAAGGGAGGGCGCCTCGTGAAAACCTACGTGCCCAAGAACGTAGAAAGCAAATGGTACGTCGTTGACGCGGAGGGCAAAACCCTTGGGCGCCTCGCGGCCAAGATCGCCCATATCCTCCGCGGCAAGCACAAACCCGACTTCACCCCCAACATGGCCACCGGGGATTTCGTGATCGTCATCAACGCCGAGAAGGTGCGGCTTACCGGGAAGAAGCTCGAGGACAAAATTTACACCCGCTACTCGGGCTACCAGGGGGGCCTCAAGCGGATTCCGGCTGGTGAGATGCTCAAGCGTCACCCCGAGAGGGTCATCGAGCACGCCGTCAAGGGCATGCTCCCCAAGAACCGTCTGGGGCGCAAACTCTTCAAGCGGCTCAAGGTGTACGCTGGGCCCAACCACCCGCACCAGGCCCAAAAGCCCGAGGTGCTCGAGCTGGAGGTTAAGTAATGGAGCAGTACTACGGGACCGGACGCCGTAAAGCCGCCGTGGCTCGCGTCTTCCTCCGACCCGGGGAAGGCAAGATCGTCGTCAACGGCAAGGACTTCCAGGAATACTTCAAGGGCGTGATCCGGGCGGTCAGCGCGCTTGAACCGCTGCGGGTGGTGGACATGGCGGGGAAGTTCGACGCCTACATCACCGTCCGTGGTGGCGGCACGTCGGGCCAGATCGACGCGATCAAGCTGGGAATCGCCCGCGCCCTGGAAAAGTACAACCCCGACCTGCGCCAAAAGCTCAAACCCGCCGGCTTGCTCACCCGCGATGCCCGCGTGGTCGAGCGCAAGAAGTACGGCAAGCACAAGGCCCGCCGGGCACCCCAGTACTCCAAGCGTTAAAGGCATCGCCGAAGCCGGGCCGGGGTCTTCCCCGGCCTTTTTTCTTTCAGAGCCGCCGGTTTTCCCCCTCCGGCCACCTGGAATTCGATACGTTGATGGCATGGCGAATTTTAAAGAACTGGGACGCCGGGTTCTCGAAAGCCAGCCGTTCAGCCGTTTCCTGGGCGCTAGCCTCCGGCGCTTTGAAGAAGGCGTCGTCGAGCTGGTGCTCGAGGTCCGCCCGGAATTCCTCCAGCAGCACGGGTTCGTGCACGGTGGGGTCTTGAGCTATTTGGTCGACAACGCCCTGACGTTTGCCGGAGGCTCGATCCTCGGTGAAAACGTGGTGACCGTCGAGTTCAAAATCAACTACCTGCGCCCCGCCAAAGGTCCTGTGCTTTTGGCCCGGGCCCAAAGCCTCCACCGCGGCAGCAGAATGGCGGTGTGTCGGGCTGAGGTCTTCGAGGAGGGCGAGGTGCCCAGGCTGGTGGCCGTGGGCCAGGGGACGATCGCCCGAACGGGTGCCTGATTTAGGATAGCGGCTATGGACGTTTTCCAAGCCATCATCCTCGGCATCGTTCAGGGCCTCACCGAGTTCCTTCCCGTTTCGAGTTCGGGCCACCTGGTCCTCGCCGACCGCTTCCTCTTCGGGGGGCAGCAGCTCCCGCTCTGGGTGGACATCGCCACCAACACCGGGACCTTCCTGGCAGCGCTGGTCGTCATGCGCCATGAGGTGGCCGAAGCGCTGGCGGGATTTTTCGGCGGGTTGTTCGACCCTGCGGCCCGAAAAGGCCCGGGGTGGCGGCTCGCTTGGCTGGTCATCGTCGCCTCGCTCCCCGCCGCCGTCGTTGGCCTTTTGGTCAAGGACGTCTTCGAAACCCTGAACACCCCCTTTTTCGTCTCGCTCGGCCTGCTGTTCACCGCTTTCGTGCTCTGGACGACGCCTCGAGGCGGGGCAAAAGACGCGCCGGCGAAGGTCGGCTACGGTGAGGCCGTCCTTGCCGGAATCGCCCAGGCGCTCGCCATTTACCCGGGTGTCTCCCGATCGGGCACCACCATCAGCGCGTTGATGCGGCTCGGCGTGAGCCCCGAGTTCGCCGCCAGGCTCTCGTTTTTGATGTACGCGGCGGCAAGCCTCGGGGTGACGCTTCTCGGGATCAAGGACGGGCTTCCCCAGGGGATCAGCCCCGGGCCTTTGGCCTCGATGGTGATTGCCTCATTCGTCAGCGGGTATCTGGCGATGCTCGTACTCTTCGGGATCCTCAAAGCCGGGCGGTTTCGCATCTTCGCCCCCTACGTGCTGCTCGTCGCCATCCTGACCCTGATCTTCGGTTAAGCGCAAATTGACGGCCGGCCTGCCGGGGAGCTCATGCGCCCTCGCCGAGCCCGGACGGGCCCCGCGCCCGCCAGAATGCTTGCACCTATAGTGCACTAGTGCTATAGTGTACTCAGGAGGTCAATTTGAACTGGCGAATCAACCCAGAAGCAGGACCGATCTTTCGCCAGATCGTGGACTCGGTAAAGGCCGGTCTGGCCCGGGGGACGCTCTCCCCCGGCGCGAAGCTCCCCTCGGCCCGCGTCCTCGCCGAAACGCTCCGGGTCAACCCCAACACCGTCATCCGCGCTTTTGAGGCCCTCGAGCGCGAGGGCATCACCGAAACCCGGCGGGGGCTCGGCACCTATATCCGGGAGGAGGTTGACGTGGCGGCAATCCGGGAGACCCTCATTCGGCAGGCGGCACAGCGCTACCTGGAAGAAGCCCGGGCGCTCGGGCTTTCAAGCGACGAGGCGCTGCGGGCCCTCGAGGAGGTCATGCATGCTGGCAAAAGTTGAAGGCGTGGAGAAACGCTACCTCAAGAACCAGGCGCTAAGCGGGGTCAATCTAAAGCTAAAGGCCGAACAGGTGGTGGGGCTTTTAGGCCTCAACGGTGCGGGCAAGACCACCCTGCTCAAGCTGCTCGCCGGTCTTTTGCTTCCCGATCGGGGCCGGGTCGAGGTCCTCGGCTGGCCGCCGAGGCGGGTTCGGGGGCAGCTCGTCTACCTTCCCGAGCAGGACCCCTGGCCCGCCTGGGCCACGCCGAGGGATCTGGCCCGTCTTATGAGCGCTCTCTTTCCCGACTTCGATCACGGCCGTTTCCACGAGCTCATGGCCTTCATGGAGGTGCCCAAACGTCCCCTCGGGCAGATGAGCCGCGGTCAGAAGGCCCGGGCCCGGTTGGCCGTCGCCCTGGCCAGGAAGGCGAGGCTCTACCTGCTCGATGAGCCCCTGGCCGGAATCGACCTGATCAGCCGCGATCGCATCCTCAAAGCCCTAGTCCGCGAATGGCGCAGCCAGGCGACGATCGTCCTCTCGACCCACGAGGTTGGCGAGGCGGAAGGGCTTTTCGATCGGGCCGTCTTCCTCAAAGAGGGCCGGGTGGTGCTCGACGCCGAGGTCGAGGCCCTCAGGCAGCAGGGGAAGAGCGTGGTCGAGACCTTCAAGGAGGTACTGGCGTGAAAGCCTGGGTCCAACTCGTCACCTGGGAGCTCCGGAAGTCCCGAAAAGCGCTCGTGTTTCTGGGGGCGCTGGCGCTTGTGCCTCTGCTTAAAGCCTCGACGCTCTCATCTGCCGGCGCTGTCGGGGTATTTTGGGGCTCGACGCAGCTCGTGCTCTGGGGCGGGGGCGCCGTGCTTTTGATCTATGGATTCCTCGGGCCGCTGCGCGACGCGCGCTCGGGCCGCCTGGCCCAGCTCGTCCTCTCGCCTCGCCCTGGCCTGGTCCACGCGCTGGCGCGCCTGGCCGCGACCTGGCTCGGAGTGGCCTGGATAACCCTCCTGAGCGCCGGCGCCAACGCGATGATCCTCGGCCGCTTCTTCCCCGAAGCTCCGGGAGAGCTCTTGCGGCTCAGCCTGTATACGTTGGTGACGCTCGGGCTTCCGCTCTCGGGGCTTTTTCTCCTTGCCGGCACGGTTGGGGTCGCCTACGAGCTTTCCCGGGCCGGTCTTTTGGTCAGCATCTTCTTCGTTCTCGGCGCGCTGAAAGGTCTTACCGCGGCGCTGGTCCTTATCCAGGCCGTGCTCGGCGCCTGGGGCGGGGTCTGGATCGGCTCGCTGGCCTGGAGTACGGCGTTTTTAGCCAATCTCGGATTTTCCCTGCTCAACGGGTCCCTGCCCCTGATGCCCCTCGTGATCGGACCCGGCCTCGCCCTGGTCTTTGCCCTGCTGGCGGGGCGGATCCTCGAGGAGGTGGAGCTCTAATGGATCTCGGCAACCTCCTTTACGGACTCATCCTCTTCTACGTCACCTACCTCGCGATCTTTCGCAGCAAAAGCCAGACCGCCAAGGCCCTGGCGCTCATTGCAATGGCAACCCTCATCTATTTCTGGTCCGCCAGCACGCTTGGCACGCCCAGTGCCGGATTCACCCTCGCACCGGTAAAACCCGAACCCGGGGCCCAGATCACGACGGTCAAACCGATCGAGCCCTTCTCGGCCCTCGAGGTCAACCTCCAAAACGCCCGGCTCGAGATCGTGCCCGGGCCCTGGCAGATCGAGGTCACCAAAAAGGCCAGGAACCCAGGGGCGCTGACGACCATGCGGCTGGTTTCGACCCGCTCAGGGGAGAGGCTCCGCCTCTTTGCCAAAGGCGAGGGGACGAACCGGTCGTTTTCCATCAAGCTCCAGGTCCCGCGCCCACTCAAGGCCAAGGTCGAAGTGGCGAACGGATCACTCCAGATCGAACCGGGGACGGCTTACAGCCTCTCCGCAAGACTCGGCA
>WIAM01000136.1 GCA_015519965.1 Thermaceae bacterium
ACGAGGGAGGTGAATGGAAATGCGAAGGGCGCTCATCTTCATGGTGGCTCTGGGCGCGGTTGCCTTTGCCGCAAGCGGCCAGCAAGTCTACCAGCAGTACTGTGCGGCCTGTCACCAGACGAACGGAAAGGGGCTCACCGGCGCCTTTCCTCCCCTCGTGGAGGAGGCTCCGGAATATGCCGCCAAAGGCGAAAAGGGGATCGATTTTCTGATCCACGTCGTCCTGTTTGGCCTGCAAGGTCAGATCACCGCCGGCGGCGCCACATATAACGGGATCATGCCCCCGTTCGGGCCTCAGCTTTCAGATGAGCAGATCGCCGCCGTGCTCGACTACATCACCAAAGCCTGGGGCAACGACGAACGTCTACCAAAGGATTTCAAAGGCTTCAAGGCCGAAGACGTGGCCCGGGAGCGCAAGAAGTCGCTCACCCCACAACAGGTCTACGCCGAGTGGAAAGCGCTCGGCAGCGAGTAGCCCCGGCGAGTGAGAACGTGCGGCCCTAACGGGGCCGCACGTTCTTTTTTGGAGGGAGGAGAAGACGTAGCTACTGATTGAGCTTTCTCCAAACGCCGGGATTGCCACCGCCAAATCCCTTCCGCACCCCGTGACAGTTGTAGCAGGGGATCAAGTCGGCATCGACGGGCCAGGTGAGTTGATAGGTCTGCGGCGTGGGGTGCGGTCCGTGACACATGAAGCAGTCGAGGTTCGCCGCCGCAGCCTGAAAGAGGCCGAAGTGAGATGCGAGGATGGTGACATCGTAGCCGCCGGACTGCTCCCCGGCCGCCGCTGGCCGCAACCCGTAGCCGAAGACCGCGAACACGGTAAGCACGACCACCAGACCGAAGAGCTTTTTAACGCCGTCCATTCGTAGAGCCACCTTCATCCGACGTATCGCCCTCACCTCACTTCAGCGGGTTCACCGGATAGACCTTGATCGTCACCTGCCCATCTTCCTTGAACACGTGGCAATCCGTACACCCCGCCTGGAAATGCAGCGGGAAGAGTTTGGAGAGCTTGAGATGGCGCTTATGGATCCGCGGGGCAAGGCTGAGTGGACCCTGATGGCACGACTTGCAATCCGCGGGCACGGATTTGACCATACCGAGCTGGATGACCGGCGGGTGCCCCACCTCCTTGGTGAGGGCCTCGATGGCCTTCTCGATGGGGAAACCGCCGCGGAGGTGACATCCAACGCAACTGTTGGCATCAACCGCCGCTTCGACCGCCTTGGGGTAGGTATGACAGTCACTACAGGTCAGCTGAGGTCCGCCCGCGTGCGGTTTGGTGCTGAAGTTCTCAGGGTTGATCTTGGAAGCGTCGGTCGGGGGGTGCTGGCCGTGACAGTCAAAGCACTGTAACGTTGGCGCCTTGACGTGCGCTTCCTTCACTGCCACCCGGCTCATCGGCACCGGGATTGACTTCGACTTCGAGGACGTCTCAGAAGCCTGAGCCAGGACAATGAAGACCAGCACTCCGAGCAAACCAACAGCTAGCCAAAGGATTCCTTTTCGTTTCACCCAGCCCGCCCCCTTCGCTCACTCACGATCGCCAGGTTGCTATTGCTGTTTCCAAACGTCCGGATTGTTGGCCCACCCCGCGGTGACATCGTGGCAGTAGAAGCAGGGCAAAGTGTCGGCGTCCGGAGGCGGGGTGCTCTGGTACGTGGTGGGCTCAGGGTGATTGCCGTGGCAGTCACCGCACTGAAGCGTCGGGGCCGCGCCGGGAGGTGGGTGGTCCACCGTCGTGGTGGCCGTCTGCAGAGGCACCGAATTCAACGGCGCGCCTTGCGCGATCGCGGTGCCTCCCGTCACCCCACCGCCAGAGAACACGCCCAACAGCGCCGAAAGACCAAACCCAACCCCGACGCCTAGGGCAATCACCATGAGCAACTTAAGCAATCCTCGAATCATCAAAACCTCCTTTCTGCCGCTTCCCGTTCCATGACTCCTCCCTCGCCCCGCTTACGAACTGCCTATCTACTTCCTTTTCACCCCCTTCCTATATCCAACTCCATACCGTTTATAGAACTTTTGCTAACTATAGGATAGCACCAGAATGGGAGTACGAATGACCTCAGGGGGAAGCTCATTTCTTTCCTCCCTGAGTGGGTTCTCCGGTCGCTGCGGCCAGAGGCTTCCAGGTCCGATCGACGTAGTCGAGGTAAACGTAGAGCCGCCGAACGTAGTTCATCCAGGCATCCACCAGGCGATCCATCTGAACGTCGAGTTTGTGCTTGGCCGCGGTGATCAGGGTTGCGTTCCCCCCAGCCTCGGCTTTCTCGAGAGCCTGCTTGGCTTCGTCGACAAAATTGGCGATCGTATCCAATCGTTGTTCAGCAAAACGCACGGCATCCAGATAAGCGTCAAGCGTCAACACGATGCGGGCTTTGGCCTCGTCAAAGCGGGCCTGTCGCTGCTCGAGCTCGAGTTCAGCCCGTCGGATATCGACGTAGTTCGAGACGTCGAGCGGAACCGACACCCGCACATCAAAGCCGTAGTCCCAGTTTCCGCTGCCGGAACCCGGCCGGGATGCGCGCAGACCCAGCGATGGGCCGTCGGTGCTCGCGTTCAGCAAAAGCCGCCCCTCCGGACCACCCACGCCGGCCCAGAAAGAGACGTTCGGCATATATACGCTCCAGGCTTTCTTGAGACTCTGCTCGGCACGCCTAAGGGCATAGAGTTCACGCTGGTAGGCAGGAAGCTCTTTTAAATCCACCTCGGGAACCACGAAGCGCAAAGCCACCGGCTCGGCCTCGCCCTCGAGGCCATAGAGCTTCGCCGTCTCGCGGGCACGCTTGAGGTTGGCTTTTGCCTCCTCGAGGCCGAGCTCTTCCATCCGGGTATCGCCACCCTTCGCTTTGGCCTCTTGCAATCGGATCTCAGCAAGGTCAAGGGCGATCTGTGCTTTCCATAAGGCACCGTATGCGAGCAACGCGTCGCGGATCCCCCGACGGCGAGCACTCCGTACCTGCCGCCAGGCGTTTTCGGCCTGTTGTGCCTCTGAGAGCAACCGGTCCGGTGCGTATTGCCACGACAGACTCAGCGTCGCGGAAGGGCCCAACGAATCCCTGAGCTGCAGGCCGACCCGGCCGGTGAGCCCCACCTGCTGGGCACGGTATTCGAGGTCAGTCAGACTCGCCTGCTCTATGAGGGCATCAAGCCCCGGAGGCTCAAAGCTGAGCGCATCCTCTGGCTTCGCCGCCCAGGCCGGGACCACTGCCATTGACCCCACAACTCCCGTTATCACCGCCAGGCATTTGACCCATCTCGTCAACATTCCAAAACTCCTCCGCGCCGTCGCCGTACGACCTCTTCTTCAAAAGCCCCAATCCGCTTCCACGAATACCCTTGAGCAATACCGAGGTTAGCGTACTGTGAGAAATCGAGTACAAATGCCCCCTGGGGGCGGGCCGATACACAAAATCGCCGACGGCACCCCGCAGGGGGCAGGACATTCCTACTCTTTGCTAAGCTCTATAGTGACCGAGGAAGATGATAGGGGGGTGAAAAGGATGTTTAAGAAACTTTTCGTTACGGCACTCTTCATCGGTACGCTCGCGTTCGCGGCCAACGGTCAGCAGGTCTACCAGCAATTCTGCGCTTCCTGCCACATGGCAAACGGCGAGGGTGTTGCGGGCGCGTTCCCACCGCTGGTTGAAGAAGTGCCGGAATACATCGAGGCAGGTACCGACGGCATCAACTACCTGATCCACGTCATCCTGTTTGGTTTGCAAGGGCAGATCACCGCCAAGGGCGTCACCTATAACAGCATGATGCCCCCGTACGCGGCCCAGCTCTCGGACGAGCAGATCGCGGCGCTCCTCGACTACATCGCCAAGGCCTGGGGTAACGACAAGCTCCTTCCCAAAGACTTCCAGGGCTTTAAGCCTGAAGACGTGGCCCGGGAACGCGGGAAGTCACTCACGCCCCAGCAGGTGTACGAAGAGTGGAAAAAGCTCGAAGGTAAGTAGACGGCCCTACCTCCTCGCTTGCACCCCCTTTGGGGGTGCATTATGCTTTTTGCGTGCGAATTTTCCTGAGCATCGCGCTCGCGATGGGGCTCTTCGCCGGTGCATCTGCGAAGAGCCTCGTGGTCGGGGCGGCATCCTCTCTCGGTCCACCCCTCAAACAGATCATCGCCGCCTTCGAACGGGAGCAAGGCACCGAGGTGAAGCTGGTCCTGGCTTCATCTGGGAAACTCTTTGCGCAGATCCAAAACGGCGCACCGTTTGACATCTACATTCCGGCTGACGTTCGATACCTCCAGTCCCTCCCCCCTGGCCGGCTCAAAGCCCCGGCGCAGGTTTTCGCCAAGGGTCAGCTCGCCCTTTTCCTGCCTCAAAGACTCCATCTGACAGCCCAGGATCTCAGCATCCTGAGCCGACCCGAAATTCGCAGGATTGCCGTGGCCAATCCCAAGCACGCGCCATACGGCCGGGCGGCCATCGAAGCCCTAAAGCGCTCTCGCCTCTTCACCGCCCTTCAAACCAAACTCGTCTACGGGCAAAACGTTGCCCAGGCGGCTCAAATGGCGGTATTCGCCGCCGATGCCGGGCTCGTCGATCTGGGATCGGCGATGAGACTCCAAGGGCAGGTGTGGGTCGTCCCCGCCTCGCTCTATGAACCGCTCGAATATGGCATCGGCCTCCTGAGCGACCAACCCGCTGCTCTCAGCTTTGTCGATTTCATCACCACGCCCAAGGCCCGGTCCATTTTTCGCGCTCACGGTTTGGTCGAACCATGAGGGAAGCCCTAACGCTCAGTTTTCTGCTCGCCCTTTCGAGCACCGCCGTACTCTTGGTGGTCGGGGGGGCGCTGGCGTACAGCCTGCGCAAGCCTTTCCCTGGCAAGCGAATCGTCGAGAGCATTCTGCTCCTGCCCATCGCGCTGCCGCCGACCGTTCTCGGCTTTTACCTGCTCATTCTCCTCGGCCCCGCGGGACCGATTCAAAAGGTCATCGGGGTCCCGCTGGCCTTTACCTTCCCCGGAATGCTCCTCGGAGCCACCCTCTTTAGCTTTCCCTTTGCTTTTACCGCCTTTCGTGAGGCTTTCCTGTCCCTCGACGAGGACCTGCTGGAAACCGCCCGAACCCTGGGCGCCGGCCGTTTACGGATCTGGCGCGAGATCATCCTGCCGCTCGTCTGGCCCGGTCTGCTCTCCGGGGCCCTGCTGGCCTTTGCGCACACCCTGGGTGAGTTCGGGGTGGTGCTGATGGTTGGTGGCAACATCCCCGGAAAAACCCAGGTCGCCTCGACATACATCTACGATTTGGTGGAAAATCTCGAATTCAAAGAGGCCAACAAAGCCTCCGCGCTCATGCTGGTGCTCGCGTTCTCGCTCATTTTCCTGACCCGGACGTTGGAGGAACGGTGGAGGTCCGTTACCGCATCACGAAACCCATCCGCCTCGAGGTGAACTTCCGGATCTCGGGGCTGACCGCGCTCCTTGGGCGCTCGGGGGAGGGCAAGACCACCACCCTGAAAGCCCTGGCCGGGTTGATTCCGGCGAGAGGCTCCCCTTATGGGGGACTCCGCCCGGAAGCCCGCCCCATCGGTTACCTTCCTCAACACCACGCGCTCTTTCCCCACATGACGGCCCTGGCCAACGTTGCCTTCCCCTTACAAAACCTTCCTCCCAAAACACGCAAGGCCCGCGCGCTCGCCCTTTTGGAGCGCTTCGGCCTCGGGGCGCTGGCCGGCGCCCGCCCCTCCGAGCTCTCCGGCGGTCAGCGGCAGCGCGTCGCCCTGGCCCGGGCCCTGGCCCGGAACCCGGAGCTCTTGCTCCTCGACGAGCCCACCGCGAGCCTCGATCGCGAAGCCCGCGAGGATATCGGCGATTTTTTGGCCTCGCTCGCTGAAGAGGAAAAAACCCGAATCCTCGTGGCCACCCACGATCCGGAACTCGCCCAGAGCGCGCACTGGGTTGTGGTCCTTGAGAAGAATCGGGTGGTGCAGGAGGGCCCGCCCTCCGAGGTGTTCACCCGACCGGCGAGCCTGAACGTGGCTCGCCTGGTTGGGTTTTCCAATCTTTTTCCCGGCCAGGTCTCGGGCTTCCAGGATGGATATCTCTTGGTCGAAACCGTCGCGGGGACGCTCTGGGTCAAGTCCGAACCCCTGGCCCCGGGGACGCCGGTGACCCTCGGGGTCAGGCCCGAAGAGGTCCTCATCGTCCGCAAGGACCGTCCGCTTCGGGTCGCGCTCCGGCACAACGTGATCGCCGGGACGATCCGTCGACTCCGACTTCAAGGTCCGTATGTCAAAGCCGAGTTCTCCGGTCCCCTTGAACTTAAGATCCTCCTTCCCAGGCACGTTCAGGACCGGCTCAAGCTCAGCCCGGGGCAGGCGGTCGAGGTCACCCTCAAGCCCGCATACCTTCAGCTCTTCTCTTCGGAGTCCTTCTCTTCGCTCTCCTGAAGCCCTTTTTTGAATTCCCGGGCCGACTGACCGATGCCTCGGGCGAGCTCAGGAAGCTTTTTGGCGCCGAAGAGCAAGAGGATCAAAAGCAATATGATCAGAATCTCCCAGATGCCAAGGTTCATTCGCCACCTCCTCCCCACGCCGGGGGGAACCTTCTCTCTCCCAGCATACCTTTACGCCAAGAACTCCCTTAGCCGATCGCGATAGACGAGCTGGACCAGGGCAATGGCCAGGAAAACGGTGAGCAAGCTCGTCCCACCGTAACTCACAAACGGCAGCGTGATCCCGGTCGCCGGAGCGAGGCCTAACGTCACACCGATATTCACCAGAACCTGAAACGCGATCATTGAAAAGGCCCCGACAACAACCAGCCGATCGCCGAGGTGGGGCAGATCCAAAGCCAGGGAGACCAGCCGCCAGAAAAACAGGGCATACAGGAGCAAAAGCCCCGTCGCGCCGACGAACCCCATCTCTTCGCCTAGGACCGAAAAGATAAAGTCTGTGTGCCGGAAAGGAATGAAGCCGAGCTGAGACTGCGTCCCCTGGTGATACCCCTTGCCGGAAAATCCCCCCGAGCCAATCGCGATCATCGATTGGAGGACCTGAAACCCGCTCCCCAAGGGGTCCCGGGTGGGATCAAAGGCGCTCAGGATGCGTTCCTTCTGGTATGGCCGGAGCTGGGGCCAGATCACCGTGGGAAAGAGCGCCGCTGCCGCCAGGAAGGCGGAGATCAGGTGTTTGAGCGGGAGCCCGCGGGCGAAAAACATCCCAGCCACGATCGCAGTCATCACCATGGCCCCGCCCAGATCGGGCTCGAGGACGGTCAGCCCAATCGGGGGAAGGGCGATCAGCAAAGGAACGATATAATCGCTCAGGCGCTGCAGCGGGCGGTTGACGAGCCCCCTGGCCAGGGCCAGGATGAGCGCGAGCTTTGCAAACTCGGAGGGCTGAAAACGGAGGGGGCCCACGATGAACCAGGCCCTCGCCCCGTTGATCTCGCGACCAAAGATAAGCACCAGCAAAAGCAGGGCAACACTGAGACCGTAGAGGACCCAGACCAAACGGTAAACGGTTTGCTTTTCCAGAAGCTGGAGCGCGGCCGCTCCCACGAGTGCGATGCCCAGCCAAAGCCCCTGACGGGCAAGAAAGGAGGGCGCCGGCGCGGCGCTTGAGAGCACGAAAAGGCCGAAAAAGACCAGGCCAAGGGCAAGCGCCCAAAGCCCCCAGTCGTAATCGAGGCGCAGCCTGCCCACGCTCATGGATGAACGGGGATTTCGGCAACCAAAACCGTGTTCTCGCCCCGCTCTTCGACGCGAACCTCGACCGCGCCGTCATCGGTGGGGAAATAGCGCCGCAAGACCTCGAGCAGGTCAGCCTTGAGGTTCTCGATTTTCCCCGGAGAAAGCCGGGCTCGGTCGTAGGCCAAGACGAGTTTGAGCCGCTCCCGGGCCTTCTCCTTACTTCGCTTCCTGCGCCACCACATCAGCTACCCCCTCCGAGAAGCCGCCGGAGGGCAGAAAAGAAACCACGACGATCCTCAAGCGGCGGGAAAGGAATGTCCTCGCCGTGAATCCGGCGCGCCGTGTCCATCAGGGCTCGGGCGGAGAGGCTATCCTGCTTGAGTACCACCGGCTCCCCCATGTTGGTCGAAACCAGGATCTGCTCGTCCTCGGGGATAATACCGATCGGTTTCAGACCAAGAATCTCGACCACATCGTCAACGGCCAGCATGTCGCCCCGCCGAACCATGTCCGGGCGCAGTCGGTTGATCACCAGGAAGTTCTCGTTCACGTCACCGGCTTCGAGCATGCCGATGATCCGATCGGCGTCCCTCACGCTTGAGACCTCGGGGTTGACCACGACGAGCGCCCCTTCGGCCGGGGCGGAGGCGGTGCGAAACCCCCGCTCGATACCGGCGGGGGAATCGATCAAAATCCGATCGAACCCGCCTTCCTCGAGGAGCTGGCTGATGATATCCCTGAACACCTCGGGGTCGAGCGATTCCTTGTCCTTGGTCTGGGATGCGGGCAAAAGGTAGAGGCCATCGACCCGTTTGTCGCGTACCAGCGCCTTGCGGAGCTCGACGCGACCCTCGAGGACATCGACCAGGTCAAAAACGACCCGAGACTCAAGCCCCATCACCACGTCCAGGTTGCGCAAGCCCACATCCACGTCGACCACCGCCACTTTCTCACCCAGTTTGGCCAGGGCCGCACCCACATTGGCGGTGGTCGTGGTCTTGCCAACCCCACCCTTTCCCGAAGTCACCACGATGGCACGCGCCTCCACGTGTACCCCCTTTGTGGCTCTAGGATACACAGAAACGGCCGCCTGTGTCCCCAGGCTTAGACTGAGGTGATGGAACCCAAAATGACGACCCACACCAGCGTCGGACCCAAGGCCAAGGCGATTTTGGAACGCGATCGCAAGGTGGTCTCAAGCAGCTACGCGAGGCCCTACCCCTTCGTTCCCCACCGGGGTGAAGGCGTGTGGCTTTTCGACGTCGACGGAAGGAAATACCTCGACTTCATGGGAGGCATCGCGGTCAACACCACCGGGTATGCCCACCCCAAAGTGGTCGAGGCGGTGACCGAGCAAGCCAGACGATTCGCCCACGTTTGCTTTTCCGACTTTGCCCACGAACCGGTGGTGAGCCTGGCGGAACGCCTGGTCGAAAAGCTCGGTGGGGGCTATCGCGTGTATTTCGGGAACTCGGGAACCGAGGCCATCGAGGCGGCGATCAAGCTCGCCCGCTACCACACGCGCCGCCCCTACCTCCTCGCCTTCACTGGGGCCTTCCACGGCCGTACCATGGGCAGCCTTGCGCTCACCAGCTCGAACAGCAAATACCGCGAGGGCTTTTCACCTCTCATGCCTTACGTGGTCCACGTTCCTTTCCCGGACCCGTTCCGACCGCCGTTCAACGCGACCGAGCAAAACGTCGCCGAAGTCGTCCTCGACTACCTGGAGCACCTCTTCGCCACCAAGCTCCCGCCTTCCGAGGTCGCGGCCTTCTTCGTCGAACCCATCCAGGGTGAAGGCGGCTACGTGCTCCCGCCCCCAGGGTTTTTCCAGCGGCTCAAAGCCCTCCTCGACCGTCACGGAATCTTACTCGTGGCCGACGAGATTCAAACTGGCGCCGGGCGCACGGGAACGTTCCTGGCCATGGCCCACGAGGGGGTCGTTCCTGACATGGTCACCCTAGCCAAGGGTTTGGCGTCGGGCTATCCCCTGAGCGCGCTCCTGTTTAGGGAAGAGCTCTCAAGCTGGCCCTCGGGGGCC
Source organism: Thermaceae bacterium (assembly GCA_015519965.1). Lineage (GTDB taxonomy): Bacteria > Deinococcota > Deinococci > Deinococcales > Marinithermaceae > WFXV01. Next base: position 9,699 of record WIAM01000136.1, read on the forward strand.
CACGGCACCACGTTCGGCGGCAACCCGGTGGCAGCGGCGGCGGCCATGGCCACGCTCGACCTCCTCGAGGGCGGCCTCATCGAGAACGCGCGCAGGGTCGGCGATCGGCTCATCCGCGAGCTCAAAGCGCGAATGATGGGTCGACCGGGCGTCGGTGACGTACGCGGCCGGGGGCTCATGATCGCGATCGACTTCGTCAAGGAAGGTCGCGACCATAACCCCAAGCTCCGAGACCGCATCGTCAACGAAGCCTTCGCCCTGGGGCTGCTTACCCTCCCCGCCGGGCCCAGCGCCCTACGGGTGTCACCGCCCTTGATCCTCACCGAATCGGACGCCATGCTCGGCGCCGAACTGCTCCAGCGAGCCTACGAACGGGCGCTTGAGCTTGGGTAGATCAGAAAATTTTTCTATTCTGGGTAACGCCATGATACGGGTGCTGGGCATCAACGGTTCAACGCGAACGCACGGCCGGACCGCCGCCTTGCTGGAGATGGTCCTCGAGGCCGCCCGCGAAACCGGGGCCCAAACCGAACGCATTGACCTAGCAAAAACCCCGATCCCCTACTGCGCCGCGAACTATTCGGAGGAGCGCGAAAGCTGCGGGCCCGACCACTGCGTGCGCGGCGAGTGGGACGCGTGGGGGTGGGTGGCGCAAAAAATGCTCGAGGCCGACGCGCTGGTCTTTGCCACCCCCACCTACTGGTTCGCACCCTCGGCCAGGATGAAAACCCTCCTTGAGCGCATGACCTCTCTGGAAAACCAGGGTCTGCTGCTGGCGGGCAAGCCCATGGCGCTGGTCGCGGTCGCCGAAGAAGACGGGGCCGCGCAGGCCATGGCCCAGCTGGCGATCCCCCTCAACTTCATGGGGCTCGCCCTGGTCCCCCTGGGCCTCGTCTACCACCACGCCCAGGCCCACCCCGAGCTTGAAAAAGACGAGGAAGCCATAGCGGATGCCCGGCGGGCCGGACGGAACCTGGTCGAGATGGCCCGCCGGCTCCGGGGCTTTGACTGGGCGGCTCAGTAAGCGTCCACGAGCTTTTCCACATATCGTTTGCCTTTTTCCTGGGCCCCCGCCGTGGCGAAAGCCACGGCGGCGTGCTTAATTCCGGGGCGCGGGAACCTTCTTAAAGCCTTCCGGGATCGGGAGCACCCGCAGGTTCAGCCGGTAGCCCTGCTCGGTCTTCCGGACCAGCGGCCACCACACAAACGTCGCTGGCCCGGCGATCTGCGTGCCCTTGAGCGGGCCAAAGATCCGCGAATCCTCCGAGCCCCCAAGCGTTCGGTTATCGCCCATGACGAAGTAGTAGCCCTCCGGGAGGTGGATGTTGCTCACGAAGCGCACCGGCCGGTCGAAGCTGGCACGGATGACGCTCTCCGGCAAGGGGTCGAGCATCTTCACCATCGGCTTGAGGTAATCGGGGATGTCGTCGAGGGGTAAAAAGCGCCCGGCGACCTCGAGGGCGACGATCTGCCCCCGGTACACCTGGATCACGGGGAACGAGTCGGGATAGGGCGTGAGGTAACGGGTGATATGGTCCTCAGGCACGGGATAGTCGTTCACGTAGAGCAGACCCCGGACCACCCGCACGCGGTCGCCGGGAAGAGCGACGATGCGCTTGATAAAAAAGGGACGGAACTTAAACCCCAAAACGGGGAATGTGGCCACGGAATACGGGGCGCCGGGAGGCGGCTTGATAATCGCGATCTCTCCGCGCTTCCACTCGTCGAGCCCCAACCGGACAGCCCAGGTTCGAAACTTCGGCACCACCACCCGCTCGCCGTTTTCCAGGGTGGGGTTCATACTGCTCCCCATGACAACCACGGTGGTGAAAAGGTAGGTGGTGACGATCAGGGCGACAAGGAGCGCCTCGCCAACTTGACGAAACCAATCGTTCCATAGATAATCCCAAAACGCGCGCATCACGAACTGAGTCTAACCCTTCGGACTGAGGCTGGCGTTAGGAACGCTTATAGTATGAAGGTGTCGCTCACAGGCGCCACCTTTCTCGGCGGTTACCGGGTCCTCTACCCCATCGCAAAAGGCGCGGTCGCCACGGTCTACCTGGTGTTCGATCACCGGGGCCACCCCTACGCGCTCAAGGTCTTCCCCCGCAACCACAAAGGCCGCGCCCAGCGAGAGTGGGAGGTCGGCCGGCGCCTCAGTCATCCCAGGATCAACGCCGTCCTCGCCCGGCTCGAGGTCGAGGGCTACCCCTCGGTGCTCATGGCCCTCGCCCCCGGGCTGCGGCTTTCCCAGTGGCGCGAAGCGCACCCGGACGAAGACTTTCTTCCCCTCTTCGGCCAGCTCCTGGAGGCCCTCGCCCACCTCCACGAGCGCGGCCTCGTGCACCGCGACGTGAAGCCGGAGAACTTCATCGTCGCTTCCCCGACCCAGGCCAAACTCATCGATTTCGACCTCGCCGGACCCGTCGGCGAACCCCTCGGCCGCGTGCGTGTGGGGACACCGGCGTTCCTCTCCCCGGAAGAGCTCGACGGCCATCCACCCACACCGGCCTCGGACATCTACGCCGCCGGGATGATCCTTTACTGGGGGGTATCGGGAGAGCTCCCTCTCCACGGCCAGGCCATTTCTCCCGGCCTTTTCCCGGATGGCCGGCCCGAACTCGCCTCGTTCCTCAAACGCATGCTCGCCCCAACCATCAAGACCCGTTTTCAGGACGCCCTCGAGGCCCTCGAGGTCTTCACCGCGCTCGCTAATCAAGACCGGGGCTTGCCACCGTTCCCCGAGCGCAAATAACGAACGCCGGTGGCGATCAACACCACGGCGAAGATCGCCCGCAGCTCGGCATCGGGGAAAAGATGGGCGAGACTGCCCCCGGAATAGCTTCCGATGAAAACCCCTAAGATGAGGCCAGGAAGAATCGAGCGTTCGACATTCCCCAGCCGGTAGTGGGTGTAGGCCCCGACAAAGCTCGCCGGCACCATGGCGAGCAGGGCGCTGCCCTGAGCCAGGTGCTGGGTCATGCCCAGCAGCAGCACCATCGAAGGCACCATGACCGTACCCCCGCCCACCCCCATCATGGCCGAAAGGAAACCGGTGACCCCGCCGGTGAGGAGCAGCACCGCGACCCGACCCCAAAGCTCCTGGGCGAGGCCCAGGGGTGGCACGTAGGGCTTGAGCAAGAGCAGGACCGAAATCACGATGATAAAAGCGCCAAAAGCCCGCTTGAGCTTCCACTCGGGAAGACCGTTGGCATAGATGGCGCCAAAGCGCGCGGTGACGATCGCCGAAAGCGCGAGCAGCACACCAGCCCACACGTCGATCGAACCCTGCATGGCATAGGCGATGGCCCCGGCAAACCCGGTAAACACCACCGCCACCAGACTGGTGCCGTGGGCACGATGCTGCGCCAGCCCCAGCGCCCCGACCATCAGGGGAACCATGATGACCCCACCGCCAAGTCCCACCAAACCGCCAAACAGCCCCGCCGCCAGTCCGATGGCCAGGGCGCCGATGAATATCGGTATTTTCATCATCGAACCTCAAAGGATATCGTCACGAATGCAGGCCTTGTAGTGCCCCGGTGAAACCTCCCGCAGCTCGGGAACCGCCGTCGCACACTCCGGAATCGCATACCGGCACCGCGTCCGAAACACGCACCCAGACGGCGGGTTGATCGGACTCGGGATATCCCCCTCCAACACAATCCGCTCCCGCTTCACCGTCGGGTCCGGAATCGGGACCGCCGAAAGCAGCGCCTCCGTATACGGGTGCTTCGGCGACCGGTAAAGCG
>WIAM01000137.1 GCA_015519965.1 Thermaceae bacterium
CTCTCGGACCCTTAAGCAGCAGGTGGGCGAGGAGGCCGGCGCCGGTGAGGGCCCTTCCCAGGGCCGCGGTCGCGGTGGGGGAGAGATCGTGGCGGCTGCGGGCTACCTCGACGACATCGGTGGTTTCGGCTGCGACCACGCGGAGCGTCCCGCCGCCGGCGAGGCCACGGATCACCCGCCCCACGCCGTGCCCTCCCTGAACTTCTCGCGAAGCGCCCTGGCCGCTGGCGGGGGAACGAAGCGGCCCACGTCGCCGCCGTGCCGGGCGATCTCTTTGATCATGGTGGAGGAGACGAACGACCACCGGGTGGCGGCGAGGATGAAGATCGTCTCCACCTCGGGGTTCAGCTGACGGTTGAGGTGCGCCATCTGCAGCTCGTACTCGTAGTCTGAAACCGCGCGCAGCCCCTTGACGATGAGCCTGAGCCCTTTTTGACGCATGTACTCGGCCAAAAGGCCGTGGAACGCCTCGACCTCCACGTTGGGCAGGTGGAGCGTCGAGGCCCGGATGATCTCCAAGCGCTCCCCGATATCGAAGAGGTAGCGCCCGGCCTTGGCCGGGTTTTCCAGCACCGCGATGGTGACGCGGTCAAAAAGCCTGCTCGCCCGTTCGGCCACGTCGAGGTGGCCGTTGGTGAAAGGGTCGAAACTTCCAGGATAAACGACGTGCATCATGCCTCCTTCGGGACCAGGGTGAAGGCGTTGGCGCCGTAGGTCCGCCGCTCGCCGAGCGGAATGAAGAGCGAGCGTGGGTGCTGCAGGATGGCCACGCCGCCGGGGCGGACCACGTCGGAGTCGAGCAGCAGGGTGAAGGCGGCGACGAGGTCGATGGGGTAGGGCGGGGCCATGAAGGCGACGTCGTATTGGTCGTCGCTCGCTGCCGCCTCCCGCAGGAAACGCTCCACCGAATAGGGCACAATCCGGGCCATAAGGCGGGCCTTGCTGAGGTTTTTCTTGAGCAGGCGGACGGCTTCGGGGTCCTTTTCCACCAGGGTGACATTCCACCCCTCGCTCGCGGCCTCAAGCCCCACGGCGCCGCTTCCGGCATAGAGATCGAGGAACCGACCTGGCTTCGGAAACCGGCTGCGCAGGTGGTCAAAGAGCGCCTTGCGCAGCCGGACCGGACTCGGACGCGCGGAGGCGGGGACCTCGAGGACCACCCCCTTGGCCCGACCACCGAGAATTCTCAGCCGGCTCAACCCACACCTCCCCAATTAGCCTACCAAAGGCAAAAGGAGGGGCCCCGATGGGCCCCTTGGCTGGTCGGGGAGAGAGGATTCGAACCTCCGACCCCCTCGTCCCGAACGAGGTGCGCTACCAGGCTGCGCTACTCCCCGCAGCACCCATAAGTTTAGCCAGGCACGCCCAGGCTGTCAAAGTCTGCCCCGGCCGGGGCCGGGGCAGGAGGGGAAGCCGTGGGGCTGAGCTGTGTCAGCGCGCGCGAGCTTTTCAACCGGGGCCCCCGCCGGGGCGAAAGCCACGGCGGGGCATCTTAGAAGCTGTAGCTCAGCCCGAGCTGGACCTCGCTGTTTTGGTTGTAAACCCCGAACTCGCTGTTTGCGGGCCCGTAGAAGTAGGCAAAGCCAATATTGCCGCTCACCCCGTCGGCGAAGGTGTAGACGAGCTGCGGGCGCAAGAGGCCCGAGCCGTCGCTCAGGTTGTGCAGCCAGGCGCCTTCAAGCCGGGTCCGCTCGTTGTAGTCGTAGCTCGCGAGCAGGCCCAGGCGCTGGGTGAAGGTGTCGGCGGCGGGGGCGTCGGCCTTTTGCCACTTGAGGTCGTAGACCACGATGGTCTGGGGGCCATCGGTCCAGGTGTACTCCAGCGAGAGCACCCCCTCGGCGTAGGGGTTTTGGGTGAAGGGATCCTTGCCCTGGGGGTCGTCGGTCAGGGCGTAGGCGGCTTCGCCGCGGAGAACGAGCCCCTCGGCGACGTCGGGGATCGAGAAGGCGAGGGCGAAGTCGGCACCGAGCAGGGTGCGGCGGTCGTGACCGAGGATCAGCTTTTGCGGTCCTGTCGAATCGTTGAGATCGACGGGCACGATCTTCTTGGCGCTGGGGAAGGAGAAGTAGTCGCGGATCACCGTGGCGCCGAGGTCGAGCCCATCGAGGACGTCGAAGCTGGCCGTGGCCCGGACCCCGAAGACGCCGTTCGTGAGATCGGGACCCGGGACCGTGGTCTCAACTTGGGTCACCCCGCTCGGCAGCGAAACCGGGGGCGCCCAGGCGCCCTGGGGGGCGATGGACGGCGTGAATTTGGGAATCCAAACCGCCTCAAGCTGATACATCCCGGCCTCGTCGGGGTAGATCGTGGCGTGGACCATGGGCACGGGAAGCTTTTGGGCCGAGGGGTCGGCCAGCGGCCGCGCCAGGTTTTTCGGGTTGAGGACGTCCTCGGGGCTCAGGTAATCGACCCGGCCCCAGGAGACGACCTGGTTGCCCACGCTCAGGTCCATCTTATTCAGGTAGACGGTGGCGTAGGCCTCACCGAGCGAGAAGCTGGGTTTGCCGCTTAGAGCGTCATAGCCGAAGTTCAGGGTGGCCTTGAGGGCGGCGTCCTCGAGGTCATAGCCGAGGTCGATCTTGAGCGTGGTTTGCCCGAGGCTGACGGTCGCGTCGGAGGTACGCACACCGAAGTTGGTGTCGAGCTGGCCCGAGAGGTTGACCTGGGCCAGTGCCAGGCCAGCGAGGGCGAGGATCCACGAGAGTTTTTTCATCGTCACCTCCTTAGCGCTTCATGAAGCGCTCGCTGAAGACCGAATCCGGGATCTCGATGTCGATCTCGAGGTCCTGCTGCTCGAGGATGGTCTTGTGCTTGGTCTTGACGTTTTCCATCACCAGGTAAGTGGGGATGAGGTACTTGCCGTCGGCGAACGATTCGATCTTGCTGCTCTGTAAGACCTTATAGAGCTTGCCCTTTTTGTAGAACTCGATCTTGGTGGGCACGTAGGTGGCTTCCGGCACCCAGACGATGAGTTTCGAGTAGCTGGCTTCTACCCCGGGCTTCGGCGTCGACTCCACCACGAAGACCTTACCCTCGGGTCCCTCTTCGGTTTTCAGGAGCTTGTGGTTATAGTCCTCGATCTTCATGCCCCCGAGGTTCGAAATGTCGTCGTAAGTGAAGTCGGACCCCATGAACGAGCCCTTCTTCTGGCTCCCCGCGATCCGGCGGATGCGCTTTAAGGCGGGCAGGTAGAGCTTCATCTCTTCCTTGCCGCCTTTTTTGAGGGCCAGGAACGCGGTGCCCTTGACGTCGGCCGGGGCCAGGAACTTGATAAGCATCTTTTCCTCGTCGCCCACCTTCTTGGTCCAAAGCTCAATCTTTCGGGTGAGCGTCTTCCCCTGTTTGTTGACCAGCTGCATGACCATGACCCCGTGCATGGCGCTGGGGTTCGGCCGGGCGTCGACCTTCTTCATGACCTCCTCGCCGCTCACAGCCAGCGCCAGCGAGAGGACACCGATGAGACCGAGGCTTGCCAGTACTCTACGCATCTCTGATCACCTCCCTTTTTCCATAGCGGCGCACGAAGGCGAGCAGCGCCGCGGGCAACGCGGTGAGCGCGAACAGCGCGGTGGCGCCCACCGTAAACCCCATGAGCTTGGCGAAGGTCTGGATGGGGGCGAACCCCGAAAACAGCAGGGCCATGAAACCGCCCCCGATGGCCAGCGCGGTGAAGAAGACCGCCCGGCCGGAAACGTACAGGCTGGTGGTCGCGGCTTCCTCGGGTGCCTGGCGTTTGCGTAGCTCCTCGAGGTAACGCACGATGATGTGCACCGAGTAGTCGCCCACGCCGATGGCGATGGCGGCGATGAGTGCGGTGGCGGTGTCGAGGGGGATGCCAAAGAGCCCCATGAGGCCGAACTGGCCGGCGATCGTAAGGCCTAGGGGCACCACGCTCACCAACCCCACCACCAGCGAACGGAGCAGCAGGGCGTTGAAGAGGGCAACCAGCACCAGCGCCAGCGCCAGCGAGATGTACTGGTCCTTGAGGATTAGGCGCATGACCTCGAGCATCAGGACCGTGGTGCCGGTAAACGTGATTTGATCGGCATGGGGGCCGATGATGGCCTGGGCGCGTTCACGCAGCTGGTTGACCAGGGCCTGCATCTGACCCGAGGGCAGCGACCGCAGCTGGACCGTGACCTGGGCCGTGGTTGATGACTCGTCGATGAACTGGGCCAGGTCCTCGGGATCCCCCGACATCTGGTAGAGGAGGAGTTCCTGGGCCACGCCCTCTTCGCTCTCTGGGAAGCCGTAGGCCCCGGTCAGTGACTTGTGGATTTCCCGGATCATGTCGGCGATCGAGATCGCCGAGCCCACCTCGGCGTTTTGCTTGGCTTCCTGTTCGAACCGGTAGATGGCCGCGAGCAGCGCCGGGTCCTTGAGATTGCCGTCGACCACGATGGTGAGCGTGTCGGAGCCGCCGAAGACCCGGTCCACGAGCTCGGTCGCCACCCGCGGCGAGGCGTTTTTCGGGAAGTAGGAGAGGAAACTGGTTTCCACGTGGATCCTGGTGGCGAAAAACGCCATGAGCGCGAGGAAGACCACCGCAGCCAACAGGATGCCCCCGCGTCGTTGCCGCACCCAGGCGGCGATGCCGATCATGGCCCGGCTGATGGCGTCGGGCTTTTCCGGGTCGATGGTCCGCCGGGGGTTACGCAGGAGCGCCAGCACCGCCGGGGCGAGGACGGTCGAGCCCAAAAAGGCCACCAGCACGCCGAAGGCGGCGAGCAGGCCGAAGGCCTTGATCTGGGGGATGCTCGAGGTGTAGAGCGCGGCCAGCCCCGCGCCGGCGGCGAGGGCGGAGACCAGGACCCCAAGCCCGGTTTCGCGCACCGCGAGCCCGATGGCCGTGCTGCGGTCCTCGCCGTGGGCGAGCTCGTGGTAGAAGCGGTTCAGGATGTGAAGGGTGAAGGAACTGCCCACCGCGAGGACCACCACCGGCAGGATCGAGCTGATCGTCCCCAGTTTAAAACCGAGCCAGCCCCCAAGGCCGAGCGACCAGATGAGCGCGGTGACCACGGTGAGGAGGGGCAAGAACACCCCGCGCTGGCTCCTGAAGTTCAAAAAGAGCACCAGTGCGATAATCAGGGCGGCAGCGCCCATCTGGATCGGCATGTCGCGCTGCATGGTCTCGAGGATGTACCCCGAGAGCGCCGGGGTGCCCGCGAGGTAGACCCGCCCCTTCCAGTTGGCCTTCAGCGCCTTGAGCAGCGCCTCGTTGAGCGACTTCATGTCGAGCCCGGGGTCCACCTCGACGATCACGGCGGCGTACCGCCCGTCCTTGCTGACCAGGCGCCCGGCATAAAGGGGGTGGCCATCCACGTAATCGCGGATGGACTTGATCTGATCGGCGGTGATTTCGCCATCGGCGGGGAGAAGGTCCTCGATGTTGAGGAACCCATCCGCCTCCTCCATGCGCTTGGCGTTGGCTAGGCTGGTCACCCGCTGGACCCCGTCGACTTCCGAGACCGCCTCGGTGACGGCCTGGAGGGCGGTGAGGGCCTCGGGCGTCCAGATATCGCCCTCGAGGGCGGCGATGGCCATCTCGCCGCTGCCGAAGGTGTCCCGGACCTCATCCAGCATCTGCTTGGCCGGGAGATCCGGCGGCACCAGGGACTCCGGCGAGTTATCGAATTGCAATTTGCCCAGGCCCAACCCGAGGCCCAGGCTCACCAGCAGGAAGATGACCACCACCGTCCAGGGATGACGTGTGGCGAATCGGCTCAGCGTTTCCATAAACCAGGCTCCCTCCCGTAACGCATGGGGCCATGCCCCGTTTACGAACTGTAAACTCTAGACGACACGATGTCAACATGCGATACTGAGGGTGGTATGGCGAAGGCGGAGGGGCTGAGCGAAAAACGCAGAGAGCGGAGGATGAAGGCCATTTTGGAGGCCGCCCTCGAGGTCTTCAGCGAGCGCGGCTACCCCAAGGCCACGATGGAGGAGATCGCGGAACGGGCCCTTTTGACCCGGCAGGGCCTCTACAAGTACTTCAGCGACAAGCAGGAGATCCTGCGGGCGCTCCTTGAGTGGAAGATCGAAGAGCTCATCACCGACATCGAGCGGGCCGCGGCCGGGGGCGAAGCGTTCGTCGAAAGGGTGCGGCGAATCGTCCGCGACGCGCTGCTTTTCCAGCAGAAAAACCGCGGCGTGTTCCACGCCCTGATCACCGCCAGCGTGGTGCCGGAGCTGGTCCGGGATCGGCGTCTTATTGACCTGAAGTCGAGGCTCATCCAGCAGGTGGCCGCGGTGATCGAGGAAGGGATGCAAAAGGGCGAGGTGCGGCCTGCGCCGGCCGGGGAGCTGGCCGAGTTGCTTTTGAGCTTCGTTTTCCGCGCCGTGGCCAAGGACTATCTGGAGCCCGACAACCCGGCGAACTACGACCCGCGCTGGGTGGAAGAGGTGTTTTTGTACGGGGTGGTGCGGGGGGCGTAGGCTGAGGCTATGGAACTCGGCTTTTCCCCCTGCCCGAACGACACCATCATCTTTTACGCGCTCGTTCACGGCGAGGTCCCCTTTTCCGAAACCGTCGTTCCCAAAATCGAGGATGTCGAGACCCTGAACGCCTGGGCAAGGCAGGGAAGGCTCCCGGCGACGAAGCTAAGCTATGCCGCCTTCGCGCGCCTGAGGGATACCTACATGGGGCTCAAAAGCGGCGGTGCGCTCGGCCGCGGCGTGGGGCCTTTGGTCGTGGCCCGGGGCGACCGGGCTTTCGCCGGGGCCCGCGTGGCGCACCCGGGTGAGGAGACCACCGCCTTCGCCTTGTTCCGCCTCTTTATGGGCGACCGGCCTTTCGAGCCTGTGGCGATGGTCTACGACGAGATCATGCCCGCGGTCGAGCGGGGTGAGGTCGACCTGGGCCTGATCATCCACGAATCGCGTTTCGTCTACCCCCAGCACGGGCTCGTGAAGCTGCTCGATCTCGGGACGTGGTGGGAAGAGGAGACCGGACTCCCCCTGCCCTTGGGGCTGATCGCGGTGCGGCGGGACCTGGCGCCGGACCTCGCCCGCGAGCTCGAGCGGGCCATTGGCGAGAGCCTGACGTTTGGGCTTCGCCATATGGACCGGGCCTGGCCTTACATCCAAGCGCACGCCGCCGAGCTCGACGACGCGGTCATCCGGGCCCACATCGAGACCTACGTCAACGATTACAGCCTTGACCTCGGCGACGAGGGGATCGAGGCCGTCGAGGCCCTGGTGCGCCGAATGGAAGCGGCAGGCCTTGCGCCCCCCTCACAGGCCCCGCTTTTTTCCCCGGGCAGGTAATAAACTGAAAGCCATGGCCCCTCTTTTTCCCTCGGTGCTCCCCGGGGAGGTGCGGGAAGCGCTGTCGGCCCTGTTTAAGCCCCGAAAAGCGCGGCGCGGTCGCGTTCTTTTCTATCCCGACGACCCCGCGGAGGAGGTCTTTTTCATCGAAGAGGGGTGGGTTCGCCTTTTTGAGCTCGGACCCAGGGAGGAAGAGGTCACGCTGGTGGTGGTGGGCAAGGGGGAGCTTTTCGGCGAGGCGGCGCTGGCAGAAGGGCGGAGCTACGGCGTTTTCGCCGAGCCTATGGGGTCGGTCCGCCTGCTTGCGGCTCCGGGGCTTGAGGTCGTGGCGCTGGCGGATCGCCACCCCGAGGTGTACGCGTTTTTGGTTCGGCTCTTGACCGAGCGGCTTTGGAACGCCGAAGCCAGGCTCCGGGAGATCCGCTACAAGGAGGTGCGGCCCCGCTTGGTGCGCACGTTGCTCGCCATGATGCGGGAAGGCGATCGGGGGCTCGAGGTGGCGCTCAGCCACCAGGACCTGGCCCACCTCGCGGGTTCCACCCGGGAGACGGTCACCAAGATTTTGGGCGAGCTCGCCATGGAGGATCTTATCGAGCTCGGGTACCGCCGGGTTTTGATCCGTGACCCCGAGGCCCTGGCGTCGCTGCTTGAGTGAGGTGGGGGTGCTCTTTGTGTTTTGGAATCGGCGTATGGCGCTGCGTGCGGTGATCTTCCTGTTCTTCGCGGTGTTCCCCTACGCCTCGGCCCAGGCGCCGACCTTGCGCGTCCTGCTCGCCAAGGGGCAAAGCCTCACCGTGGGCCTTTTTGGCCCCCACGACGTTTGGACCCTCGAGGGCAAGCGCCTTTCAAATCAGGCCGGCGCCACCTACCGGATCCGCCTGGGCAGGGATGGGGTTTTGGTCGACGGGCGGGCGCTCGGCCCGCTCGTTTCCTTCGTGCCCAAGGGCGGGTTTTTTACCCTGAACGGCCGGCGTTACCCCGGATTTTTGCGGATCCTTCGGGAAGCCAACACGCTCTATGCCGTCAACGTGGTGGGGCTCGCCGATTACCTGGCGGGCGTGCTGCCGGGGGAGATGCCGGCTTCCTTCCCCCTCGAGGCCCTCAAGGCCCAGGCGGTACTGGCGCGGACCTACGCCATGAGCGCACTTGGCCGGGGGGCGATCTACGATCTTTGCGCCACCACGGCCTGTCAGGTTTACCTCGGGCTGACCCAGGTCCAGCCGAGCTACCGGGCGGCGATCCGGGCCACGGCGGGCATGGTCCTCGCCTACCGAGGCGGCCTGGTGCGGGCGGTCTACCACGCCGATTCCGGCGGCAAGACGGCCTCGGCGCTGGAGGTTTGGGGGCAGGCCTTTCCCTACCTGGTGGTCAGGGACGACCCCTACACGCCGGGACGGCGTTGGCAGAAGACGCTCGATCCCGAGCGGGTGGCCGAGGCGCTGGCCCGCCTCGGCCTTCGGGTGGGGCGGGTGGCGTCGATGCTGGTGGCCGGGCGCACGGCGAGCGGCCGCATCGGTACGCTCGTGGTGAAGGGATCGCAGGGCGAGGTGCGGCTTCGGGCACCCCAGGTCACCGGTTTTTTGCGGGGGCTCGGCCTGCCTTCAACTCTGGCCTGGGTCGAGGGGGGCTTGCGTTTTAAAGGGCGAGGGACCGGCCACGGGGTGGGCATGAGC
>WIAM01000138.1 GCA_015519965.1 Thermaceae bacterium
AAGATGATAAAGAGCCCCGGCAGTCCGAGCAAAAGGCCGGAGAACCAAAAGGCATAAGCCCACGAGCGCTGGACTTCCCGCGGGGCCTCGAGGTAGCGGTTCCCGTATACGGCGACCGATACCGTTCCCATTACGACAGCGATCATCATTAGCGTTATATGATCAATGAACATGCGCTCCACCTCCTTACGAGCTTTGACGCTTTCAGCTTAGCAAAGTCTTCGGGGTCTCATGTCCCACCCCACGAGGGGTTGGTTGCGTATACTGGATACACATGCGAGGATGAAGCCGTGCGAATCGAACGACCCAGCCTGGTGCGCGAGGCGGCCTACGAGCGCCTTAAACGCGCCATCACCGAAGGCGAGTTCCTCCCCGGCGACCGCCTGGCCGAACCCGAACTCGCCACGCGCCTCGGCGTTTCCCGCACCCCCGTGCGCGAAGCTATCCAGCGCCTGGCCCAGGAGGGGCTCGTCGAACTCCTGCCCGGCCGGGGGGCCCGGGTCAAGCGCCTTTCCCCCCTCGAGGTGGCCGAGGTCTACGAGGTTCGCTCGGCCATCGAGGCCGAGGCCGCCCGCCTCGCCGCCGAGCGGGCCACCGACGCCGAGATCGACGCCCTGGCCCGCCTGCAGGACCGGATCGAAGCCCTCGACCCCGACGACCTCGAGGCCCAAACCGAGGCCGACCTGGCCTTCCACGCCGCATTGGTCGAGGCCGCCCACAACCGACGGCTCGGCGAATTCTTCCACTCCCTCGACGCGCTGCTCGCCCTCATCAAGCGCTATTCCCGCGATCAAAACCAGTCCCCGGCGACCCTGGCCGAACACCGATCCATCGTCGAGGCGCTCAGAAACCGCGATCCCGAAGCCGCCGCCCGCGCCGTCCGCCGCCACGTGGAGCGGTTTAAAAACCTGGTGCTGGAAAGGATAGAGGAGGAGGCATGAACCTTTGGAGAACTGCGGTGCTCGCCATCGCCGGTCAGCCCCTGGTGGAGCGGCTGGTCAAGACCTACGGGCTTCGCCTGGCGCGGCGCTTCGTCGCCGGAGACACCCTCGAGGAAGCCCTGGCGGTCGTCGACCGGCTCGAAGCCGACGGGATCCACGGCATCCTCGACGTCCTGGGAGAAATGGTGACCGACGAGGCCATGGCCAGGGCCTTTGCCGAAGAAATCAAGAAGACTGTGAGCGCCTTCGCCGAACGCCCCTACCCTCGCTACGTCTCGGTGAAGCTCACCCAACTGGGGCTCGATACCGCGACCTCACTCGCCGAGGCGCTGCTCGCTGACATCCTCGCTTTGGCCAGGGAAAAAGACGTGTTTGTCCGAATCGATATGGAAGACTCGCCCCGGGTCGACGCCACGATCGGGGTGTACCGGGCGATGCGGGAACGCGGCTTTGACAACGTGGGGCTCGTGCTCCAGGCCTACCTCAAGCGCACCGAGGCCGACCTCGAGGCCCTCCGCCCCTACGCCCCCGACCTTCGAATCGTCAAAGGGGCCTACAGGGAGCCGCCCGAAGTGGCCTACCAGGACCAAAACACCATCCGCGAGCGCTTCAAGGCCCTGGTGCGAAAGAACCTCGAGGCCGGGAACAAAACCGCCATCGCCACCCACGACGACGTGCTCATCGATTGGGCCAAACGATGGACCGGCGAGGCCGGGATCCCCCGGGAGCGCTTCGAGTTCCAGTTCCTCTACGGCGTGCGAAGCGAGCTGCAGCGAAAGACCGCCCGCGAAGGCTACACCACCCGCGCCTACGTGCCCTTTGGCGAGTCGTGGTACCCCTATTTCTCCCGCCGCATCGCCGAGCGGCCGGAAAACGCCCTGTTTGTACTCCGGGGCATCGTGAAGAAGTAGGAAGGAAGGAGGCAAAAGCATGACGGTTGAACCTTTTAGGAACGAACCCATCGAGACGTTCGCAAGCGAAGAGGCCCGGGTGATGATGAAGCGAACCCTGACCGAAGTCAAAGCCCAGTTCGGTCAGGAATACCCCCTGGTGATCGCCGGGGAGCGCATCTTCACCGGAAACTTCATCGACTCCCTCGACCCCTCAGATCCCTCGAGGGTGGTGGGCCGGGTAGCGAAAGCGGGCAAGGAAGAGGCGGAAGCGGCCCTCGAGGCCGCCTGGAAGGCCTTACCCGCCTGGAAAGCCCTGAGCCAGGAAGCCCGCAGCCGCGTCCTGCTCAAAGCCGCCCACATCATGCGCCAGAGAAAATCCGAACTCACCGCCTGGATGGTGTTTGAGGTGGGCAAGAACTGGGTCGAGGCCAGCGCCGACGTCGCCGAGGCCATCGACTTTCTGGAGTACTACGCCCGCGCCGCCCTGCACTTCAAAGGGCCCGAGGCCATCCCGGTGGTGCCCTTCCCCGGCGAGGACAACGAATCGTTCTACATCCCGCTCGGCGCCGGCGTCTCGATTAGCCCCTGGAACTTCCCGGTGGCGATCTACACCGGCATGTTCGCCGGACCCATCGCCGTCGGTAATACGGTGGTGGCCAAGCCCGCCGAGGACGCGGTGGTGGTGGCCTACAAGGTCTTCGAGATCATGGAAGAGGCCGGGCTGCCGCCGGGCGTGCTCAACTTCCTCCC
>WIAM01000139.1 GCA_015519965.1 Thermaceae bacterium
GCCACGTGGACTGCCCGGGTCACGCGGACTATGTGAAGAACATGATCACGGGTGCGGCGCAGATGGACGGTGCGATTTTGGTGGTTTCGGCGGCGGATGGTCCGATGCCGCAGACCCGTGAGCACATTCTTTTGGCGCGCCAGGTTGGTGTCCCCTACATCGTGGTGTTCATGAACAAGATTGACATGGTGGACGACGAGGAGCTGTTGGAGCTCGTCGAGATGGAGGTCCGGGACCTTTTGAACCAGTACGAGTTTCCCGGGGACGATGTGCCGGTGATCCGAGGTTCGGCGCTGAAGGCATTGGAGGCGCTGCACGCGAACCCGAACACCAAGCGTGGCGAGAACGAGTGGGTGGACAAGATTTGGGAGCTCTTGGACGCGCTGGACGAGTACATTCCCGAGCCTGAGCGGGACATTGACAAGCCGTTTTTGATGCCGGTGGAGGACGTGTTTACGATCACTGGACGGGGGACGGTAGCGACGGGTCGCGTGGAGCGCGGGAAGCTGACGGTAGGCGAGGAGGTTGAGATCGTCGGTTTGCGGCCCACGCAGAAGACGGTAGTGACCGGACTTGAGATGCACCGGAAGGTTTTGAAGGAAGCGATTGCCGGTGACAACATCGGCGCGCTGCTTCGGGGCATTGCCCGGGACGAGGTTGAGCGGGGCCAGGTACTGGCGAAGCCTGGGAGCATTACGCCGCACACCAAGTTTGAGGCGCAGGTGTACATCTTGAAGAAGGAGGAGGGGGGTCGGCACACGGGGTTTTTCACGGGGTACCGTCCGCAGTTTTACTTTCGGACGACGGACGTGACGGGTGTGGTGACCTTGCCCGAGGGTGTTGAGATGGTGATGCCTGGTGACAACGTGAGCTTCACGGTGGAGCTAATCAAGCCGATTGCGCTTGAGGAGGGGTTGCGCTTTGCGATTCGCGAGGGCGGCCGCACCGTTGGGGCTGGCGTCGTCACCAAGATCTTGGAGTGAGCCTAGGTGGGGCTGGGCTTGCCCCGGCCCCCTTCTTTGTTTTCGGTAAAAAGGGGAGGCGATGGCCAGCGACGTCCGGATCAAGATCCAGCTTGAGTGCACCGAGTGCAAGCGTCGGAACTACACCACGGAGAAGAATCGGCGCAACACGCCCACCAAGCTCGAGCTGAAGAAGTACTGCCCCTGGTGCCGGAAGCACACCGTGCACCGCGAAGTGAAGGTTTGAGATGCTGGCGCGGATCGTGGCGTACTTCCGGGAAGCGCGCGCCGAGCTCGCCAGGGTGACTTGGCCGAGCAGGGATGAAACCGTTCAGGCCACCGAAGCCGTCCTGCTCTTTACGCTCTTCATGATGATCATCCTCTGGCTTTATGATCTCGTCTTCGGATGGCTGATTGGCCTTTTCATCGGCTGGTTGCGATGAGCATCGAGTGGTACGCGGTTCACACCTACGTTGGGTACGAGGATAAGGTCAAGGCCAACATCGAAAAGCGGGCCAAGGCCTTGGGGATGGAAGATCGCATCTTCCAGGTGCTCATTCCTACCGAAGAGATCGTCGAGCACCGGGAGGGTGGCAAGAAGGAGATCGTTCGGCGCAAGCTCTTCCCCGGATACGTGTTCGTCCAGATGGATCTCGGTGAGAACCCGGAGGAGCCGGGTGAAGCGTGGGAGGTGGTGCGCAACACCCCCGGCGTGACCGGCGTGGTGGGGACCACCGACGAGCGCGGGAAGTACCGGCCGGTTCCCCTGACCCTCGAGGAAGTCCGGCGGATCCTCGAGGTCAGCGGCGTAGCCGGCGAGAAGAAAGGGCCCAAGCCCGAGGTCACCTTCAAGGAAGGCGACGTGGTTCGGGTGGTGAGCGGCCCGTTCGCCGACTTCACCGGTGTGGTCAGCGAGATCCACCCCGAGCGCAACAAGGTCAAGGTTTTGGTCTCGATTTTCGGCCGCGAGACCCCGGTCGAGCTCGATTTTTCTCAGGTTGTGAGGTCTTAAGGGCGCGCGTCCGCCCCGGTGGCGGGTGCGACGGCCCGCAGCGCTTGAACCCCGAAGTTCGGGGGAGCTGGGAGGAGAAAAATGGCGAAGAAGGTCGTAGGTTTTGTGAAGCTGCAGCTTCCGGCGGGTAAGGCCACCCCGGCCCCGCCGGTCGGTCCGGCGCTGGGTCAGCACGGCGCCAACATCATGGAGTTCGTCAAGGCGTTCAACGCGGCGACGGCGAACATGGGCGACGCCATCGTCCCGGTGGAGATCACCATTTACGCCGATCGCTCGTTCACCTTCGTCACCAAGACGCCCCCCGCCTCGTACCTCATCCGCAAGGCGGCGGGAATTGAGAAGGGCTCGGGCGAGCCCGGGCGCCAGAAGGTGGGCAAGATCACCTGGGAGGACTGCCTCAAGATCGCGGAAATGAAGATGAAGGATTTAAATGCCTCCTCCCTGGAGGCCGCCGCCAGGATGATCGCAGGTTCGGCCCGCTCCATGGGCGTGGAAGTGGAGGGGATCCCCGATGCCTAAGCGTGGCAAGCGTTACAAGAACCTCCTCGAGAAGGTCGATACCAAAAAGGTCTACGCCCTCGAGGAGGCCGCCCAGCTGGTCAAGCTCCTGGCGAGCGCGAAGTTCGACGAGACGGTCGAGGTCCACGTCAAACTGGGCATCGACCCGCGCAAGTCGGACCAGACCGTCCGCTCCACGGTTTCGCTGCCCCACGGCACCGGGCGTCAGGTGCGGGTGGTGGCCATCGCCCGGGGCGAAAAGCTGAAAGAAGCCGAGGAAGCGGGCGCAGATTACGTCGGCTCGGAGGAGCTGGTTAAGAAGATCAAGGAAGGCTGGCTCGATTTCGACGCGGTGGTGGCGACGCCGGACGTGATGGGGCTCGTGGGTAAGGAGCTCGGTCGCGTGCTAGGGCCCCGCGGCCTCTTGCCAAACCCCAAGGCGGGCACCGTGGGCATGAACATTGGCGAGATCATCAAGGAGATCAAGGCCGGCCGCATCGAGTTCCGCAACGATAAGACCGGCGTGGTCCACGCGCCCATCGGCAAGGCGAGCTTCGAGCCCGAGAAGATCGCCGAGAACCTGAAGGCCTTCATCAAAGCGGTCGAGGCGGCAAAGCCCGAAGGGGCCAAGGGCACCTACATCCGGAGCGTCCACCTCACCACCACCATGGGGCCCTCGCTCCGGGTCCGCTACCCGTGAGGTCCGTGGGGGGTAAGGTGATTTGCGCCACAGTCCTTACCCCCCACGCCCCGATACACTCCGTATTTGGCACCCCGGTGCGGACGTGTTCCGCGCCAAGCCGCTGAAGACAGCGGGGGGCGTGAGCCTTAAAGATCCCGCCGAGGCGCTTTGAGGGGGGAAGCGTTTCGAAGGTGACCAGCCTTGGGGGTGCCCCCACCCCAGAGAGGAAGGAAGGCGTGCCCAATCCAAGGAACGTACGTCTTCTTGGCGAGATCAAAGGGGCCCTCGAGGCCAGCCAGGGTTCGTTCTTCCTCGTGAACTATCAGGGGCTTTCGGCCGGCGAGGATCACGAGCTCCGGCGCCGGCTCAGGGAGAGCGGCGCACGGCTTTTCGTGGCCAAGAACACCCTGATCCGCATCGCCATGGCCGAGCTCGGTCAGGCCAGCATCGAGCCCTATCTCAAGGGGCCGTCGGCGCTGGTCTTCTTCGAGGATCCCGTAGCCGCTGCCAAGATCCTGATCAAGTTCGCCGAGGAAGTGGGCAAAGAGGTGCCCCAGGTCAAGGCCGGGCTGTTGAACGGTCGCTTGCTGAGCGCCGAGGAGGTCGAAGCCCTCAGCAAGCTGCCCGGCATGCAGGAACTCCGCGCCGAACTCGTCGGCGTGTTGAGCGCGCCCTTGACGGAGCTCGCGGGCGTACTTGGCGGCGCGCAGCGTGAGCTCGTCGGGCTTTTTGAGGCGCAGGTGAAGAAGCTCGAGGAAGCCGCCTAAAGGAGGTTTGAGGATGGCTCTGGATGTTGACGCGATCATGGAACAGCTGAACCAGGCGACGGTTTTGGAGCTCAAGGCGCTGATCGACCGCATCAAGGAGGAGTGGGGCGTCGAGGCCGCGGCCCCGGTCGCGGTGGCAGCCGTGCCCGGCGCTGGCGCCGCCGAGGCCGCCGCTGAGGAGAAGACCGAGTTCGACGTGGTTTTGAAGTCGCCTGGCGGCCAGAAGCTCCAGGTCATCAAGGAGGTGCGCGCCCTCACCGGCCTGGGCCTGAAGGAGGCCAAGGAGCTCGTCGAAAAGGGCGGCGTGGTGAAAGAGGGCGTGAGCAAGGACGAGGCCGAGGAAATCAAGAAGAAGCTCGAGTCCCTGGGGGCCGAGGTCGAGCTGAAGTAGCGCTTCGGCAGGCGATGCCACTGCCGTCCCACCGGGTGTGCGTTTGAAGGGGGTCACCGGGCCCAAGGCCCGGCCCCCGCCCTTCCCTAGAGGTGACCATGGAAAAAGAGAAACGGTTTGGAAGGATTCGCGAGGTTATCCCCCTTCCACCGCTGGTCCAGATTCAAGTCGATTCTTTTCAAAAGGCCCTGCAAAAAGACGTGCCTCCTTCGGAGCGCGAGGACGTCGGCATTCAGGCGGCCTTCAAGGAAGTGTTCCCCATCGAAGAGGGGGGGATGGTCCTCGACTTCCTTGAATACCGTCTGGCCGACCCGCCGTTTCAGCCCGAGGAGTGCCGCGAGAAGGACTTGACCTACCAGGCGCCGCTCTATGCCAAGCTCCAGCTTATCCACAAGGACACCGGTCTGATCAAGGAAGACGAGGTCTTCCTCGGCGACATCCCCTTGATGATCGCCGACGGCTCCTTCATCATCAACGGCGCCGAACGCGTGGTGGTGAGCCAGATTCACCGCTCCCCGGGCGCGTATTTTACCCCGGATGAAACCCGGCCCGGTCGTTTCGTGGCCTCGATCATCCCCCTGCCCAAGCGCGGGCCCTGGATTGACCTCGAGTTCGACAACGCCGGCGCCGTGATCATGCGGGTCAACAAGCGCAAGTTCCCCGTGGTGTTGCTGCTTAGGGTCCTGGGTCACGACGAAAAGAGCCTCAAGCGGGCCATGCGACCGTTTGGCGATGTGGCCAAGGGGCTCTTCGATGAAGAGATCCTTTCCCTGCCGCAGGAGAAGGCGCTTTTAAAACTCTTTACCATCCTCCGCCCCGGCGATCCCCCCAAGCGCGACAAGGCCATCGGCTACCTCCACTCGCTCCTCGCCGACCCCCGCCGCTACGACCTGGGTGAGCCGGGCCGGCACAAGGTGGAGAAAAAGCTCGGCGTCAAGATGGCCTCGCGCACCCTTTTGGTGTTCGAGGACGGGGCGTTTAAGGACCAGGCGCTCTTGCCCACCCTGCAGTACCTGCTCGGGCTGGCGGCGGGGCTTCCCGATTACGAACCCGACGATATCGACCACCTGGGCAACCGGCGGGTGCGTACGGTGGGCGAGCTGCTCTCCGATCAGTTCCGGGTGGGTCTCGGGCGTATGGCCCGGGGCGTGCGCGAGCGGATGATCCTGGGCAGCCCCGAGACCGCAACCCCTTCCAAACTGGTCAATAACCGCCCCCTGGCCGCCGCCATCCGGGAGTTTTTCGGCCGCAGCCAGCTGTCGCAGTTTAAAGACCAGACCAACCCGCTCTCCGAGCTCCGTCACAAGCGGCGGATTTCGGCCCTGGGCCCGGGCGGCCTGACCCGTGAGCGGGCGGGCTTCGACGTCCGCGACGTGCACCGGACCCATTACGGCCGTATCTGTCCCATCGAAACGCCGGAAGGCGCCAACATCGGCCTCATCAACTCGCTCGCGGCCTACGGGCGGGTGAACGAGCTCGGGTTCATCATGACCCCTTACCGGCGGGTCAGAAACGGCGTGGTCAGCAACGACCCCAAGGACGTCGTGTACATGACCGCCGACGAGGAGGATAAATACACCATCGCCCAGGCCAACACCCCGGTGGCTGACGACGGTCGCATCAGCACCAAGCGCGTGGTGGCCCGCCGCCGCGGCGATCCGGTGATCGTTCGGCCCGAGGAAGTGGAGTTCATGGACGTCAGCCCCAAGCAGGTTTTCTCCGTCAACACCAACCTCATCCCCTTCCTCGAGCACGACGACGCCAACCGGGCCCTCATGGGTTCGAACATGCAGGCCCAGGCGGTGCCGCTGATCAGCGCCAAGGCCCCGGTGGTCTGCACCGGCATCGAGGACCGGGTGGTCCGCGACTCGCTCACCGGCGTCTATTCGGAGATCGACGGCGTGGTGCGCTACGTCGACGGGGAGCGGATCGAGGTCGAGGCCGCAAACGGCAACGTCAAGATCTACGAGCTGCGCCGCTTCGTTCGTTCCAACCAGGGCACCACCCTCGATCAGCGGCCGCGGGTGCGGGTGGGGCAGAAGGTCAAGAAGGGCGACCTCCTCGCCGACGGTCCGGCCTCCGATGAGGGGCGATTGGCGCTCGGGCAGAACGTGCTCGTGGCCATCATGCCCTTTGACGGCTACAACTTCGAGGACGCGATCATCATCAGCGAAGAGCTGGTGCGCCGCGACTACTTCACCTCGATCCATATCGAGCGCTACGAGATCGAGGCTCGCCAGACCAAACTCGGTCCGGAAAAGATTACCCGCGACATCCCCAACCTCTCCGAGGCCGCGCTCCGGGACCTCGATGAAGACGGCATCGTGCGGGTGGGGGCCGAGGTCAAGCCCGGCGACATCTTGGTGGGCCGCACCAGCTTCAAGGGTGAGACCGAGCCGAGCCCCGAAGAGCGGCTCTTGCGTTCGATTTTCGGGGAAAAGGCCCGGGACGTGAAGGACACCAGCCTGCGCGTGCCGCCCGGTGAAGGCGGGATCGTGCTGCGTACGGTCCGCCTGCGCCGGGGCGACCGGGGCGTGGAGCTAAAGCCCGGCGTCATCGAGATGGTCCGGGTCTACGTGGTGCAAAAGCGCAAGGTTCAGGTGGGTGATAAGTTCGCGAACCGCCACGGAAACAAGGGCGTCGTCAGCAAGATTTTGCCCCCCGAGGACATGCCGCACCTTCCGGACGGGACGCCGGTTGACATCGTTTTGAACCCCCTCGGTGTGCCCAGCCGAATGAACCTGGGCCAGATCCTCGAGACCCACCTGGGGCTTGCCGCTCGGGAGTTGAAGGTTCGCTTCGTGACCCCGGTCTTCGACGGGGCCAAGGAGGAGGAGATCAAGGACCTGCTCGACCAGGCCTTCGAGGTCCGCTGGGCCGAGCGCGAGCGGCTCGGGCAGGGGATCGATAAGCGCGAACGGGAGGTCTTGGAACGCGTTGCCAAGCTGCGGATC
The DNA here is from genome assembly GCA_015519965.1 of Thermaceae bacterium. Lineage (GTDB taxonomy): Bacteria > Deinococcota > Deinococci > Deinococcales > Marinithermaceae > WFXV01. Next base: position 7,267 of record WIAM01000139.1, read on the forward strand.
GTCGACGCGAGCGCCGAGCCCCGCGAGCAGCTCAAAGAGCTCTTCCGCCAGGGGAAGATGGTGCTCTACGACGGGCGCACCGGCGAGCCGATCGAAGGGCCCATCGTGGTGGGGCTGATGTATATTATGAAGCTCTACCACATGGTCGAGGACAAGATGCACGCGCGTTCCACCGGCCCTTACTCGCTCATCACTCAGCAGCCCTTGGGCGGTAAGGCCCAGTTCGGTGGACAGCGACTCGGCGAAATGGAGGTTTGGGCGCTCGAGGCCTACGGCGCCGCCCACACGCTCCAGGAGATGCTCACCGTCAAGTCGGACGACATCGAGGGGCGCAACGCCGCCTACGAGGCCATCGTCAAGGGGGTCGACATCCCCACCCCGAGCGTCCCCGAGTCCTTCCGGGTGCTGGTCAAAGAGCTCGAGGCCCTCGGGCTCGACATCGAAACCCTGGACGAGAACGACAAGCCGATCGACATCTTCGAGGGGCTTGCTTCGAAGCGTTCGTAAGGGGAGAGCATGAAGAGAGAAGTCAAAAAGGTCAGGATTGCGCTGGCCAGCCCGGAGAAGATCCGGAGCTGGTCTTACGGCGAGGTCGAAAAGCCCGAGACCATCAACTACCGGACGCTCAAACCCGAGCGCGACGGTCTCTTCGACGAACGCATCTTTGGCCCCGTCAAGGACTACGAGTGCGCTTGTGGCAAGTACAAGCGCCAGCGCTTCGAGGGCAAGGTCTGCGAGCGCTGCGGGGTCGAGGTGACCCGGTCGGTGGTGCGCCGCTACCGCATGGGCCATATCGAGCTCGCCACCCCGGCGACCCACATCTGGTACGTCAAGGACGTCCCCAGCAAGGTGGGCACGCTTTTGGATTTGAGCGC
>WIAM01000140.1 GCA_015519965.1 Thermaceae bacterium
CATCCAGCAGGTACACGGCGCCCCCCTCGGCCCCCGCCCACTCCAAAATGCGTCCGAGGAGGCGGTCGAGGAGCTTTTCCAAATTGGCCTCGGCGCGCAGCGCCTCGTCGACCTCAAAAAGGGTCAGAAGGTCGCGGGTTCGGGCCTGGGCGGCCTCGATGACCGAGTCCACCTCGCCGGCCAGGATCTCCAAAAAGCTCGCCTCGGCCTCCCCAACAAAGCACAACCGGCCCCCACTCCGGGGAAGGTCGACGTAGATCACCCCGGGCGCGTCGCACCCTCCCGGGGGAAAGCCCGCGGTGGTGTAGCGAAAGTCTTCCAGTTCGAGGGCAACCTCGCCGTGCAGGGCTTCCCGGATGGCCTCGGCGACGGCCCGCATGACCTCGTCGAGGTTCTCGGCCTCCAGGGCCCGGTGCACCACGGTTCGCACCGCCGAAAGCCGGCGGTTGGCCTCGAGCAACGCCTGCTCGGCCTGCTCCCTGGCCCTGAGCTCATCGGAGATCCAATCGAGCGTCAGGTACACCACGAACGGCCCCATAAGGCCGTAAAAGCCAAGCATCAACCAAAAGGCATGGGGGTCGGAAAGGCTGCCGCGCAGGGTGAACTGAAAAACGAGCACGAAGAGCCCGATGATGGGCGGAAGGATCAAACGCGCCGCCCGAACCCGGCGGGCAAGGCCTTTGAGGCTCTCTTGGGGCACCATCACCCGCCTCCACGCCCAGCCGCCCACCTGGTCTGGCGCACCAGGCCCCGGAGCATGGCCAGCTCGTTCGGGGTCAGCAGAGCCTTGTGGAAGATGCGGCGAAAGGTGCGCATGACGTGGGGCATCCGCTTTTCGTCGGCGTAGCCGATCTCGAGCAGCATGGTCTCAAAATCGGAGAAAAAGGCCTCGAGGCCCTCGACCGGCGCCGGCCTGGGCGCGGTGAAGGGCTCGGATCGGGCCGAAAAAAGCTCATAGGCCACGACCAAAACCGCCTGGGCCAGATTCAGGCTTTTGAAATCGGGGGCGGTGGGAATGCGCAGCACATGGTGACAGCGGGCAAGCTCGTCGTTGGTCAGGCCCGATCGCTCGCGCCCGAAAACCAGGGCCACCTCGAGCCCTTCCTCGGCCGCGCTCCGCAAAAGGGGCGCGGCCTGCCTCGGGGTCATGAGCGTTCCCGGGTAGACCTCCCTCGCCCTCGCGGTGGCCCCGGCGCAAAGCTCGACTCCGGTCAAGGCCTCGGAAAGGTCGTCGACGACCGTGGCGCCCTCGAGGACGTCCCGGGCGCCAACCGCGAACTTGAAGGCCTCGTCGTTCACCCTGGCTTCTGGCGAGACCAACAACAGGCGGCGCAGACCAAAATTTTTCATGGCCCGGGCCACCATGCCCAGATTGCCAGATTCCTGGGTGCCGACGAGAACCACGCGTACGTGCTCCACGGCAACCATCTTAAAGCCCTTCGGGTCCCTTGCCGGTTGCCCGGAAAGAGACCCGAAGGGCACGGCCGGCGGATCAGCTTAAAAGCCAGCGCACGAGCGTGCGCACGCCAAAACCCGTTCCCCCCGCCGGACCGAGCGCCCAGGCCTGCTTTTGGAACGCGGGACCGGCGATGTCGATGTGCACGAAGGGGTCGCGAACGAACTCGGTGAGGAACAAGGCAGCCTGGATGGCGCCGCCTTCGCGGTTCCCCACGTTGGCGATATCGGCCACATCGCTTTTTAAGAGCTGCTTATAGTCTTCCTCCAAAGGCATGGGCCAGAGCTTTTCGCCCTCACCCGCCCCGGCGCTCCGCAGCGCCTCGCCGAGCCGCTCGTCGGTGGCAAAAAGCCCGGCGATGTCCTTCCCGAGCGCAACGACGGCGGCGCCAGTGAGGGTGGAGAGCTCGACGATGGCATCCGGGGCCTCCCGGCCGGCGTAGACCAGGGCGTCGGCCAGCGTGAGGCGCCCCTCAGCGTCGGTGTTCTTGACCTCAATGGTCTTGCCGTTCATGGCCCGGACCACCTCATCGACCACGTAGGCCGAGCCGCTGATCTTGTTCTCGGCGGCGGCGACGTAGGCGTGGACCTCGACCGCGGGCTTGAGGCGGGCGATGGCCTGCATGGCCCCCAGCACCGCGGCCGCCCCGCCCATATCGCCTTTCATATGCTTCATAAAGTCGGTGGGTTTCAGCGAATAGCCGCCGGTATCGAAGCAAAGCCCCTTGCCCACCAGCGCCACCTTGCGCCTGGGTTTTGTTTCCGGGCGGTAAGTGAGGTGGATCAGGCGGGGCGGGTTCGACGAGCCCCGGGCCACCGCGAGCAACGCTCCCATGCCCAGGGCCTCCATCTCTTCCGGTCCTAAAACCTCGATCTCCAACCCCGAGGCCTCGGCCAGGCTCCGGGCCCGCTCGGCGAGCGCCTCGGGCGTCAGGACGTTGGGGGGCTCGTTGACCAGATCCCGGGCAAAGGCCGTGGCCTCCGCCATCACCAGGGCTTCGGCCACCGATCGGCCGCGGCCTCGGGCGATCCAGTAACGAACGCGCGGCGGTCGCTCGCCGGATTTATATTTCACGAAACGGTAGCTGCCGAGATAGAGCCCTTCCGTCAGCGCATAGCTGGCCTCCGCCTTGCCCAAACGGTCGGCGAAGAAGTTTTCAACCGCCACCTCCCGGACCTTCAGGCGAAGCGCTTCCCGGGCCACCACCGCCCCGGCGCGGCGTACGCGGTCCGCCGACACCCCGCGCTTGCCTCCAAGCCCCACGAGGAGCACGAAGGTTTCCCCCTGGACCAAGGTGAGGGTCTCCCCCACGTTGCCCTTGAACTTGCTGCGCCTCAGCGTCGCGCTGAGCTGTCCGCCGAGCGTCTCGTCGAGCGCCAGGCCTTCTTCGGTGAGCGCTCCAGCCACCACGCCGACGGCCCGCATGCGGGCGGGAAGCGCCTCGAGCGGACGCCGGGCCGAACGAATGTCGATCTTCATCATGCTTTTGAGCATAGCATGCAAAAATTCCTCGACAAAAGGGTCAAAACATAGGAAAATACGGACGTGAAGCAGATTGGTGGAAGTGCCGCCCTCGAGGGCGTGATGATGAAAGCCCCGGATGCCTGGGCCCTCGCGGTCCGGCTCCCTTCCGGAGAAATCCACGTCGAGCGCCACGAGGAACCCTCGCTCGCCTCCCGCTACGCCTGGGCGCGTTTACCCCTGGTTCGGGGCGTGATCGCGCTTTTTGACGCGCTTGCAGTTTCCTACACCGCACTGGCCAAAAGCGCCCAGCTCGCCGAAGGCGACGACGGACCCGCGTTGAGCAAGGGGTCGCTCTACGCCACGATGGCCCTGAGCACGGCGGTCGGCATCCTGCTCTTCATCGTTTTGCCGGCGTTCGTCGCCGGGCTTTTTACCGATGCCAAGAACGCCCCCTGGCTCTACAACGGCGTCGCCGGCCTCATCAAAACCGGTCTACTTGTCGGCTACCTCCTCTTTCTCCGCCGTTTCCAGGATACCCGGCGCTTCCTCATGTACCACGGCGCCGAACACAAGGCCATCCACGCCTACAGCCTCGGCCTGCCGCTGACGGTCGAGAACGTCCGGGCCCAGCCCCGCTTCCACCCCCGTTGCGGGACCACGTTCATCGCCTTCGTTATCGTGGCCTCGATCTTCGTCTACAGCTTTTTGCCCCACGCCGAAATTCTCTGGTGGCGGCTGGCGGGGCGGGTGGTGCTCTTGCCGCTGGTCGCGGCGGTCGCCTTCGAGATGCTCCGCTACTCCTCGTCCCACGACGACCCATTCAGCCGGGCGCTGCGCTGGCTCGGGTTTCAATTCCAGGCGCTCACCGTGGACGAGCCCACCGACGACATGATCGAGGTGGCCATCGAGAGCACCAAGGCCGCGCTGGGCACCTCCGACCGCGAGCGCCTGGTGGCCTAATCGCCGACGCCAGATTTGCGGCCTTTTGCCCTTCCCTGGAAGCCCGCCGCGGCAAAAAGCCAGCGCGGGCTACTTAAGCCTGCCGGCTTCGCAAATATTCCGCCAGCGCCCGAGCGTGGTTGCAACGTTCGTTCTTGGCGGCGTAGACCAGCGTCACCGGCCCCCGGGCCAGGGCAGCCTGGACTGGCCTCAGGGCCTCGGGGTTTCGATCGAGCTCGGCGAAGTACCTGGCCTTAAAGGCTTCCCACCGCTCGCAGTCGTGGGCAAACCAGCGGCGCAGATCCTCTGACGGGGCGACCGCCTTCAGCCAGAGATCGACCTGAAGCGCCGATCGAGAAAGCCCCCTTGGCCAGTAACGATCGACCAGAATGCGCACGCCGTCGGTCGGGTCCGGCCCTTCGTAGGCCCGCTTGATCTTGAGTGCCATCGCTCCCTCGAGGCTAAGGGGGTTTCGCGCGGTTTTCAACGTTCCATCTTCCAAAGCCGCGACCGAGGCGGTCGCCGATCGAGCTCACCTTGTGACCACCCGCCAACGGGTAGACTGAGAGCTCGTGAGCGATCGGGTGGTCCTCGGCATGTCGGGCGGGGTGGACTCCTCCGTCGCGGCCCTGCTGCTTAAAGACGCGGGCTTCGACGTGGTCGGGGTCATGCTGAAGCTCGAGTCCGGGGAAGCGGAAAACTCCTGTTGCAATACCGCGGCGCAAGCCCGGGCCGCGCGGGTGGCCGGGCAAGTTGGCATCCCCTTCGTCGTCGTCGACGCCCAGGAGGTTTTCCGTCGCCAGGTCATCGAGCCCTACCTGGAGGCGCACGCCCGCGGCCAGACCCCAAACCCCTGCGTCCGCTGCAACCCGTTCGTCAAACTGAGCGGGCTCTTGCAGGTGGCCGACCGGATCGGCGCCGCATACATCGCCACCGGTCACTACCTGGAACGGCGGGAAACGCGCTTTTTCCGGGGACGCGACCGCCGAAAGGATCAGAGCTACTTCCTTTGGGCCATCGAGCGTAGGGTACTGGAGAGAACCCTCTTCCCCCTCGGATCGATGCTCAAAGCCGAAATCCGTGCCATGGCCGAAGCACACGGTCTGGTGGTCGCCGGAACGCCCGAGAGTCAAAACCTCTGCTTCGTCCAGCAAAGCCCCAAGAACTTCCTGCTCCAGCGGCTCGGGGGAAGCCCCGGGCCGGTGGTGGACCTTGTGAGCGGGGAGGTGATCGGCCAGCACCAGGGGGCCCACCTCTACACCGTGGGCCAGAAACGGGGCCTCGGCCTCTTCCAGAGCCACCGGGTGCGATACGTGGTCCGGGTGGACATCGAGCGCAACACCCTCTACGTGGGACCGCGTGAGGCAGCCATGTGGCTCGGCCTCGAGGGCGTGGCCCTGAACGCCATCCAACCCCTCGAGTCATGGCCGGAGGAAATCCTGGTGCAAATCCGGTACCAGGCCCGCCCGGTCGCCGCCCGGGTGGTGAACGTCAGCGAAAACGGCATCACCCTGGCGTTTCGCGAGCCGGCCTTCGCCGTCACCCCCGGGCAGTCGGCGGTGTTTTACAGCGGGGATGAACTCCTCGGCGGGGCCATCATCAAAAAGGCCAGGGAAAACCTCCTCGCGTTGAGGCAAGACGTGCCGCGAACGGTGGAGGCCTAAAGGATAGGGGCGCGAGCGCGCGGTAAATGCTGTAACTGGCCATGACCTTGGCCAGGTATTCCCTCGGCTCGTCGCGGGCAAAGCGTAGGAAATCTTCAAAGCTGCCGTGGGCGCGAATGCCACGGCGGACGTAGCCCGGGCCACCGTTATACGCCACGATCGCTTCCGGCAACCGACCGCCAAAATACCGAAGCAGCCACGCCAGATAGCGTGCGCCATAGCGGATCGAAGTCTCGGGGTCATAGGGGTCGCCCGGAGACTCCCCGAACCAGCCAGCGACCTCGCGCCAGGTGGCATCGATGAACTGCATCAACCCTTTCGCCCCGGTAGGGCTCAACGCCCGGGGATCGAACGCCGATTCGGTGCGCATCACCGCGTAGATCAACCAGGGGTCGATCCCGTTCCGGTCGGCCTCCCGCTCTACCGCATCGAAGTAGGGCCGCGGATAGCGGAGCAAAATCGCTTCCCGCCCTTCAAAGCCAGCCGCCAGCTGCATCGCACCGCGGACGTCGCCGAGCGCATACAACGTCCAGGCCCAAGCGAGCCGCGCCTCCCCTCTGGCCCCCTGCCCGCGCCAACGTACCTCGCCCAAAGCCCACGCCTTGTGGCGGGCGGCGAGGAGCGACTCGACGGTGTCCAGGCCAGCCGGGGGGGCCAGCGTTCGCGGACGGACCGAGATCGGGGCCAAGGGTTTCCCCGCGAGCAGCCCGAGCCCGCCGCTCAGCCGGTCATAGGCCTGCTGACGGAGGTCGTCCCGTCCCAACCGGCCGGCGAGCACCCAGGCCCGAAACGCCGCGTCGTCGGCGTATCGCGACCGCCCGCTCGCGAGCTCGAGGTAAAGGCCAATCGCCCGCATCGGGTCGCTGGCCTCGAGCAACCCCGCAGCCGCGAACTGCCCCCTCGCACCGGCGTGCAGGTAGGCGGAAACGGCGGCCTGGACCTCGCCTTCGGCCTGGTAGACGCGGGCCTCGCCCCAAGCGCCGGCGGCGCCCCCGAGCCTTTGGTAAAGATCGAGGGCGGCCCCTCGCTCACCCAGAGCCAAAAGGGCATCGGCCAGGGCCAGACGGCCGGAGCGCGAGGTTTTGGCCCAGTCCCGAAGGGGAACGAGCGCCTCGCGCACCCGCCCGAGCCCCAGCAACGCCCGGGCCCTGAGGTCGGGCCGGTCCCGGGGCGCCAGCGCGAGCACCTCGGCGTAGGCCCTCGCCTTGAGCAGACCCTCGAGGGCGGCGAGGCTCCCCGAATCGGCGAGCCGCAAAAGCGCCGCCTTCGCCTTGGCCTCGGGCAGCAAGCGGGTCCAAAGCGCCGCCGCCCGCTCCAGCTCGCCCAGAGCCTCGTAGCGCTCTGCCGCCCAGGCGTAAGCCCGCCGCCCCTCGAAGTCGGTCACGATCTGCACATACCCGAGCCGCTCGCTTTCCGAAAGAGCCGGCATCTCGGCCAAGGCCCTGGCCGCCACCACGCGGGCGTAGGCGTCGCTCTTGGCAAGCTTGCGAAGACCCTCAACGTCACGCGCCTTCAAGGCCAGCACCAACGCGTCATACGGCTCAGGCAGCCCGGCGACGCCCGGTTTGACCCGCCAAAACAGCAGGGCAAGGCCAGCGAGCACCAGGAGAAAAAGGACAGCGGCTCGGCGCACACCTCCAAGGTACGGCATAGGCGCGAGCGGGGCTGGTGGCTTTCCTTGAACCAGGCGACGCTCGCAAGGCTCAGCCCTTCACTCCCCTAGCCAAGCCAGAGCCCCCGTGCTAAAATCCCCCTTGGCACGGGGGCCGTTAGCTCAACTGGTAGAGCACCGGTCTCCAAAACCGGGGGTTGGGGGTTCGAGTCCTCCACGGCCCGCCAAAGACCGCCCAGCAGTCCGCTGGGCGGCTTTCATATTTCTTCTACTGGCTCAGTGGTGGCCGCAGCCGCACCCACCGTCGTGATGATGGTGGTGGTGTTCGGCCTCGGCGCCCCCGTGAATGACGAACCCCCGCCGGTGACCCTCGTCGACAAAATCCAGCACCCCGCCCTCGAGGGCGGCGGCGCTTTTGGGATCGAGGAGGAAACGGACGCCCTCGATCTCGAGGACCCGATCCCCCTCCCGCACTTCGTCGTCGATCGCCATCCGGTAGCGCGAGCAGTTGCAACCCTGCGTCTTGACCAAAATCCGGATCGCCGCCTGCTTGGCACCCAGGCGCTGAAGAACGTTTTGAGCCTCAAGCAGTGCCCTTGGGGTCACTTCGATCATCGCACCCTCCCTTTCATACCCCTCTGCCACCAACTATCCCAGGTGAGCGCCCCGGGCGTGTATGACCCCGGTTACACTGAAAGCGTGATCACCAAGATTCAAAAGGGACTCCAAGCGACCGGCGCCGACGCCTGGCTGGCCTACGACTTCGCGGGTCAGAACCCGGCGGTCCTCGAGGCCCTTGGCCTTGAGGACCTCCACCTGACGAGGCGTTTTTTCTATCTGGTTCCCAAACGCGGCGAACCGGTGCTCATCGCTCACGCCATCGAGGCCGATCACCTCGCCTCCCGTCTTGCGGGCGAGGTCGTGCGCTACACGAGCTGGAGCGAGCTTCGCGACGCCCTCGCCGCGGCGCTCGAGTCCTTATCCCGGCTGGCCATGACCTACAGCCCCGGGGGGCAGATCCCCTACCTTTCCCGAATCGACGGCGGTACGCTCGAACTCATCCGCAGCTTCGGCGTCGAAGTCGTCTCCGACGCCACGGTCCTCCTCCAGTTCCAGACCTGGGATCAAAAGGCCTATCGCGCCCATCTGCAGGCGGCCCGGGGCGTTCTCGCGGCGAAGGACGCCGCCCTCGAGCTTTTGCGGCGCCGCCTGCCGGCTGACCCGCCGAGCGAACTCGAAATCCAGCGCGAGATGCTCCGGGTGCTCTCCGAAGGGGGTTTGCAAACGGACCATCCGCCGATCGTGGCCTTTGGCGACCACGCGGCGAGCCCGCACTACGCGCCGAGCGAGGCCGCCGACAGAAGGCTCGCGCCCGGTGAGGTCGTTTTGCTCGACGTTTGGGCGAAAACCGCCGGTGGCCCCTACGCCGACATCACCTGGATGGCGGCCTGGGCGCCCGGCGAGGAAGTTGTTCGGGCGTTCGAGGCGGTCAGGCAGGCGCGCGACCGCGCGGTCGCCTATGTGCGCGAGGCTTACGCGGCCGGACGTTACCCGCTGGGCTTTGAAGTCGACCGGGCCACGCGGGCGGTGTTGCGCGACCACGGGTTCGAGACCGCGATCCGCCACCGCACCGGTCACCACCTGGGCTGGCGAAGCCCCCACGGCGGCGGGACGCACCTCGACGACCTGGAAACCCACGACACCCGCCCCCTCGTCCCCGGCCTTGCCTTTACCGTTGAACCCGGGGTGTATCCGGGCCCCTTTGGCATTCGGAGCGAGATCAACGTGTTCTTGGAAGCCAGCGGCCCGGTGGTCACGACCGAGGCCCAGTCACACCTGGAGATCCTGGGATCCCCTTGAGGGAAAGCTTCCGGCCCCGCGTAGCTCGATAGACGGCCTCGAGGGCCAGCGCCAGGACGAACGCCAGCTGGGTGGTCCAGAATGCCGCCGGGCTGGTTCGCCACTGGTACGATTCGAGGGCAAAGAACGCCACCAAAACCGTGAGGAAGGCCAGCGTCACCACCCAGGTCCGGCCGGGAACCAGCCCTTTGGCGATCAACCGACCGTGCGTAGCGATAACGAAGAGGTAGATCACCATGAACACCGTGCTCGTCATGCCCGCGATCCCCGCGAGGTCGAAGCCCAGGGCCAGCACGAGCCCCAAAAGGGCGGTGATGTAGAGACCCTCGGTGGTCCCAAACCAGACCTTTCGCTCGAAGATCTCTGGTAAGTCACCATCCTTGGCCAGGGCATAGGCCACGTTGGCCCCGCCATAGAGGGTGGCGTTCAACGCCGAGGCGATCGAAAACAGCGCCCCCACCGACACCAAGACGTACCCGAAGCGCCCCAACGTCGGCTCGGCGGCCCGGGCCAGGGCGTACTCCTGATCCTGGATCAGGACGGAAAGTGGAAGGGTTCCCACCGCCACCACCGCGACCAGGACGTACACCACAGCCGCTATCGCGATCGCCAGGTAGATGGCGAGCGGCACGGTTCGCTCGGGGTTTTCCACCGACTCGCTGGCATTGGTGACCAGACCAAAGCCCATGTAGGAGAGGAAGAAAATCGACACCGCCGAGAGCGTCGCCCCCAGGTGGGTGGCGTCGAGGCCCGGCACGATCCACTCCGGTCGCACCGCAGCCAAGCCAACCACCACGAAAAGCCCGAGTACGAGCAGCTTCACCACGACGATCCAAAACTCAGCCCGCCCCACCGATTTGGCCCCGAAAAAATTCAGAGCCACGAAGAGCGAAATGGCGCCGGTCTCGGTCAGGCCCAGGCCCAGCGGAGAGAGTGGCAGACCGAGAAGCGGCAGGAAGTAACCGCTGAATCCCTTGGCGAAAAGGGCGATGGAGACGACGTAGGTGAACCACATCAAGATCGCGAGCGCCCCGCTGACCACACCGTCGCCAAACCCCGCCACAACAAAGGAGATCGGCCCGGCGTTGGAAACGATCCGCGAACCAAGCTTGGCATAGGAATACCCCACCAAAAACGCCAGCAATCCCGAGAGCACGAAGACCAGGGGCAGGTTCCGGCCGGCGATCTCGGCACCGAGACCTAGCATGGTGAAGATGCTGGCACCGATCATCGTCCCTACGGCCAGCGCGACGACCTCGAGCAGGCTGAGCTTTTTCATAGCCCTTTTCTACCACCATCAAAAAGCCCGGCGCTTGGCCGGGCTTTGGTGGAGGCGGCGGGACTCGAACCCGCGTCCGAGAGCCCCTCCAGTGGGGATCTACGAGCGTAGTCCGCGTATTCAGTGTCGCCCTGACTTGGCCCACGGACAGGCGGTCAGGGCCGAGCCCCCTTGATGTCTCGCCAAGGCTTAGGGGGCCTCGCCTCGGCCAGCCGGGCTTTGGGAACCCGTCAGATGAGCCCCCGGCAGGCTATCCGACGGGTTGGCGGGGATTAAGCCGCCAGAGCGTAGGTGCCGTTGTCGTTGGCACTTGTCAACTTGCGGGTTTTTTACGAGGCCACCCGCACCTCGGCTCGCACCCACACCTTCGGTGACCCCCGTCGAACCCAGGATCGCCCCCAGGCAACTTCATTCTACCACACCGGGGCTTCCCTCCCGAAGCTCCGTATAATCCCGATATGGATCGCCTTCGCATCGCCCTACTGGGCGCCGGGACGGTCGGCGCATATTTTCTTAAGCTGCTCGATGAGCACAAAGACCGCCTCGAGGCCCTCTCGGTGGACCTCGAGCTCACCGGTATCCTGGTTCGCGACACCGAAAAGCCCAGGCCCGAATGGGTTCCGAGCAACCTCCTGACCGCCGACCCGAGCGCCCTGCTGGATGAGGCCGACCTGGTCGTCGAGCTCATCGGCGGCACCGGGCGCGCCCACGAACTGGTCGAGTACGCCCTGGAACAGGGACTCCCGGTCATCACCGCCAACAAGGCGCTCCTGGCCGAAGCCTGGGACGCGCTCAGGCCCTTCGCCGAAGACGGCATGCTTTACTACGAAGCCGCGGTCATGGCCGGCACACCAGCCGTTGGCCTCGCCGCCGACGCGCTCAAGGGCAACCGCACGCTCGAGCTCCACGCGATTTTGAACGGCACCTCGAGCTACATCCTTTCGCGGATGGAAGCCGGGCACGGCTTTGCCGAAGCGCTCAAAGAAGCCCAGCAAAAGGGCTACGCCGAAGAGGACCCGCTCTTCGATGTGGCCGGGATCGACGCCGCCCACAAGCTCACCGTGCTGGCGCGGCTCCTCGTCGATCCCGAATTCCCCTGGGAGGCGGTCCGCTCCAACACCCGCGGGATCACCCACCTCCACGCGCGCGAGGTCATGGAGGCCGCGGACCAGGGCATGCCGATCCGTCTAGTGGCGAGCCTTTTTGGCGAAAACGGCCAGTGGCAGGCGAAGGTCCGTCCTGTGAAGGTCCCGTCAACCCATCCCCTCTTTTCCCACGGCGTCCAAAACGCCCTCCTCTACCGGGGCGACGCCCTGGGCGAGGTGGTGATCAAGGGGCCGGGCGCGGGCGGCACCGCCACCGCCAGCGCGGTGCTCGCCGACCTCTTCCGGTTCCTCGAGGGCC
>WIAM01000026.1 GCA_015519965.1 Thermaceae bacterium
CTTGAGGAGCCCCCGCCCCATGTGCTCTTCATCTTTGCCACCACCGAGCCCGAGCGGCTGCCGGCGACGATTCAGAGCCGGACCCAGCTATACCGCCGGGCGCGGCCGGCAACCTTCCAGGCGGTGGTCGGACAGGAGCACGTGAAGGAAGTGCTCGAGAACGCCATCCGCCAGGACCGCCTTGGGCATGCCTATTTGTTTTCCGGGCCGAGGGGCGTGGGTAAGACCACCGTCGCCCGCCTCTTGGCCATGGCCGTGGGGTGCGAGGGTCAACTTGAGACGCGCCCCTGCGGCGAATGCGGGCACTGCCGGGCGGTGCGTGAGGGGCGGCACCCCGACGTGCTGGAGATCGACGCCGCGAGCAACAACTCCGTAGACGACGTAAGGGAGCTCAAAGAGCGTCTCTTGCTCGCCCCGGTATTGGCGCCGAAGAAGGTGGTCATCCTTGATGAAGCCCACATGATGTCAAAAAGCGCCTTCAACGCCCTTTTGAAGACGCTTGAGGAGCCCCCGCCCCATGTGCTCTTCATCTTTGCCACCACCGAGCCCGAGCGGCTGCCGGCGACGATTCAGAGCCGGACCCAGCATTTTCGGTTCCGGCGTTTGCGCGACGACGAGATCGTGGCCAAACTCGCCGAGCTCGCCAGGGCCGAGGGTCTCGAGGTGGAACCGGAAGCGCTCCGTTTGGTCGCGCGGGTGGCCGAAGGGGCGATGCGCGACGCCGAGAGCCTGCTCGAGCGGCTCTTGGCCCTGGGGAAGGCCAGGCTCTCGCTGGCGGATGTCGAGGCCATGCTGGGCGTGCCGCCCCAGGACCTTCTGGACGAGGCGGTTGCGAACTTCCTGGGGGGAGATGTCGAAGCCGCGCTGGCCGTAGTCGAGCGCCTCTATGTTTCCGGATACGCGCCGAGGACGGTCGTCCGGGAGCTCAAATCGGCATTCCGCAGGCGCCTCTACGCCACGCCCGGTGCCGAGGCCGCGGCGTATATCCGGGCCATGCTGGCGCTTGACGAGGCTGATGAGCGTTTGGCCAAGGACGAGGACCGCCTGACGCTCGAACTTGCCGTGCTCAGGGCTTACCACGCCCTCCACCCCGGGGCGCCCCCGAGACCGGCGCCGGTTGAGGAAAAGGCAAAGCCCGCCGCGACCCCAAGTGCGCCGGAAAAAGCGGCGGAGGCGACCGAAAAAAAAGGCCCCTCGGGGCTGGATCCCACCGACTACAGGCGTTTCCTCGGTGCCCTAAAGCCCATGCACAGGGCGTTCGTCCGCGAGGCGCGTCCGAGGCTCAAGGATAAGACCTTGGTGCTCGCCTTTGCCCAAACCTATCGCTTCCACTATGAACGGGCCAAAGCGGCCAAGGCCTCGCTCGTGAGCGCCGCCAAGCAACACCTTGGCCTCGAGGAGGTCGAGGTGGTCCTCGAGGAAGACGAAGGCGACGGTGGCGAGCCGTCGCCGCCGGGCAAGCCGCATCCGCGGCCCGAACCGGCCCCACCGCCTCCACCCCCCGAGCCGGAGCCGGCGCCCCCTAAAGGGGAGGCTCCGAGCGAGCCGGTGCGGCGTGACGCCGGTTGGCTTAAGGACCCGCGGGTGCAGCACCTGACCAAGTTGTTCGGGGCCCGGCTGAAAGAACTGGGGGAAGAATCCCTTAGCTAATTCTCATAGGGGGTAATGGTATACTTCGGACATGCGGACGCACGATCTCGGTGACGAAACCCTCACCTCGCTGCAAAAACGCCTGCGGCGCATCGAAGGGCAGATTCGCGGCCTACAAAAGATGATCGACGAGGGGCGGCCCTGTGACCAGGTTCTGACCCAGATGAGCGCGGCTAAGCGGGCCATGGAGTCGGCGGCGGCGCTGTTTTTGAAGGAGTACCTGGCGGTGTGCGCGGCGGAGGTGGCCGAAGGCAACACCCAGGGCCTGGAAAAGATCAACGAAGCGCTGCGGCGTTTGCCCTGAAGACGACCGGTCGGGGGATCGATATAGAATTTGGGCATGCCCGAACTCGAGGGCAAGCCGCCGCTGCTGGTGGCTGCCGCTACGGATCCCGGTCGGAAGCGCGAGCGAAACGAAGACGCCTTCGGCTACGCCTTTACCCCCAGCGGGGGCGTTTTCATGATCGCCGACGGCATGGGCGGCCACAGCCAGGGCGAGCTCGCCGCCAAGCTGGCCATTGAAACGGCGCTCTCCGTCCTGGAGGGAAAAACCATCTCCCCGGGGCTGCTGGTCGAGGCCCTGGAGGCCGCAAACCGCCGGATCTACGAGGCCTCGCACCTGCAGGAAGGGGAGAGCATGGGCACCACCGCCACCTTGCTGGCCATCGACGCGCCCTTCGGCCTGGTCGCCCATGTTGGTGACTCGCGGGCCTACCTCTTGCGCGATGGCCTTTTGGTTCAGCTCACCCAGGACCACTCCTGGGTCGCCGACCGGGTGCGCCAGGGCCTCTTGCGTCCTGAGGAGGCCCGGACCCACCGCTGGCGCAACGTCATCACCAACGCCCTTGGCACCTTTCCCGAAGTCGAGGTCGACCTGCTCGGCCTCAGGCTGCGGCCGGGCGATGTCTTTTTGCTCTCCACCGACGGGCTGCACGGCGTGGTCGGGGAAGAGACGCTGGCCCGGGTGCTCTCCCAGGAGCCTCCGTCGGTCGCGGTCGAGAAGCTGATCGAGCTGGCCAACGCCTGGGGCGGTCCCGACAACATCACGGCGTTGGTCGTCGGCATCCGCGATGTGAAGGGCGATGCCAACAAGCCCTATGCCCTGGCCCTGGCCGGGGATCAGCCGGTCTACATCCGCTCGCGGAGCGGCGACGCGGTTTTGGCCTTGCCCCATCCCCGCCGGCGGAGCTACCTGGTGGAGGTCGGGTTGCTCGTGCTGTGGCTTTTGCTGCTCGCCTACGTCCTTTGGGGGCAGCGTTGAGGTAAGTTAGGAACATGGAAACCGTACGTACCGAGCGCGCGCCACAGGCGATCGGGCCCTATAGCCAGGCGGTGAAGGCGGCCGGCTTCGTGTTCGTTTCAGGCCAGATTCCCTTGCGTCCAAACGGTGAGCTGGTGGAGGGCGATTTCGCCGACCAGGTCCGGCAGGTGTTGACCAACGTGCGGGCGGTCCTCGAGGCCGCAGGATCGGGCCTTGACCGGGTGGTTCAGGTCACCGCCTACCTCACCGACATGGCCAACTTCCCGATTTTTAACGAGGTCTACGCTGAGTTCTTCGATGCGCCGTACCCGGCGCGGGCGGTGGTCGGGGTGGCCAGCCTGCCCAAAGGGGTTTCGGTCGAGGTGGCGGTAACGGCGCTGGGAGGTTCATGATGCGAATCCTTTTCCCTACCGACTTTTCCGATGCCTCGGAGCGGGCCTTCGAGCTCGTCGAGGTGATCAAGGCGCTCCTCGAGGTGGACCTCACGCTCCTGCACGTGGTGGAAGACCCCTTGCGGAGCAAGGTCTACGGTGATTTCTGGGACGAGCTTTTGGCGGAGTCCTTCGAGGCCAGGCGCCACCAGCTGATCGATTACCTCAACGAGCGGCTGCGGGCGCTCGATGCCGAGGCCGAGGTCCGGGTTGAGTTCGGCAAGCCGCTCGCGACCATACTTCGCCACGCCAAGGCCGCCGATCTGGTGGTCATGGGGACCCACGGTCCCGAGGGGTTGCTTGAGCGCTTGCTGGGCTCGGTCACCGAGCGCGTGATCGAGGTTTCCGGCAAGCCCGTCGCCGTGATGCGCGCCGAGGGCACCGTTCGGCCCTTCAAACGGCTCTTGGTGGCCAGCGGTCTGGCCGAGCCCTCGCTACGGGCGTTGAGCCTGGCCCGACGCCTGGCCGACGCTTCGGGGGCCCGCATCACCCTGCTCCACGTGGTCGAACCCATCTCCGAGCCCCCGATTCCGGTGCACATGCCCGACCCCCGGGATGTGCTCGGCCACGACTACATGGAAAAACTGGCCAAAGAAGTGGCCCGGATCGCGAGCGCCCACGGGGCAGAGCCGGCGATCCGCGAGGGGGAGGCGGCTAAGACCCTGCTGGCCTTTGCCGAGGAGATCGGTGCCGACGCGGTATTCATCGGCCGTTCCCGCGAGGCGAGGTTCCTTGGATCGGTGACCCGCGAAGTGCTCGAGCGGGCCACCCTGCCGGTCTTCGTTCATCCCTGAACCATGCGGCTCGAAGAACTCATCGAACGTTTTTCCCGTGGCGACCGCCGGGCTCTGGCCAGGGCCATCACCCTGGTGGAATCGGGACACCCGTTTGGCGTCGCCCTGCTGCAGCAACTCCGGGGTAAGGGGCGGGCCAAGGTGGTCGGGCTTACCGGCAGCCCGGGGGCGGGCAAGAGCACGCTCGCTGACCGGCTCATCGAGGTGGCCCGGGCGGCGGGGGAGCGCGTGGCGGTGCTGGCTGTGGACCCCTCGAGCCCATTCACCGGCGGAGCCGTGCTCGGGGACCGTATCCGGATGATGCGCCACTACGCCGACGAAGGGGTCTTCATCCGCTCGATGGCCAGCCGGGGCGCGCTCGGCGGTCTGGCCGGGGCGACGGTGGGGGCGCTGGCGCTGCTCGAGGCCTTCGGTTTCGACTGGATCTTCATCGAGACGGTGGGGGTTGGCCAGAGCGAGGTCGACATTGCCCGGGTGGCGGACACCACCGTTTTGGTGCTCACGCCGGCTGCTGGCGACGCGGTCCAGGCCTTCAAGGCCGGGGTCATGGAGATCGCCGAGGTGATCGTGGTGAACAAGTTCGATCTCCCCGGGGGACCGAGGCTCATCGAAGAGCTGAGGGCCACGCTCGAGCTGGCCCCGCCCCATCCCGGGGGGTGGAAGGTTCCCATCCTGACCGCGGTGGCCAGCCGCGGTCAGGGGGCGGCCGAACTCTTGGATGCCATTCGCGAACACCGGGCGCACCTCGAGGCCACCGGACAGCTCCAGGCCCACCGGCTGGAGCGGGCCCGCTTTGAAATCCAGGCGGTGATCCAGGAGTGGGGGCGGCGGATGAGCCAGGACGCGACGCCCCTCCTCAACGAGGTGGCGGAGGGCAAGAAGACGCCGGAAGAGGCCGCGGGCGAGATCCTGCGCGCCGCCTTGGCCGAAGGCTAGGCCGGTGAGGCCAAACAGTCGTCTGTCAGCCCTCGAGCGGATCGGGGGCCACGATCTCCTCCGGGCTCAGGTGGTACACAGCGCCGCACCAGTGGCAGCGCACCTCGGCCCCGCCCTCCCGGGCCATCGCCTCGCGCTCACTTTCGGGAAAGAAGCGAATGGCCCTGAGCGCCTTCTCGCGGCTGCAACGGCAGGCGAACTCGAGGCTGAAGTCGCTCGCCAGGGGCGAAAAATCCAGGCCCGCCAGGACGGCTTCAAGAGCCCCCTCAAGCCCCTGCTCGAAGAGGAGCCCCGAAAAGCCGGGGATCGCTTTCAGGTTCGCCTCGAGCGCCGCGATCGCATCCTCGGGGGCGCCGGGAAGCACCTGGACGATGACGCCGCCGGCGGCCTCGACCGAGTGATCGGTGCCCACCCGCACCCCGAGGAGGACGGCGGAGGGGATTTGCTCCGATTTGAGCAGGTGGTGGGCGAGGTCCTCGGCGATCTCCCCGGAGACGATCGGCACCGTGGAGTCGTGGAGGTCGCCCGATGGGAGGGTGCGCATGACCTGCAACGTTCCCCGGCCGACCAAACGGCCGACGTCGAGCTTGCCCTGGGGCGAGATGGGGACCTCGGCTCGGGGCTGGCGGACGTAGCCCCGAAGGCGCCCTTTTAAGTCGGCCTCGGCCATCAACCCGCCCAGGGGGCCGTCCCCGTCGATGCGCAGGGTGAGGCGCTCTCTCGGACCCTTAAGCAGCAGGTGGGCGAGGAGGGCGGCGCCGGTGAGACCGCGCCCCAGGGCCGCGGTCGCGGTGGGGGAGAGATCGTGGCGGCTGCGGGCTACCTCGACGACATCGGTGGTTTCGGCTGCGACCACGCGGAGCGTCCCGCCGCCGGCCAGGCCGCGGATTACCCGCCCCACGCCGTGCCCTCCCTGAACTTCTCGCGAAGCGCCCTGGCCGCTGGCGGGGGAACGAAGCGGCCCACGTCGCCGCCGTGCCGGGCGATCTCTTTGATCATGGTGGAGGAGACGAACGACCACCGGGTGGCGGCGAGGATGAAGATCGTCTCC
>WIAM01000141.1 GCA_015519965.1 Thermaceae bacterium
ACGAGGTCCGGGCGATCCTGATGCGCCATTATCGGGAAGCAAGTCCCGAGGAGATCGCCCGCCTTGCCGAGCGGGCCCTTTTGCTCGCCGAGCTCGGCGGGCGCTACGCGGTGTTGAGGGACCTCGACTGATGTGGAGCGTTAGCGCCGACCCCCTCCGCTTCGAGGAGGCCATTCGCTGGTTCGAGGGGAAGGTTCCCCTTTTGCCCGGCGAGTTCAAGCGCCTCTCCGCCGAGGCCAAGCGGCGGGCCTTCACGATGGCCGGCGTGGCCGAGCTCGACCGCATGGCCTGGCTGCATCAGACGCTGATCGACGCCCTCGAGGAGGGCCAGACCCTCGACCAGTGGCGAAAGCGGGTGAGGGAGCGCATGCAAAACGCCCACCCAGGGCACCTCGAGACCGCCTTCCGCACCAACGTGCAGAGCGCCTACTCCGCCGGCCGCTGGGCCCAGCTCAACCACCCGGCGGTCAGGAAGACACGCCCCTACTGGATGTACGACGCCGTCCTCGATGCCCGCACCACCCCGATCTGCCGCGCGCGGGACGGTACCGTGCTGCCCGCCGACGACCCCTGGTGGCAAAGCAACACCCCGCCACTCCACTTCAACTGCCGTTCGGGCATCCGCGCCCTCACCGAAGCCGACGCCAAGCGCCGCGGCATCACCGAAACCCCTACCGCTGAGCCTCCCGAGGAGGGCTTCGGCCTGCCCCCCGACGCCGAGGACTGGGGCGACACCTACGCCCGGGGGGTCCGGGCGCGGATCGGTGACCCTGGGGGTTGGGAGCTCGCCTTCGCCGGTGAGCCGCCTGACTGGAAGAGCTACGGGAGACCGGATCGCCTTCCCGAGCGAAAGGCTCCGAGGAAGCCCCTCCCCACGGTGGCCGAGGTTGGGGCCGAGCGCTTCATGGCCCTGCTCGCCGAAGTGCTCGGAGGTCTGCCCGCTTACCTCGAGGACCCCACGCGGCTGCCGGTGGTGGTGGACCGGCGGCTCATAGACCACCTTCAACCCGACGGCCGCGAGCGCTTCCTTGCCTGGCTCGACGACCTGATCACCGACCCCGAGGAGCTCTGGCTGGTGCCGATGAAGAGGGTTGGGGGGCGGCGGGTGGTGTTCCGGCAGGTTTACCTCAAGGTCTACACCTACACCGAGCAGGGCAAGCGCAGGCCGGTGATCTTCGTGGCCGAGTTTCACCGGGGGGTTTTGGTGGGGTTGACGGCTTACGCGACGGATGAGAAGCGACTCGCTCGGTCGCTGCGAAGGGGGTTCTTGCGCTATGCGCGGAAGGAATGAAGTAGGCCCGGCGCGCCTGGACGGCCGGGCGTCCTGCACCGGAGCATCGGGAACCCAGGCCCGCTCCGGTGGGTTTGTAAGTCCAGTCTACCACGGAAAGGAGGCGTGATGGAGATTGTTCGGCTTGAGGCCCTCGAGGTCGGCCCGGGCCCGCCCAAGGCGTTCCGTATCTTTCCCTTTGGCGAGATCGAGACCACCAAGGGCCGCTTTCTCTTCGACGAGGAGGCGGCCCGGCGCGTGATCGAGGCCTGGAAGGACTATGGCAACCGCCTGCCGATTGACTACGAGCACCAGACCTTCGACCCGGTGACCAACGGGCCGGTGCCGGCGGCGGGGTGGTTTGACCTCGAGGTCCGCCCGGACGGGCTCTGGGCGGTCAACGTCGAGTGGACCCCGCGGGCCGAGGAGCTCCTCAAAAACCGCGAGTACCGCTACTTCTCGCCGACCTTCCGCACCGACGACGCGGGACGGATCGTCGAGCTCATCAACGTGGCTCTGGTTAACCTGCCCGCCACCAAGCACATGGAGCCGCTCGTGGCCAAGGCGGTGCCCTTTGCCGGCGGCGAGGTGGTGGACGGGGCCTGGGACGCCGCTGCGGCGGTGGCCCGGGTGCGGCGCTGGGCGAGCCGGGATGGGAGCGGCGAGAAGGACACCATCGACTGGGCGAGGTATGCCAGGGCCTTCGCCTACGTGGACGGGGAAAACCCGGAGAACTTTGGCGCTTACAAGCTGCCCCACCACGACGTGCAGGGTGGGCGGCTTGTGGTGCACCGCCAGGGGGTGATGGCGGCCGCCGCCGTGCTTCAGGGCGCGCGGGGCGGGGCAAGCATCCCTGAGGCGGATTTGCCAGCCGTGCGGGAGCACATCGCCCGGCACTACCACCAGTGGGGTGCGAAGGCCCCCTGGGAAAGGGAGGAGAACATGAAGGTTTTACTGAAGGCATTGGGGCTCAAGGAGGACGCCGGCGAGGCCGAGGCCCTCGAGGCGCTCACCCGAATTAAGGGGGCGCTCACCGAGGTCCAGGCCCTCACCGGCAAGGAGGACGCCGCCGAGATGCTTGGCGTGATCAGGGCCTGGAAGGAGGGCGCGGCCCGGGCCGAGGCGGCGGAGGCGGAAGTGCAGAAGCTGAAGGCCGAGCTCGAGGCCAAAGAGCGCGAAGCGCTCATCGAGGCCGCGAAGAAGGAGGGCAAGCTGCCGCCCGCCCTTGAGGGTTGGGCCAAGGGCGTGGACCTCAAGACCCTCAAGGCCTACCTCGAGCACGCGCCGAAGCACGTGGAGACCGAGGGCAAGAAGGAGGCCGAAAAGGGCACGGCGCTGTCCGACGAGGAGCGGGCGGTGCTCGTGCAGCTCGGCCTCGAGGAGGTGGACTACCTCAAGGCGAAGGGAGGTAACTAATGGCACTCACTGGACCGAGGCTCACTCCCCAGATGGGCGCGGACGCGGTGGTGCGGGACCTCGAGGTCCCCGTGGCCGCGAACGCGGTGATCTACCAGGGCGCCCTGGTCGTGCTCGAGAACGGCTACGCCACCGCGGGCAAGACCGCGACCGGCCTGGTGGCTCTGGGCCGCGCCGAAGAGAGCGTGGACAACACCGGCGGCGCTGCCGGGGCGAAGACGGTGCGCGTCCGCCGCGGCACCTTCAAGTTCAAGAATGACGCCACCGATCCCGTGGGCCAGGCCTCGCTGGGCAAGACCTGCTACATCATCGACGACGAGACCGTGGCCGCCACCGACGGCACCGCGACCCGCAGCGCCGCGGGCAAGGTGCTCGGTATCGAGAGCGACGGGATCTGGGTGGAGATCCTCTAGGAGGTGAGTGATGCAAGTCAATGACGCAACCCTGAACGCGCTCCGCACCAGCTTCAAGGCGATCTTCCAGAAGGCCTTCGACCAGGCCCAGCCCATCTACCCCAAGATCGCCACCGAGGTGCCCTCGAGCGCCAAGTCCAACACCTACGGCTGGATGGCCAAGATCCCCCGCCTGCGCGAGTGGGTGGGCGAGCGGGTGATCCACAACCTGACCGAGCACAGCTACACCATCGAGAACCGCGACTTCGAGCTGAC
>WIAM01000142.1 GCA_015519965.1 Thermaceae bacterium
GGGTGGGGTCGAGCTCGCCCGGCAGGGGGTGGTAGATGAGGATGCGGCGTTTTCCCTCCAGAACGCGGGTGAGGTGGGGGAGGGCCTGCCGGGAAAGACGGGCGGTGTCGAGCTCCCGGCGCAGCCGTTTGGCCCAATGGCGCAGTTCACGTTTGGTCCTCGCCACGCTGATCACTATAGCGGCGCCACGCGTCCAGCGCCCTGCCGGGCGGGGTGCCGGAGGTTTCTTGACGCTTTTTGGGCAAGAGTGTCAAAATGCTTACTGCTATGCCGGTGTACGTGTACAAGGGGCTGGAAACGGGAGAGTACTACGAGTTCGAGCAAAGCTTCCATGACGAGCCGCTCAGCGCGCACCCCGAGACCGGCGAACCCCTCAAACGCGTGATCCAACCGCCGGCCATCATTTTTAAGGGTTCCGGCTGGCACACGACCGATTACCGGAAGTCGGGGGAGAAGAAGTCAGAGGATTCGTCTGCGAGCAAAGACAAAGACTGAGCCCGCGTAGGCGGACCTTACCGCGGGCCCGGCACTCCGGGCCCGCGGTTTATCTCTCCCGGGGTTAGGCTGTGGGTATGAGACTCATCGTCCTGGCCAACCGCGAGCCCCTTCGGCGGGTCGCCGGTGGCTGGCAGGTCTCGGTTGGCGGGTTGGCCGCGGCGCTCTACCCGGCGCTCCGTGTCGGCGGAGGCACCTGGGTGGCCTGGGACCCGGGGGGTGAAGGCGGCACCGTGGTTGTGGACGGGCTCCGCGTGGTGCGGGTGCCCCTTTCTCCCCGTGAAGTGGCCATGTATTACGGGGGGCTGGCCAACCGCGCACTGTGGCCGCTGGCCCACGGTTTTCTGGAGAAGTTCGAGTGGAAGCGGGCCTGGTGGTCGGCTTACGAGGCGGTCAACCGACGTTTTTCCGAATCCGCTCTGGATGCGGGCGACGGGGTGTTCTGGGTGCACGACTACCACCTTTCCCTGGCGCCCCGGATGATTCGCGAGCGGCGGCCAGGCGCGAGGATTGGCTTTTTCTGGCACATCCCCTGGCCCTCCCTCGATATCTTCTCGGCCCTGCCCGCCGCGGCCGCGGTGGTTGAAGGCATCCTCGGGGCGGACCTGGTCGGTTTTCACACCCCCGAATACGTGCGCCACTTCCAGGCGGCTGCGGCGGCGCTCCTCGGCGCTGAGGTGGGTGACGGTTTTGTCCGGCACCGGGGACGGACGGTTCGGGTGGTGGCGCTCCCGATCGGGATCGACACCGAAGAGGCCAGAAGGCTTCGCCAGGCGGCGGCACCCAAGGCCCACGCCATCCGCGAGGCCGCGGGAGGCCGGCTGATCCTGGTCGGCGCCGACCGGCTCGACTACACCAAGGGTATCGTGGAGCGGCTGGAAGGCTTCTCGCGCTTTCTGGCTCGCTATCCCCGTTTTCGGGAGCGGGTGCGACTTTTTCAGCTCACCACCCCGAGCCGGACCTCGCTCCCCGCTTACCGCGAGCTCAAAAAGGCGATCTTTGCCCAGGTGAAGGCGATCTCGCGTCGATTTCCGGGGGCGCTGGTGCACCGCTATGAGACCCTCGGGCGCGGTGACCTTTTCGCCTATTACCGCGCGGCCGATGCCGCCCTGGTGACGCCGCTCCGCGACGGCATGAACCTGGTGGTGCAGGAATACGTTGTGGGCGGGGCGGGACTGCCCCTTTTGAGTCGGTTCGCGGGAGCAGCCCGCTACTTTCCCGAAGCGGTTCTGGTGAATCCCTACGACAGCGAGGGGCTCGCCGAGGCCATCTTCGAGGTGCTCTCGCTCGATCCCGAGGATCGGGACGAGCGCCGCTCGGCCCTTTTGGCCCGGGCCCGGGCCCTCGACGTCAACCGCTGGCGCGACGCCTTCGTCGGTGCCCTGGTCGGGGAGGCGTCATGACGCCTCCCCGGGTGGAAAGTCCGGTGTTTCTCCTCGACTACGACGGAACGCTGGTGCCAATTGCGCCGCGGCCCGAGCTGGCCAGACCCCCGAGGGCGGTGCTTCGCCTCCTGGATCGTTTGAACCGGCGCCATCCGCTCTATATCGTGAGCGGTCGCCGGGCCAGGGACCTCGAGGCTCTCGTCGGGCGCTGCGGGTTGCGGGTCTTCGGCGTGCACGGGATGGAAGAGGGGGAGACCTGCGGCGAGGTGCGCTCTTTGGTGGATGAAAAGGCGCGGGCCGCCCTCGAGGCCCTCCGGCGGGCTTTGCCCCGGGTGCCGGGGGTTCGGGTTGAGGACAAGGCGTTGGCGATCGCGTTCCATTACCGCGGCATCCCCGACGAAGCCGGCGCCCTCGAGGCGCTTCGTGCCTGGGCGCGGGAGCTGCCCGATTCGCTCGAAGTTCTGGAAGGGAAGAAGGTGCTCGAAGTCCGGCCAAGGGGCTTCGGCAAGGGCCGGGCGGCGCGCCGGATCGCCTCGCGGCACCCCCAGCACACGCCGGTGATCATCGGCGACGACGCGACCGACGAGGAGATGTTTGCTGCCCTTCCCGGGGCGGTGACGGTGAAGGTCGGCCCCGGCGCGAGCCGGGCTCGCTACCGCCTGCCGGATCCCGAGTCGGTATGGCGGTATTTACGCCAGTACCTCGAGGACCACGAAGACCAGCATGCCGAGGCTGATGAGGACGTTGGCCTGAAAAAAGGCGACGTCGACCTTTGAGAGGTCATTGGGCTTGACCAGCCAGTGCTCGAAGAGGAGGACGAGCCCGGTGTAGAGCACTCCGGCGAGATAAAACGCGCCCAGCTTGGCCAGCAGGCCGGTGAGAAGGAAGAAGACCCAGGCCAGGAAGTGCGTGGCCCGGGCGATCTGGAGCGCACGGGGAATGCCGAAGCGGGCGGGGATGGCGTGGATGCCGTGCGCCCGGTCGAAAGCCTCGTCCTGGGTGGCGTAGAGGATATCGAACCCGGCGATCCAAAGGCCGACCGCGGCCCAAAGGGTGTAGGTCGGGGCGCTGAACTCACCGGTCACCGCGATCCATCCGCCGGCTGCCGCCGCCCCGATCACCAGCCCGAGCCAGTAGTGGCAAGTCCAGGTGAAGCGCTTGGTGTAGGAGTAGAAGGTGAGGAAGAATACGGCGACCGGTAAGAGGCGCGCCGTGAGGGGGTTGAGGTTAAACGCCGCCAGGGTCAGGAGCAAAAGGCCCACCGCCGATAAGGCCAGGACCTCGCCGGGTTTCACCAAGCCCCGTGGAAGGTGGCGGTTTCGGGTGCGGGGGTTTAGGGCGTCGATGCGCCAGTCGATGAGCCGGTTCAGGGCCATGGCCGCGCTGCGCGCCCCGACCATCGCCAGCGTGATCCAGAAGAAGACCGACCACCCCGGCCAGCCCCCGGCAGCGATCAGCATGCCCACGTAGGCAAAGGGCAGGGCGAAGATGGTGTGTTCGAAGCGAATGAGTTCGAGGTAGGTCCTGAGCCGTGCCGTCATCGGTCCGGTCAGCCGCGGCGGATTTCGAGGATGCGGTTGTTCTCGTCGACGAGGACGACGGTTGGTTCGATCTGTTTGGCCTCCTCTTCGTCGAAGAGACCGTAGGCCACAATGATCACCAGGTCCCCGGGCTGGACGAGTCTCGCCGCGGCGCCGTTCATGCCGATGATGCCCGAGTCGCGGGGTCCGGGCAGGGCGTAGGTCGAAAGGCGCGCGCCGTTGGTGATGTCATAGACCTCGACCTGCTCGTAGGGGAGGATGCCCGCGGCCTCGAGCAGGGTCTGGTCGATCGTGATCGAGCCCACGTAGTCGAGATCGGCCTGGGTGACCGTGGCCCGGTGGATCTTGGCGAAAAACATCGTCCGCTTCACGGCCCCACATCTTACACCGTCTCCGGGTCTTCGGGGAGGGTGGCGCTGACAAAGAGGGTTTTCGCCTGGGTGTAGGTGACCGTTCCCGGCGGCGCCTTTTTGACCTTGTGGACGTATTTCCTGCGCGTGTAGTCCACGGGCGCGTTCTGTTCGCCCCGGGCCCTCGAGTGGTACGCGGCCAGGCGGGCGGCGAAGATGAGGCTCTCGAGCGGGGGCGACTTGCCCTGGGTGCGGAGGATGACGTGGGCCCCCGGAATCCCCTGGGCGTGGAACCACAGGTCGTCGGGTCTGGCCAGGCGCAGGAGGGCTTCGTTCTCGCGGGCGTTGCGCCCGACCAGGACCTCGAAACCGCCGGGGGCGCGGTGGCGGGCGCCGATCACCGGCGGCTGCTGCCGGAACGCTTTCAGCCGCTTCCTGAGCACGTTCGGCGGCGCCTCGCGGAGGGCCTCGATCTCCGCCTCGATACGCTTGAGGTTCTCTTCGGTGACCTTGAGAAGCGTTTTGGCCCGTTTGGCCGCCGCCACCTTCTTTTTGGCCTTGGCGAAGTAGGCCTGGGCGTTTTCGACCGGGGTCTTGCTTGGGTCGAGCTCGATCCTCACCTTTTTACCCTCGGCGTAATCAACGAGCATTACCTCGCGGCTTTGGGGCGGGATTTGGTGGGCATAGGCCAGGATGAGTTCCCCGAGGTGTTGCAATCGGGCGGCGTCCTTTTCCTGGGCCAGGTTTTCAAGGTGATCCTGGCGGCGCTTTTCGAGGGTTCGCCGCTCCTTTTCCAGGGCAGCGAGCAGGGGGCGCCTCAGGGCTTCGGCGGCTTCTTCGGTGAAGGCCCGGGTGGCGCCTTCTTCCTCGTCGGCATCGAAGGGGTCCGAGACCAGCTCGCCAAGCGCCTCGACGAGCTTTGGCAGCGAGGCTTCGTCGACCGTTTGCGCAAGTGGGATGCCGGCGAGGCTCGCCAGCCGGCGGGTGAGCCGGGGACCGAGGCCATCGACCAGGCCGATGATCTTTTTGAGGGGGTGGCCGACGAGCGGTCGCAAGGCTTCGGCGGTGATCCGACGGGGATCGAGCTTTTCGTAGGGGGGTGGTGGTACGTAGGCGCGGCCGGGAAGAAGCTCGCGGTAACGGTTGTGCTTTTTGGTGACCGGACGGTCGATTGCGATGATCTTTCCCTCCCGGCTGGTGAGGATGAGGTTCGCGTTTCGCCCGGTCAGCTCGACGATCACCCGGACCGGCGGGGCCTCAACGAACCCCTTTTCCCCCTCGAAGTCGAGGAAGACCACGCGATCGAGCTTGTGTTGCTCGATGCGCATGAGACGGCCCCGGGCGTGGCTTTGCAAGGCGCGCTGGACGGGGGTTATGGGGGCGCCCCCCTCGACCTTCGGGCCCAGTGACAGGCTGGGCTCGGGAGGCTGGTAGTGGATGACGAGATCGCCGGTCGGGAGTTTGAGCACGGCGGTCCCCGGGCCCGGGAACGTCCACCCTCGACTGGGCAGAGGCGTCGGGGGGAGTTTGGCTAAGGTCGCGGCGATTTGAAGACCTTCCATGGCTTACACTGCCTCTTGCCCGGCTTCGCGGGCGAGCTTCCTCAGCTGCACCAGGAAAGCGGTGTGTCCAATCTGGCGGAAGGCGGGATGGGCGACCGGGGGGCGCACGTCCCATTCCCGATGCCCGACCTCGATCACCCGCTGCAGCAGGAAGGGGAGGGCCTTTTCCCGTACCGCCCGGACGAGCTCGACTACCTGGGTGATGTTCGGCAGGTAGAGCACCGCCGAGCGGTCGGGTTTGAGCGCCGGGGCCAGATGGGCGATGACCTTCCACGGCTCCATGAGGTCGAGCGCGATACCGTCAAAAGCGCCTTCGGGCAGTTCGGCCTCGCCCACGTCGCCGAGGAAGAAGCGGACGTTGGAGGCGCCCCAGGCGGCCACGTTCCGCTCGGCGCGTTCCTTAAACGCCGGCCGGGTTTCAAAGGTCCAGACCTCGCCCGCCTGGCCCACCGCGCGGGCGAGGAAAAGGGTCAGGCCGCCGGATCCGGTGCCGGCCTCGAGGACCCGCATCCCCGGACCCAGGTCGAGCATCATGACCAAGGCGGCGGCATCTTTGGGGTAGGTGACGGTGGCCCCCCGTTTCATCAGGAGGACGTATTCCTCGAGCGTGGGACGGTGGACCCAGAGCGGTTCGCCCTGGTGGGTGTGCACGATGCCCCCGGGCCCGGCGGCGACGATGGCCTGGTGGTCCACGGCGCCTTTGTGATGGAAAAAGCGCCCCCCCTCCTGGAGCCGGATCAGGTAACGCCGTCCTTTGGCATCGCGCAAAAGGACGAGGTCTCCGTGTTGAAAGGTCCGCGTTTCGATCGCACCCCCCTCTCTGGCCTTAGAGCTTGACGAACTCGAGCACCTCGAGGACGAAGATCACCGCGCCGCCGATGAGGATTTCCCCGCCCTCCCCGGCGCTCTCGGCGGGGGTGAGGGTTCTCCCGGTGCTCTTTTCGACGATGAGCGATTTCACCTCTTCGGTCCGCTCCTTTTCGACCCCGATGAGGAATACGGCCGCGGGCATGGCGAGGAAGCCGCCTTTGGCCTCGATCCGGGTGGACTGGATGGCCCGTTCGGAGAGCGCGCGGGCGATTTCGTCCGCGTCTTCGGCATGGACGATGGCGACGAGAAGCCTCAAGGCGGTGCCTCCCTCAGCCGGCTTGGGCGTCCGCGAGCACCTGGAGCAGGGTGCTGTGGATGTGGCCGTTGGTCGCGACCAGCTCGGGGGTCCCGAGCCGGTAGGGCTGGCCCTGGATGTTGCTCACATGGCCCCCCGCTTCCTCGACCAACAGGATGCCCGCCGCCACGTCCCAGGGGTTGAGCTTCATTTCCCAAAAGCCGTCGATGCGTCCCGCCGCGACGTAGGCGAGGTCGAGGGCCGCGGCCCCCGGCCGGCGGACCGGAACGCCGTGGGCGAGGACCCGGCGAAAGTACTCGACGGCGAGGGGTACCCGATCGACGTCGTAGGGGAAGCCGGTGGCCAGGAGCGAACGCTTGAATTCGTGGGTTTTTGAAACCCGGAGGCGGACGCCGTTCAAAAAAGCGCCTCGGCCGCGGATGGCGGTAAAGAGCTCGTCGTGCACCGAGTCGAGGACGACGCCGAGCACGATCTCGCCTTGGTATTCGAGCGCTACGCTCACCGCGTAGAAGGGAAAACCGTGGGCGAAGTTGACGGTGCCGTCGAGGGGATCGACGATCCAGCGGAAGGCGCTCTTCCCCTTGGCGCCGTCCTCCTCGCCCAAAAAGGCGTGGTCGGGGTGTTTGCCGAGGAGAAAGTTGCGGATGGTGGCCTCGGCTTCTCGGTCGGCTTCGGTGACCAGATCGCTGATCACGGTTTTGCTCGAGGTGGCAAACCCCTTGGCCTGGTAATAACGGTGGACCCCCTGGCCCAGGCGGGCTGCGTGGATGGCGTCCTCGAGGAGCCCTTCGGTGTCCATGCCCCGAATATACGCTGAATCGAACAGCGGCGGGAGGGCGGTGAGGGCATTATCATGGGTCGCATGAGGTTGAAAGGCGATGGGCATGGACCCTTGCCTCCGTTGCTGGCGCAGTACGTCGAACTCAGGGATGCCTATCCCGACTACCTCTTGCTCTTCCAGGTTGGCGATTTCTACGAGGCGTTCGGCGAGGACGCCGAGCGGCTTGCCCGTGCCTTGGGACTGGTGCTTACCCATAAGAGTTCGAAGGACTTCGTGACCCCGATGGCGGGGATCCCCCTCCGCAGCGTCGACGTGTACCTCGAGCGGTTGCTTGAGCAGGGGTTTCGCGTGGCCATCGCCGACCAGGTGGAGACGCGCCCCGGGCCCGACGGACTGGTCAAGCGCGAGGTGACCCAGCTCGTCACCCCCAGCACGGTGACCGACGAACGGCTGCTCAAAGCCGATGCCAATTACCTGGCGGCGATCGCCACCGGCGACGGTTATGGCCTCGCCCTGATCGATATCTCCACCGGTGAGTTCAAGGGGGCACACCTCTATTCGCGCTCGGTGCTCTTCGATGAGCTCGCCCGTGCGCGTCCGAAGGAGGTCTTGCTCGCTCCCGAGCTCTTTTCCGACCAGCGCTTTGCCAGCGAACTCCGGGATCGCTTTTCCACCATGCTCGGCGAGGGGGTTTTTGAGGCCGGGTCGGCGGAGAAGGTCCTAAAAGCTCACTTTGGTAGGCTGCCGCCGGGGCTCGACTCTACCGCCCTCCTCCGCGCCGCCGGGGCTGCGCTCACCTATGCTTCCGAAACCCAGCGCGGTCGTCTGGGCCAGGTGCGGCGGTTTTTGCGCTATGACCCGGGGGCGTATATGCGCCTGGATCGGGTGGCGCTGGATACGCTTGAGATCTTTGTCCCCACCCTCGGCGACGACGAGCGGAAGACGCTCTTTGGGGTCTTGAACCGTACCCGCAGCGCCCCCGGCCGGCGTTTGCTCCGCGAGTGGTTGGGGCGTCCCTTGCTCGATGTCTCCCTGATCGAAGCCAGGTTGGACGCGGTTGAAGTGCTGGTGCAGGACGCCGAACTGCGCGAGGCGGTGCGCCGGGTACTCTACCGGGTGCACGACCTCGAGCGGCTGGCGTCGCGCCTGGCGACGGGTCGCGCCAACGCGCGGGATCTGGTGGCCTTGTCGCGGAGCCTCGCCCTGCTGCCCGAGCTCAAGGCCCGGCTGCGTGGCCTGCCCCGGCTCGGTGAGCTGGCGGAGCGGATGCCGGAGCTGACCGAAGTCGCCGAGAAGATCGCCGCCGCCATCGTCCCCGATCCCCCTTTGAAGATCACAGAAGGCGGGCTGATCCAGGATGGCTTTGACGCCGAGGTCGATGCGTTCCGGGCCCAGGCCGAGGCCGGCCGGGCCTGGATCGCTTCGCTCGAGTCGCGGCTGCGCGAGGCGGTAGGCATTCCCACCTTGAAAATCGGTTACAACGGCGTCTTCGGGTATTACCTCGAGGTCACGCGCCCCTACTACGCCCGTGTACCCAAGGACTGGCGGCCCGTCCAAACCCTGAAAGACCGTCAGCGCTACACCCGGCCCGACCTTAAGGAAAAAGAGCGGGAGATCCTCCGGGCCGAGGAGGCGGCGCGCGCCCG
The DNA here is from genome assembly GCA_015519965.1 of Thermaceae bacterium. Classification (GTDB taxonomy): domain Bacteria; phylum Deinococcota; class Deinococci; order Deinococcales; family Marinithermaceae; genus WFXV01. The sequence continues at coordinate 8,887 of WIAM01000142.1, forward strand.
GGAGTACGAGGTCTTCGCGTCGCTGCGCCAGGAACTCGCGGCCTACGTGGACGAGATCCGCGCCCTGGCCGGGGCGCTGGCCGAGCTCGATGTGTATGCCGCCTTCGCCGAGGTTGCCGTCGCCCATGACTACGTGCGTCCGGAGTTTTCCGAGACGAGTCTCGAGATCGTCGAGGGGCGGCACCCGGTGGTCGAGCGGAGCCGGCCCTTCGTGGCCAACGACCTTTCGCTGGGCGAGGATGTTCGAATCGTCGTGCTCACCGGACCCAACATGAGCGGCAAGTCCACCTACCTGCGCCAGGTGGCCTTGATTGCGCTTTTGGCGCAGGTGGGGTCGTTCGTTCCGGCGAGCAGGGCCACGCTTCCCGTTTTCGACCGCATCTACACCCGAATCGGCGCCGCCGACGACATCGCCGGGGGGCGCAGCACCTTCACGGTGGAGATGGAGGAGCTGGCCGAGATCCTCATGACCGCCGGGCCGAAGAGCCTGGTCTTGCTCGACGAGGTGGGGCGGGGCACCTCCACCTTCGACGGGCTGGCGATCGCCTGGGCTACGCTGGAAAAACTGCATGAGATCAGGGCGTTCGCCCTTTTCGCGACCCACTACTTCGAGCTCACCGAGCTGGCCCAGCGGCTTCCCCTGGCGAGAAATTTTCACGTGGCGGCTCGCGAGGAGGCCAGCGGACTCGTCTTTTATCACCAGGTGCTCCCAGGGGCGGCCTCGCGTTCCTACGGGATCGAGGTGGCGCGCCTTGCGGGCGTACCCCCGGACGTGGTTGACCGCGCCCGGGAAGTTCTCGCCGGGCTGGAAGCGCGGGGCAGCGGCGTCGAGCGGGCGGTGCTCGAGGAGCTCCTCGCCCTCGACCTCACCCGCTTGAGCCCCATCGAGGCCCTCCTGACACTGAAGCGCCTGAAGGAGCGGCTCGGTGTGGCCGATCCCGCCTAGCCCCGGGAGCGCAGGGTGGGTATGATCCGACGGCTTCCCGAAGCGCTCATCCGCGAGATCGCCGCCGGGGAGGTGATTGCCGACCCTTCCGACGTGCTCCGGGAGCTGGTCGAGAACGCGATCGATGCAAGGGCCCGGCGCATCGAGGTGTTTTTGGATGGTGGCGGGATTCGCCGGATTTTGGTCCGCGACGACGGCCAGGGGATCCCCCGCGACGCTATGGCGCTGGCCCTCGAGGCCCACGCCACCTCGAAGCTCAATCGCCTCGATCGGATTGAGACCCTGGGCTTTCGGGGCGAGGGGCTTTTCGCGATCAGGATGGCCGCGCGCATTCGCCTCACCAGCCGGCCCAAGGACCAGCTCGGCGGCGCGACGGTGGTGGCCGAGGGCGATGCGGTCCGTACC
>WIAM01000143.1 GCA_015519965.1 Thermaceae bacterium
GGTACAGCCGAAGCATCCGGAACCCTCCCTCCTCCGGCTGGCGGACGCGTCGATCCACGCACGATGAGCCGGGTCTCAAGGCGTACGACCCGGCTTTCCCGTTGCGGCGCCCTACCCTCCACCGACTCGACCACGTTCTCCGCCGCGGTGCGCCCCAGTTCATAGGCCTGCTGGGCGACCACGGTCAGCGGCGGGTGGACCAGCGCCGTCCACTGCGTGTCGTCGAAGCACACGACCGAAAGCTCCTCGGGGATCCTGACCCCGGCCTCGCGGGCGGCTCGCAAGACACCGCTCATCATCTGCGCGTTCTGAACGAAGAGCGCCGAGGGGTAACCGGGGCGCGAGAAGAGGTCGCGGGCGACGCTATAGCCCCCGTCCGGCGTGTTCGGACAGGTCAGTATCCAGCGTGAGTCGAGTTCGACGCCCTGCTCTTGCAGCGCTCTCCGGAATCCGGTCAGCCGCTCGTGCCCGCTGGTAATGCTGATATCGCCCGCGATGACGGCGAACGACCTGTGCCCCAGCCCGAGAAGGTGCTCGGCGGCAGCGGCTGCCCCGGCTACGTTGTCGGAAAGGACCGACGTGACGCCCCTTGCCCCGCTGATACGGTCGAGCTCGACCACCTGAATACCGCTGCTTTCGATGAACGCCTCGATTCTGGATGCAGCGCCGCGCGTGGGTTCGATGATGACGCCCTGCACCTGGAAGCCCCGCATCACCTCGAGATAACGGGCCTCTTCGTCAGGGTCCTCGCCCGTGTTACAGAGGATGGTGGCGAAGCCAGCCTGGCTGGCCACGTCCTCAACGCCCTTGGCCACCTCGGCGTGGAAGGGCACCAGGATATCCGAGATGATTAGGCCCAGCGTCCGCGACCCTCGCTTCCGCAGGCTCCGGGCCAACTGGTTTGGAGAGTATCCCAGGACCTTGGCCGCCTCGAGAACGCGCTTTCGCGTTTCCGGAGTCACCATGTCCGGCCGGGTCAGCGCCCGGGATACGGTGGAAGTCGAAACTCCAGCAAGCCTGGCGACGTCCTTCTGGCTGACGGTCGCGGGCCTTTCCTTCTTGGCCATCGGTGCCCTTCCTGCATATGTGCGCGCGGCGATTCAAGGGGCTGATACCCTTGCAAACGTTTTCTGCAATCGATTGCATGGAGTATACACGCTCCCTTCGGCTGGCGTCAACCCCCGCGCAGCTCGCCCCTCATGCGACTCTCCCCTGCTAAGGACGCCGTAGCGGGGCCCCGCGCGTAGGTGAACCCCCGGGCCCCTCTCCAGCTCCGGATCCTTTGAACCTAGAGAACAGCCGGACAGGCGGATTCATATCACGCAAAGATAGGCGTCGTCGCCCCGGAGCAGGACTGGGCAGCGACCGGTCTGAACGCTGCGTCTGATGCGGACCAACGGTGCGGCCACCCCGGAAAGCCGCACCGCCTCTTACCTGAGTAGCTTCGGCAGCCTGGCCCTCCCCGGGAATTGCTTTTCCCCTGCCCCACCTCTCCGCGTCCGTCGACATGGAGCGGATTCCGACACGGTGGGACCCCAACCCTACCGTCGAGAAGAAGTGTTGTCTGAGAAATGCCCGCTCGCCGCCCCTTCTTGTGAATGCAGGCACACCTGCCCTCTCAAAAGCCCTTCTAGGGCCTGGAGCGCTCCGACGCAGGGAGAGTACCCCCTGACCCCCAGCGGCTGAAATAGCCGCCTTCGAGCCATCCAGGCTGGCCCCTCCAGTTGCAACACTCATTGGTCTCCTTCCCGCACCCGAAACCCTAAAGGCGCCAAATCTGGATCGGGCCCACTTGCTGACCAACGTAGAGCTCGACGGTAACCCGGGGATAGTCGCTTCTTTTGTTAGCTATCAAAGAATTGTCCCCGCTGGGCGACGAAGACGCCTCTTTCAAAGCGCCCCGGTCCCCCTCCTGGCTGACCGGTCTGCGAGGCCGGTCCACCCTAGCCCGAACGCCCTCTCGCCCGCCGACATTGCGGCGTGCCGGCGGCGGGATGAGGGCTCGCTCTCCCCCATCCGCGAACCACGACCCCTTCCCTGGTACACGCACGGGGCACCGACCCGGCAGAGCCGTGGGTTCCCGGGTTCGGTCGCATCGACTGCCACTAGCTCTAACGTCTTCCGTTAGCCGCGCTATACTGTGGTCGTGCGATACCTCACCGTTCCAGAGTTCGCCCTGCGCGTGAACCTTAGCGATGGCCGGGTCCGGCAGTTGCTGGCACAGGGGCGCATTTCCGGAGCCGTCAAGGGCCGGCGTGGCTGGCTGATCCCGGAAGATGCAAGGATTCTTCCTCCGGGAAACCGCGAATCGCCGCGCAAGGGCCTCGTGAACGAGGTGATACATATGGAGCGAGCAGGCCGGGTATTCACGGTGTTCAACCA
>WIAM01000144.1 GCA_015519965.1 Thermaceae bacterium
CGCCCGGTGATGTAGGCCTCGGTCCGGGGATCGGACGGGTTGGTGAAGATCTTTTCGGTGGGCCCAAACTCAACCATCTCTCCGTTGAGGAAGAACGCGGTGTGGTCGGATACCCGGGCCGCCTGCTGCATGTTGTGGGTCACGATGACGATGGTGACCTGGTTTTTGAGCGTGCCGAGCAGGTCTTCTATGGCCTGGGTCGAGATCGGATCGAGGGCGCTGGTCGGCTCGTCCATCAGCAGCACCTCGGGCTCTACCGCGAGCGCCCGGGCGATCGAAAGGCGCTGCTGCTGCCCGCCGGAAAGCCCCACCGCCGGTTTGGAGAGCCGGTCCTTGACCTCGTCCCAAAGCGCCGCCGCCTTGAGGGCCCGCTCAGCCGCAACCGCAAGGCGCTCGCGATTCCGCTCGCCAACCAGGCGCAGCCCCGCCACCACGTTGTCGAAGATGCTCATCGTGGGGAAGGGCGTTGGCCGCTGAAAGACCATCCCCACCCGCCGGCGCACCACCACCGGGTCGACCTCCGGGGCGTAGATGTCCTGGCCATCAAGGCGCACCTCCCCCTCGATCCGCACCCCAGGCGTGAGGTCGTGCATACGATTGAGGGCCCGCAAGAAGGTTGTCTTGCCGCAGCCCGAGGGCCCGATCAAGGCGGTGACCTGGTGGTCGTAAATCGGCAGGGAAACCTCTTTCACCCCGGGCGTCTTACCATAAAAGACGCTGAGTCGCTTGGTCTCCATACGAAGCTGCAATCCCATCAACCTCCTTGCCCACGGGCACGAAGCGCACGGCGCGCGAGATAGCTCGAGATCATGATCAAAAAGGCCAAAAGCAAAGCCGCTCCCCAGGCCTGGCGGTGCCAGTCTTCGTAGGGGGAGATCGCATAGACGTAGATTTTGAGAGGTAGGCTGTCCATAGGTCTTAAGGGATCAAAAACCAAGAATGGATTGCCGAAGGCGGTAAACAAAAGCGGGGCCGCCTCGCCCGCGCCCCGAGCCAGCGCAAGCATTAGGCCGGTCAAGATGCCCCCCTTCGCCGCTGGCAACACCAAATTGAGGATGACCCGCCACCTGGGAAGCCCGAGGGCCAGCCCCGCCTCGCGGAGCTCCCAGGGGATCAGCCGCAGTACCCCTTCCGTGGCCCGAGCGATGATCGGGATCATGAGCAAAGCCAGCGCCACGGCGCCCGAGAACCCCGAAAAATGTCCCATCGGTCTGACCACCAAGGCAAAGGCCACGAGCCCCATAAGAATCGCGGGGAGCCCGGCCATGACGTCGGAGACCAGCCTGAGCAGTGGGTTTAAGCGGTGATCGGGATACTCGGCCAGCACGACCCCGGCAGCGAGCCCGAAGACCGCAGCGATGGCAAGCGCGATGAAGTCGATGATCAAAGAGCCCACAATAGCCGGGAGCATGCCGCCGCCCGCCTCACCGGGGGGCCTCGGGCCCTGGGTGAAAAAATTCCAATTCAATGCCCCGACACCCTGCACGAAGACGTAAGCGAGGATCATGACCAGCGGCAACAGGACCAGGAGCGTCCCCAGGAGCAAAAGGCCCACCATCAGCCCATCACGAAGGCGCCGGCGTCGTAGGTTCACCGCTTCACCTCCCTTGACCGCAAGTGGGCCAGAACCAGGTTCGCTCCGAGGTTGGTCAAGAGTGCGATCAGGAGGAGCACGAACCCGAGGGCGAGGAGCGACGAGAGGTGGAGGTCCCCCGTCGCCTCGGTGAACTCGTTGGCGATGGCGCTGGCCATGGTGGCGGCGGGGCCGAAGAAGGTGAACGGCAGTTGCACGCTATTGCCGATCAGCATGGTCACCGCCATGGTCTCACCGAGGGCCCTGGCCAGGGCGAGGACCACGCCGGCGAAGATTCCACCGCGGGCGTAGGGAACCACCACCAATCGCACCACCTCCCAACGGGTGGCACCCAAGGCGTACATGGCCTCTTTCTGCTCTCTTGGAACCAAAGCGATGGCATCCCGGGCCAGCGAACTCGCATAGGGAACGATCATGAGGGCGAGCACCAGCACCGAGGAAAGAAGTCCGATCCCGGTGGGTGGACCGAGTACCGGCACCAGCCAAGGGGCCTGCGCCGCCGCCCAGCCAAAAAGCGGCAGTTCGAGGACATTGCGAACCAAGGGGGCCAAAACGAAGATGCCCCAAAGACCGTAGACCACGCTGGGGAGCGCCGCGAGGAGGTCGACCATGAACGCGAGTGGCTCGCGCAACCATCGCGGTGCGTACTCGACGGAAAAGATGGCCGCCGCCAGGGATGGAAAAAAGGCGAGGGCGAGCGCGGCGGCGCTGGTGAGGAGGGTGCCCAAAAGCGGCGGCCAGGCCCCAAAACGCTCGCTCACCGCGTTCCACTCCCGACCTGTCAAAAAGCCCCAAAAGCCAAAGGTGCGAAAGGCGAGCCACCCCCCTCGCAAAAGCTCCCAGGCCACGAGAAGGGCCGCCAGCACGACGCCAAAAGCGAGCAAAAGGACGACCCAAGCAAAGATCCGGTCACCGAGTTTCCGGTAGAGCCAGTGCGGCATGCCACCTCCAGCGTCAGGGCGGGGGCGGATCGCCCCCGCCGCTTTCCACTTACTGCAAGGGCTGGTTACCGTACCGCAGCGATGCGATGTTCTTTTCGCTCACCCGCACCACCACTTCCGGCAAACGCGCGTAGTGCAACCGCTCGTTGTACTGCTGTCCCTCGTGGATCACCCACCATAGAAGGTCGCGGACGGCCCTGGCGACCCTCATATCCTTCACCGCGCGGTTTTTCGCCATGTCCTGGTAGACGAGCAGCCAGGTAAAGCTCGAGATAGGATAGCCGTTTTCGGCCGGGGTATCGGTGAGCGAGACCCGGGTGTCTTGCGAGATGCGATCGAGGTTCGCGGCTTCCCTCACCGACTCCAGGCTGGCCAGGATGAACCGACCCGAACGGTTTTTGACCGCAGCGTAGGGGATTTTGCTCTGGATCGCGTAGATGAGCTCGTTGTAACCGATGGCCCCGGGAACCTGGCGCACGAGCCCGGCCACGCCTTCGTTCCCCTTCCCACCGAGTCCAACCGGCCAGGCCACGCTTTTGCCAAACCCGACCCTGGCCTTCCACTCGGGCGAGACTTTCGCCAGATACTCGGTCCAGATATAAGTGGTTCCCGAGCCATCGGAGCGGTGAACCACAGTGATGGGGAGCGGTGGAAGGTTCACCCCGGGGTTCAAGGCCGCGATCTTGGGGTCGTTCCAGCGAGTCACCTTGCCCAGGAAAATATCCGCCAAAATCGGACCGCTCAGCTTCAAGGGCTGGGTCAGGCCGGGCAGGTTGTAGGTCGGCACCACAGCCCCGAGGGCGGTCGGGATGTGCAGAATTTTGGTTCCGTAAGCGTCTTCAAACTTCTTGAGCTCCGCGTCCGATAGCGGAGCATCCGAGGCGCCGAACTGAACCGTCTGCTCAAAAAGCTGGCGAATCCCCCCGCCGGAGCCGATCGATTGGTAGTTGACTCGGACGCCCTTCTTCTGGCTGTAGACATCGAAGTACTTGGCATAGAGCGGATAAGGAAAGGTGGCCCCGGCCCCGGTGAGGGCCACGCCCTGGGCCAGCGCCAGCCCTGCCGCCAGGGCCACGATTCCAAGCGCACGTGCAGCGATCGTCTTCAACAACCTCACCTCCGCCGTAAGGCTAATTCCCCTATGTCATGGCCCTGTCAGCGGTTCGGCGTCTCCCCGGTGATCCAGAAGATGACCCGTTCGGCGATGTTTTCCAGGTGGTCGCCGAGGCGTTCGTAGCTCCGCGCCACCCGGAGGAGGACAAGCGCCTTGGAGATGGTTCGGGGGTCTTCGAGCATGTAGGTGATCAGTTCTCGGGTGATCTGCTCGTAGGAGTCGTCCACCTCGTCATCGGCAACGAGCACGCCGCGTGCCGCCTCGACGTCGTGCTCGGCCACCGCTTTGGCCACGCCCTCGATCATCATCGCCGTCCGCTCCGCCATCCGCGGCAACAGCACGTAGCGCTTGAGCGGCGGTTCCTTGGCCAGCACGATCGCGTCCTCGGCCACGTGGGCGGCGTAATCCCCCGCCCGCTCGAGGTCGGTGACGGCCTTGAGGATGCTCACCAAAAAGCGGAGGTCACCGGCCACGGGCTGGTGGCGGGCGATGGTGGCGATCGCCTCATCGTCGATCCTGGCCTCGAGGCCATCCACCTCCGCGTCCATGGCCATCGCCGTTTTGGCTTTCTCGATGTCCGCCTCAACCAACGCCGCGTTCGCCAGCTTGACCATCTCTTTCACCATGCTGGCCATGGTGAGGAACTTCTCGCTGATTGAGGCGAGCTCCCGGTCCAAAACCTCTCGCATACCTTCCCCTCCTAAGGATGCCTCTCCGCCAGCACCGCCGCCGGCAGCACCACACCGAACGCGTTTCTACCCTCAACCCGCCGCCCGTAGGCATCGCCGCCGAGGCCCCGGGCGATCCGACGCACGATGGCAAGCCCCAGACCGCTCCCCCGCACGCTCGCGGCGTGGACCCCACGCTGGCCGGGTTGGAACAATCGCTCGTAGTCCAAAAGCGGGGGCCCGGCATCTCGCACCTCGATCCGGAGCCCTTCTTCGGTCGCCTCGCTCGTGACCGAAACCGGGGCCTTGCCGTACCTGAGCGCGTTTTCGACCAGGTTGAGGAGGATTTGAAACACCGCGTCTTCCTCGACTACGACCTCGTGTCGGAGCGAGAACTCGACCGAGGCCGCCTCGGGAAGCAGCCGCAAGAGCCGCTCGCGGAGACTGGCGAGGGGCCACGGCGCAGCGCCGAGACCCAGGGGATCGCCCCGAACCAACCGCTCAAGACGCAGGACCTCTTTGCGAACCAGGTCGAGGATCGCGTCGCGCTCAGGGCGCTTGGGGTCCTGATCCAGGGCCTCGAGCAGAGCTTTGATCCCGGCCACCGGCGTACGCAACTCGTGGGCCAGGAGTTCACGGGCGAGCCGGGTTCGGGAAAGCTCGCGCTCGCTCTCGGTGACATCGAGCAAATAGAGCGCCCCCGGGACGGCGCGGACCAGGAGGATCCGCCCGCCGAGCTCGACCCGCTCTTCCCCTCCGCTCGCCGCCAGGGCGGCCAGGCGATGATCGCGGAGCGCGAAAAGGAGCGGCTTGCCCTTGACCCGGTCACGGTCGACCCCCAACAGGGTGCCAGCGGCCGGGTTGAGGTAGACGACACGACCCCTTTCGTGGAGGAGCAGCCCTTCAAAAGCGGCCTCCCAGGCGGAAATAAAAGCTCCTTCGCTCAAGATGCCTCTCCCCGGAAACGATAGCCCCGACCCCGAACGGTTTCAATCCAGGAGGAACCCAGCTTTTCCCGCAACTGGGCCACGTGCTGATCCACGGTGCGCGGGGTGCCGAAGTACTCCACCCCCCACACCGCATCGAGCAGGGCCTCGCGATCGAAGACCCGCCCCGGATGGCGGGCCAAAAACGCGAGCAAATCGAACTCGCGGCGGGTAAGCGCCACCTTCTGCCCGTCCAAATAGACCTCCGCCGCCTCGAGATCGAGGACCAGGGCCCCAAAGACCAGCCGCTTTTTCCGCCCCGACCGTCGCAGCAAAGCCTTAAGCCGGGCCGCCAGCTCGGCCAGCGAAAAGGGTTTGGTGAGATAGTCGTCGGCGCCGCGTTCAAGCCCCTCGACGCGATCGGCCTCCCGGGCCTTGGCAGTCAGGATCAGCACCGGGAGATCGGCGTAGGCTTCGGTCTTGCGCAAACGCTCGAGGAAACGCACGCCCGGCTCATCGGGGAGCATCCAGTCGAGGACCACGACGTCGCACTCCGCCAGACGGGGCCAGGCCTGGGCGGCGTTTTCGGCCTCGATCACGCGAAAGCCCCGGCCCTCGAGCCCGAGCCTGAGGCCCATACGCACGCTCGCTTCGTCCTCAACCACCAATACCCACGCCACGTCCAAGTTCAGTCTAGCGTGGGCGCGTCATGGCCTTGTCATCGGCGCCGGCATAGACTGGTCTCATGGAACCAACGCTGACCGCCTATGGGGCGGCGAAAACCGTCACCGGGAGCTGCCACCTCCTCGCATACCAGGGGAGGCAGATCCTCATCGACTGCGGTCTTTATCAGGGCGAGGCCGAGGCCCAAAACCACGCCCCGTTCGGTTTTGACCCGCGAGCGATCGAGGCGGTGGTGGTGACCCACGCCCACCTCGACCACATCGGACGGCTCCCCCGGCTCATACGCGAGGGCTACCGGGGTCCGGTCTACGCCACCGAGCCCACCCTTCTGCTCGCGCGCCCGATCCTCGAGGACGCCCTCAAGCTCATGCTCGAGGAAATCCACCGCGCCGAGCGGAAAGGCAAACCGGCCCCAGAGCTGCTTTGGAACGAAGACGACCTGCATGCGCTCTATGAACGCTTTTCCCCCTGGCCCTACTACCAGCGGTTCGCGGTGGGCCCGTTTGAGATCGAATTCCGAAATGCCGGCCACCTGCCGGGCTCGGCCATCGTCGTGGTCGAGGTCGGCGGACGACGGGTGGTTTTCTCCGGCGATCTGGGGAACCGTCGCAAGGAAGTCCTGCCCGACCCCGACTACCCGCCCCAGGCCGATCTCGTGGTCTCGGAGGGGACCTACGGCGACCGCAACCACAAACCGCTGCAGGCCACGCTGGAAGAGTTCGCGCGGATCATGGCCCGGGCGCTGGGACGGGGCGGCAAGGTGCTCATCCCCGCTTTTGCCATGGAGCGCGCCCAGGAAGTGCTCTTCTATCTCCGCGAATTCGAATCCGTGGGCCGAATCCCGGTGCACCCGGTTTATGTCGACTCGCCGCTCACCACCCGGGTGACCGAGGTCTTCGAACGCGTGCGGGGGGCTTTCTCGTTTAAAGTCCAGCAGCTCTACGCAAGGGGCATTGACCCCTTCCAACCCCAGCAACTCCACCACACGGCGAGCGTCGAGGAATCGAAAGCGATCAACGACCTCGAGGGCCCCGCCACCATCATCGCCGGCAGCGGGATGCTCAGCGGCGGGCGAATCCTCCACCATCTTCGCCACCACCTCCCCGACCCTCGGGCCAGCCTCATCTTGGTGGGCTATCAACCCCGCGGCGGGCTGGGGCGGCGTCTGATTGACGGGGAGACCCCCATCCGCATCCACGGGCACTCCGTTCCGGTCAGGGCCGAGGTCCACACCCTGGGCGGGTTTTCCGGCCACGCCGACCGGGACGAACTCCTCGACTGGCTCGAGGTGGCCTCGAACGTGGTACTGGTGCACGGCGAGGCCGACAAACTCGAGCGCATGGCGAGCGGCCTTTGGGAACGGAAAAAACGCGCCACGCTCGCCGAGTTCGGCCGGGCGATACCCCTCGGCACCTGAAGCCGCGCCGGGTTCACGGGAGATCTCTTGGGGTATTGACGTTGGCGAAGAGGTCGGAGTCAAAGTCGCCAGCAAGCGCTTCCCAGGGAACGCGCACCGCCCGGGCGGCCTCGAGCACCGCCCCGACCCGCAGCTCTCCCTGCTGGAGATGGCGGGTCACGATCGGGAGCACCGCCTTGGAATACAGCGCGGCCAGAGGCTCGGGATAGCCTGAAGGCCCGAGCGCGACCACGGCCAGTCCCTGGCCGCGAGCCTCGAGCAGACGCCGCCAAAAGCGCGCGTCGAGCCGGGGAAGATCGCAGGCCGCCACCGCAACCCACGGCGATCGGGCATAGAACAGCGCCGCGTGGAGCCCCGAAAGGGAGTCGCCTCCGGGGATGACGTCGGGATAAACGGGCAGGCCGAACTCGGGGTAAGGGCGGTTGGCGACGATGAACCGCTCATCGGCTTCTCCCAGGCTCTCGAGGACATGTTGCATGAGCGGTTTCCCCCGCCAGATGAAGCGAGCCTTATCGGCCCCGAACCTGGCCGAACGCCCGCCCGCGAGGACTGCGCCGGAAAATGTCATCGCCCTATCCCGGAACCTCGGCCACCACGCGCGTCCCGGAGCCGGGCGCGCTCTCAACCGAAAAACGCCCGCCTTGAGCGAGGATTCGCTCGTTCATCTGGGCGAGGCCAAAATGCCCCTCCTTGGGCACCGCTTGGGGGTCAAAGCCCACCCCGTCGTCCTCAACCACGAGCCTCGCACCCCCTTCAGGGAGGGGATCGAGCCTCACCCGCACCTGATGGGCGCGAGCGTGTTTGGCGACGTTGTTGAGCGCTTCCTGCAGCACCCGAAAGAGCGCCAGCTCCGACGCCTGAGTCAGATCGACCTCGGCGGGAACGTCGACCTGAATGCGAAACCCAGCCTGCTCGGCAAAGGCTTCGGCGTACCTTCGCAACGACTCGAGGAAACCGTAACGCTCGAGGTCGATGGGTCGGAGGGCAAAGATCGACCGCCTGACCTCGCGAATCTGCTCCCTGAGCGTTTGCTGCACCCTTTGAATCTCCCGCTCGGCCCGGGACGGGTTTTTGGAGAGCAAACGCTGGGCTAAATCGAGCTTCAAGGCCATGAAGGCCAGCGCCTGGGCGAGCCCGTCGTGGATCTCGCGGGCGATGCGCGTGCGCTCCTCGTGAATGGCGAGCTCCTCGGCCCGCAGGTAGGCCTGGGCGTTTCGCACCGCGAGGGTCACCTGCGAAGCCAAGAGTTTCAGGAACGGCAGCTCGCTCTTCAACCGCTGGTGCTCGCCGAGCAACAGCAACACCCCCACCGGATCCTTATCCCCGAGCGGGACGGCCAAACGCCCTGGTCCGAGAAAGACCGGTCGCCTGAGCGCCTCGCGCCACGGCCCCTGGGGCAAAAACGCCCTGCGGCCAGGCGCGTAACCCACCGAGGCCCAAAGCTTGAGCACCCCGCCCTCATCCAGCAGGTACACGGCGCCCCCCTCGGCCCCCGCCCACTCCAAAATGCGTCCGAGGAGGCGGTCGAG
>WIAM01000027.1 GCA_015519965.1 Thermaceae bacterium
ATCGTGCGCAAGGCCTACGGCGGCGCCTACCTGGCGATGAACTCCAAGGACATGGGGGCCGACGTGGTGCTCGCCTGGCCCACCGCCGCGGTGGCGGTGATGGGTGCCGAGGGCGCGGCCAACATCATTTACCGGCGTGAAATCCAAACCTCCCCCAACCCGGAGGAGACCCGGCGCAAAAAGGTCGAGGAATACCGCCAGGCCTTCGACAACCCCTACGTCGCCGCCGCCCGCGGCTACATCGACGACGTGATCAGCCCAGAGGTCACCCGGGCCCACCTGGTGCGCCACCTGGAGGTGCTTTGGGAAAAGCAGGAGGCGCGGCCCTGGAAAAAGCACGGGAACATTCCGCTCTAAAGGCCCTACTGTGGTGTTCGCCAGATCCGATCGAGGAGGTTTGCCATGAATCCCCAAAAGGCAAGGGATAACCTCTTGCTAGGCCACAGCCGGTTCCAGACGCGCCTCGTTGACCGCACCGTGCGTCTGCCCGAGGCCCACGCGCCGATCGCCGCGATCCTCACCTGCTCCGACGCCCGGGTGAGCCCCGAGATCCTCTTCGACCAACCGCTCGGTTCCCTCTTCGTGGTGCGAAGCGCGGGCCAGGTCGCAGACCTGGCCGCCCTCGGCAGCCTAGAATACGCCGCCTGGGCTCTCAAGGTCCCCCTGCTGGTGGTCATGGGGCACACCCAGTGCGGTGCCGTGGGGGCGGCCCTCAATGGGGCAGGCGGGGCTCCGAAAAACCTCGCCGAGCTCGCCCAAATGATCCGGCGCGGTCTGCCGCCCCAGATCGACGACCCGGCACGGGCGCTGGAGATACACGTAGAGAACACGATCCGAACCATCCTTCAGGATTCGCCTCTGATCCGGAGTAAGGTCGAAACGGGTGCGCTCCTGATCCAGGGGGCCCTCTACGATGTCGCCAGCGGGAACGTGACCTTCCTGGAATCCCATGGATGAACTCACCGCCCTTCACCAGGCCATCACCGCCTGCGAGCGATGCCCGAGGCTCGTCGCCTGGCGGGAAGAGGTGGGGCGAAAAAAACGCCGGGCGTACCGGGCGTGGACCTACTGGGCCAAGCCGGTGCCGGGTTTTGGCGACCCCGGGGCCAGGCTCCTCATCTTCGGCCTGGCCCCGGGGGCCCACGGCGCCAATCGAACCGGACGGGTCTTTACCGGAGACGCCTCGGGCGATTTTCTCTACGCCGCGCTCTTTCGCGCCGGCCTTGCGAACCAACCAACGAGCACCCACCGCGACGATGGCCTTTCGCTCAAAGGGGTCTACATCACCGCCGCCGTGCGCTGCGTCCCCCCGAAGAACAAGCCAACGCGGGAAGAAATCCAAAACTGTGCGGACTGGACTGCTCGCGAACTCGCGCACCTTCCGAACCTCCGGGTGTACCTGGCCCTGGGGCGGATTGCCCACGATGCCCTTCTCGATCAATTCGGCCTCAAGAAAAAGGATTGGCCCTTCGCCCACGGCGCCTGCCACCCGCTTCCGGGCGGCGGTGTGTTGCTCGACAGCTACCACGTCTCGCGCCAGAACACCCAAACCGGCCGGCTCACCCCGGCCATGTTCGACGAGGTCCTGGCCAGGGCCAAACGGCTTGCCGGACTTTGCTGAGGCGAGATGTGGCAAACTGACCCCGGGTAGAGCGATGCGATTCAAGCGCATTTCCAGGGGCATCCGAGCGATCCTGAACCTCGCCCGCCCCGACGACGATTGGGCCAGGCGCTTCCTCTCCGAGTCGGAGGCCCGCCTCTTCATGGCCATGGATCCCCGCGACCGGGAACACGGCGTCGCCGTGGCCCGGGCGTTGCTCGCACGCTTTCCCCACGCCCCGGCAAAAGCCATCCGGGCGGCACTCCTTCATGACGTCGGTAAGACGCTCCGGCCCTACATCGCTTTCGAACGCATCCTCCTCGGCCTTTTGGACCCCATCCTCCCCCGCCTGCCCGCCCGTCCCCTGAAGAAGGGGCTGGCTGGAGCCGTTCAGCTACGCCGACACCACGAGGTGTACGGCGCCGAAATGGTTGAGGATCCGGAGGTCGCGGCGATGATCCTCGGACGCGGTGCCTGGGGCGAGCGGATCCGCACCATTGACGACCGGTTTTAGGTGAGCGCCCGCAGGCTTGCAACGAAGATCGACCGGCGTTCGCGTTCCCCTGGAGCCCGGACGCGGCTTTTGCCACGGCAGGGTACTTCAACCGGACCCCAAGACGGGGCGTGGCGTAGAATGCAGCCATGTTCTTGCGGCAAAAGCTCGAAAACGCCCGTTACATCGACACTCGGACCGAGTCCGAATACCGGCTCGGTCACCTTCCCGGGGCAGTGCGCCTCGACCTCACCGAACCTCGTTTCCGTCTTCGCAGCCAGGAAGAGCTCCAGGCTTTTCAACAAGCCCTGGCCGAGCTCAACGGCGCCCTGGGCCTTTCTCCGGAGATCCCGGTGGTTTGCTACGACGACGGCCTCACCGGCCAGCTCGCCCGGACGGCCTTTTTACTCGCCCTCGCCGGCAACGAGGTCTTCCTCTGGACCGACGGCTGGCAGGATGAGGCCACCGATTCCAGCCCAGCCGTCCCGGAGCCTTCCGCGCGCTGGGTCCGCTTCCGGGAAGATCTCCTCCTGACCGCGGACCAGGCCCAGCGCTTTGAGCCCCTCTTCGACGTGCGGACGAAACCCGAGTACCGCGGTGAAGTCCATCCTCCCTGCTGCCCTCGAGGCGGCCGGATTCCCGGGGCCCGGCACGCGCCTTTGGAGCTCTTTTTTGAACCCGAGGGGCTTTTGCAAAAGCTCGGCCTCGAACCGGGGCAGGCGGTCGGGGTCTACTGCCACTCCGGCACCCGGAGCGCGGTGGCCTTTTGGATGCTCAGAGGTCTCGGGGTCAATGCCCGCAACTACCTGGGCAGCATGCACGAGTGGTCCCACGAAACCGATCTGCCGGTTGAAGTCGACCCGCCCGTCCGCCGCGGGCGCCGCAAAACGTAGCGTCTGCGCCGGTCCGGAGGACGTGCTGGGATGACCCCTCTATACCCTTGACATATATAAACTCAAGGGTATAGAATGCCCCCTGTTATGGAGGTGGCATGTCGAGGGAAACCCAGCACATCGACCCCGCCCAAAGTGCAGAGATCGATCGGCTCGAGGCCCTAATCGCCGGGCTGGAAAAGGGTGAGGTCGACCCCACGTACTTCCAGCGCTTCCGGCTCAAAAACGGCATCTACGGCATCCGCGGCTCGAGCGACCGCCACATGGTGCGCATCAAGCTCCCCTTCGGTCGCGCCAGCGCCGAGCAACTCGAGGCCATTGCCGACGTCGCCGAGCGCTATACCCCAAAGGGGATCGCCCACGTCACCACCCGGCAGTCGATCCAGCTCCACCACGTGCCGCGCCGGGACCTCCCCGAACTCCTCCGTCACCTGGCCAGCGTCGGGCTCACCACGCGCGAAGCGTGCGGGAACAGCGTGCGCAACGTCACCGCCTGCCCTTACGCCGGGATCTCCCCCACCGAGGCCTTCGACGTGACGCCGTATGCAAAAGCCACCTATCTCTTCTTTCTCCGCAACCCGATCGCCCAAAACCTACCGCGAAAGCTCAAGATCGCGTTTGAGGGCTGCAGCGAGGACCACGCCCGGCTCGCGATTCACGACGTGGGGGCACTCGCGGTTTTGGATGAAGACGGTCGCCGGGGCTTTCGCCTCCTGGTCGGCGGCGGGCTCGGCCCCGCCCCCATGGCCGCCGTCCTGCTCGAGCCCTTCACGCCCGCCGAGCTGCTCCTCCCGACCCTCGAGGCCATCGTCCGCGTCTTCGACCGGCACGGGGAGCGCAAGATCCGCAGCCAGGCCCGGCTCAAGTTCCTGATCCGGAAGTGGGGCGAAGACGCCTTCCGCGAGGCGGTCCTCGCCGAAAGGGAAACCGTGCTGGCCACCCAACCCGGCAGGGTCGAGCCGGCGGAAATCGAGGAGGAGGCGCCCCCGGAAAACGTCGCCGCGGGCGGAGGGATGGGGCTTTCCCTTCTGCCCGGGTTTGAGACCTGGAAACGCACCAACGTCAGGCCGCAAAAACAATCGGGCTGGGTAAGCGTGATCGTTCGCCTGCCGCTCGGCGACATCACCGCCGCCCAGCTCCGGGCGCTGGCGCGAATCGCCCGCCGCCACACCGGCGGCCGCCTGGGCAGCACCATTGGTCAAAACCTCATGCTGCGGTGGGTCCCCGAAGGGGCCCTCAGCAAGGTCTACGCCGAACTCTACGCCGCGGGACTTGCCCACGGGGGGGCCGAGACCCTCTCCGACATCACCCGCTGCCCGGGCGCCGACACCTGCAATATCGCCATCACCCACTCCCGGGCGCTCGCAGACCACCTCGAGGCCCTGCTCGAAAAACGCTACCCCAACGATCGCCGGGTGGGTGAGATCAGCATCAAGATCTCTGGCTGCCCCAACTCGTGCGGTCACCACCACATCGCTGACATCGGCCTCTATGGCGCGGCGAGAAAGGTCAACGGCCACGAGGTCCCCCACTACGTCATCCTGCTCGGCGGTCGAACCGGACGCGAAAGCGCCAGCTTCGGCAAGGTCGTGGCCAGTATCCCCGCGCGCCGGATTCCCCAGGCGATCCAGATCATCATCGACCGTTACCTGGGCGAGCGGGGCGAGGACGAATCGTTTGCCGACTACGTGTCGCGGGTCGGCCCCGCCTCGTTCAAGCCGCTCCTTCGCCCCCTGGCCCAGGTCCCGCCGTACGAAACGGCCCCCGAGCTCTACGAAGACTTGGGCGCTGAAGGCGAGAAATTCGAGGTCCAAAGCGGGCCCGGAGAGTGCGCGGTCTAGGATGCTGAAGAGCTCCACCGACCTCACCCTTCCCCGGAGGACCTCACCGTGAATAGCTTTCCGGTCTTCTTGAAGCTCAAGGCCCAACCCTGCCTGGTCATCGGGCCGGGGCGGGAATTCGGGGCCCGCGTCGCCGCCCTTTCGCGAGCCGGCGCCAGGGTCACGGTGCTCGCGCCCGAGCTGCCGCCCGAGGTGGCGGCGCGGGTCGAAGCCGGCGAGCTCGCCTGGATCCCCCGCCTCCCCCGCGAAGGGGACCTCGAGGACTTCTTCCTGGTCGTGAGCTGCATCGACGACCGCGAAACCAACCGACGCCTCTTCTCCGAGGCCCAGCGCCGGGGCGTCCTCTTCAACGCGCTGGACGACCCCCAGCACGCCAACTTCAGCTTCCCGGCGCTCGTCCGGCGCGGGCCCCTCACCCTGGCGATCGCCACCGAGGGAAAAGCGCCGGCCCTGGCGGTGCGTCTCAAAGAAGAGCTGGCCCGGCTCATCGGCCCCGAATACGGCGCGCTGGCCGAGCTCATGGCCGAGGTGCGTCCCGAGGTCACCGATCGGATCAAAGCCTTCGAGCACCGGCGCCGCCTGTGGTACCGGATCGTGGACTCACCGGTGCTCGAGCACCTCCGCGCCGGCCAGGAAGCCCGTGCCCGGGCCCTCATCCGGGAAATGATCGAGCGAGCACGAGAGGAGGCGGCGAATGAAGCTGACGGCTGAACGAGCCGAAACCATGGAGGCCGAGGCCATCATCGCGGAGGCGCTGAAAAGCGCCAAAAACCCCTGCCTGACCTGCAGCTTCCAGGTCGAGGACATGGTGGTCCTTCACCTGGCCCGCAAATCCATGCCGGACATTCCGGTCCTCTTCCTCGATACCGGCTACCACTTCCCCGAGGTCTACGCCTACCGGGACCGCATGGTCCAGGAATGGGGCCTGAACCTCGTCAACCTTACCCCCGAGCTTACGGTGGAAGAACAAGAAGCCCGCTACGGCAGGGTCTACGAAACCGACCCCGACCGCTGCTGCCGGATGCGGAAGGTAAACCCGCTCCTCCGCGGACTCGAGGCCTACGACGCCTGGCTGACCGGACTCCGACGCGAGCAGTCGCCAAGCCGGAAAAACCTCAAAAAGATCGAGGCCCACGTTTTGCCCTCGGGTAAGACGATCGTCAAAGTGAACCCCATCGCCGACTGGGACTGGAAGGGGGTTTGGGCCTACATCACCGTCCACGAAATCCCCTACCTCTCGCTCTACGACCGGGGCTACCGCTCGATCGGCTGCGCCCCCTGCACCTCGCTCCCCATCGATCCCTCAGACCCCAGGTCGGGGCGCTGGGGCGGGAAAAAGCTCGAGTGCGGCATCCACACCTTCGACCAGGAGGCATAGATGGCGGTTCTGCTCGGCTTTTTTGTTGCCTTCGCCATCGGGCTGGTCGGCATCGGAGGCGGGGTGATCACCGCCCCGGTCCTCCTGCTCGCCGGCCTTGCCCCCGCCGAGGCGGTGGGGACGGCGCTGGCTTTCAGCGCCCTGGTCAAACTCCCGGCCGCCTTCGTTCACTGGCGCGAAGGTCACGTCAACGCCAGGGCCCTTCGGCGGCTCCTTTTGGGCGGCGTTCCCGGAGTGCTGGTGGGAGCACTTCTGCTCCACTCGCTCGGCGGAGGGGGTGCCGAGGAAACGGTGCTGGCCCTCGTCGGGCTCACCGTTTTTGCCACCGCCACCATCGGCCTCGTCTTCGCCCTTCGCGGCAGACCCCCGGCGCACCGCTGCCCAGAATGGGGCTGCCGCATTCTGACCCCAATCGCCTTTCTCGTCGGCGCGGAGGTGGGGTTTTCTTCGGCCGGCGCCGGAGCGCTCGGGAATCTGGCCCTACTCTCCTTCAGCCGGCTGAGCACGGCCGAAGTGGTCGGCACCGACCTCGCCTTTGGCCTAGTTCTCGCCCTCTTCGGCGGGAGCATCTACGCGGGAATGGGGGGCCTCAACCCGGGGCTCCTCTTCCAGCTCGCGCTCGGCGGCATACTCGGCGCTTTCCTAGGCGCGAAAGCCCTGGGGCGCATTCCCGAACGCCCCATGCGCCTGGGTCTCCTCACCTGGCTTTCGCTCCTCGGCCTCGGGCTTTTCATCCGCGGCCTCGGGGGAGGTGTCCATGGGTAGCGGAAAGGTCTACATCGTCGGCGCCGGCCCGGGCGACCCCGAGCTCATCACCCTGAAGGGTCTGCGGGCCATCCAAGCCGCGGACGTCCTCCTCTACGATCGCCTGGTGCACCCTGACCTCGTCAGCGAGGCCCCGCCCCGGGCCATCCGGCACTACGTCGGCAAAGAGCGCGGGCACAAACGACGCCAGGAGCAGATTCACCGGCTTCTCCTGGCGTACGCCCGGAAGGGGAAAACCGTGGTTCGGCTCAAGGGCGGCGATCCCTTCGTTTTCGGTCGCGGAAGCGAGGAGGCGATCTTCCTGGCCCGGCACGGGGTGCCGGTCGAGGTCATCCCGGGAATCAGTTCGAGCTTCGGGGTTCCCGAAAGCAGCGGCATCCCGCTCACCCACCGGGGCCTCGCCCGGGGCTTCGCGGTGGTCACCGGCCAGTGCAGCCAAAGCGACAGCGTCGACTGGCGCGCCTACGCCCACGCCGACACCCTGGTCATCCTGATGGGGGTGCAAAACCGGCAGACGATCGCCCGGGCCCTCATCGAATCGGGAAAGGACCCGGTGACGCCAACCGTATTCATCGAAAAGGGCTGCACGTCCGAAGAACGCATCGTCGAAGCGCCGCTCAAAGCGGTGGCGCACGGCGAGGTTGAGGCCAGGCCGCCGGCGGTCTGGGTCATCGGCGAGGTCGTTCGCCTGCGCGAGGAGGTGAAGTCCCAGTGCCGATCGAGCCTCACGGCGGCGAGCTCGTAAACCGCGTTCTCTCCCCCGCCGAACGGGAACGCTGGCGCAGAGTAGCCGACGAGCTCGCCGTGCTCACCGTCGATGCGGACACGCTGCTCGATCTGGAAAACCTGGCCACCGGAGCGTTTTCCCCCTTAAAGGGCTTCATGGACCGGGAAACCCTCGAGGCGGTCGCCGCTCAGATGCAACTGCCCCAGGGACCCGCGTGGAGCCTTCCCATCCTCCTGCAGCAACGCCACGCGCCTCGGGTGGCCGTCGGTGAACCGGCCACCATCCGCGGCCCCCGCGGCGAGGTCTTCGGGGTCCTCGAGGTGCGCGAGGTCTTCACCCTAGATCTGGCACGCCTGGCCCGGGCAGTCTGGGGGACCGACGATCCGGCCCACCCCGGGGTCGCCCGCTTTTACGAAAAAGGGCGCTGGGCGGTGGCCGGCGAGATCTGGCTGGTGAGGCGGGTCGAGCACCTCTACCGCCACCAGGTCCTCACGCCGGCGGAAACCCGGGCCTGCTTTAAACGACGGGGCTGGCAGACGGTGGTGGCCTTCCAGACCCGAAACGCCCCCCACCGGGCCCACGAATACCTCCAGCGGCTGGCCCTGGAAATCGCCGACGGGCTCTTCATCCACCCCATCCTGGGGCCGAAGAAGGCCGACGACTTCTCGAACCGGGCCATCCTCGAGGCCTACAAGACCCTCATCGAGCACTTCTATCCCAGAAAGAGCGTCTTCCTCGCCGGGTTCGCCACCGCCATGCGCTACGCGGGACCCCGCGAGGCCGTCTTTCATGCCATCGTGCGCCAGAACTTCGGGGCCACCCACTTCATCGTGGGCCGGGACCACGCCGGCGTCGGAGAGTACTACGACCCCTTCGCGGCCCAGCGCATCTTCGACCAGCTCGGCCAAGCCCTCAAGATCCAGATCCTGAAGGCACCGCAGGTGTTCTTCTGCCCCGACTGCGAGGGCGTGGCCTCCGACCGGACCTGCCCTCACGGGAAAAGAACCCGGGTCAATATCAGCATGAGCCGAATTCGCGCGATGCTTCGCCAGGGACAACTTCCGCCACCGGAGATGATCCGACCGCAAGTGGCCAAGGTTCTCCTCGCCGAGTTCGACCGGCGCGAGGGGAAAGCGCCGCGATCCGCATAATGAACCGACAGGTCCTGGGTGCCCGGGCCTCGGGTGAAAAGCGCTTCCCCGCCTCACACGCGAGGCGGGGAGTTTGCGTTTCCTTGCTGGTCGGGGCGAGAGGATTTGAACCTCCGACCACCTGAACCCCATTCAGGTGCGCTCCCTGGCTGCGCTACGCCCCGCAGCGCCCTTTAGTGTAGTTTGCGGCAAGTCGCTTGTCAACGCGCGGGGCCAGCCGTATACTTGGCGGCAAGATGCAGCCGATGGCGCCGCGCTCGCTAGTCCACACCCGGTGGGGGTAGCGGCGTTTTGTATCGAGGCCGTGCCCCCGAACGGGGGCGTTCTTTTTGGAGGAAACCATGGGCAAGACGCTTTACGAAAAGGTTTGGGAGGCGCACACGGTCCGGGAACTCCCGGACGGACGCACCCAGCTCTTCATCGACCTCCACCTCATCCACGAGGTCACGAGTCCCCAGGCCTTCGCCATGCTCAAGGAGCGCGGGCTCAAGGTCCGCTTTCCCGACCGCACCTTCGCCACCGTCGACCACATCGTCCCCACCGAGGACCAGCGGGAGCCGTTCGGCGATCCCCTGGCGCAAACCATGCTGTCCGCCCTCCGGGAAAACGTTCGCGAGCACGGCATCACCTTCTTCGACCTGGGAAGCGGCCGCCAGGGCATCGTCCACGTGGTGGGCCCCGAACAAGGGCTGACCCAGCCCGGGTTCACCATCGCCTGCGGCGACAGCCACACCAGCACCCACGGGGCTTTCGGCGCCATCGCCTTCGGCATCGGCACCACCCAGGTCCGGGACGTGCTCGCCACCCAAACGGTCGCCGTCAACAAACTCAAGGTGAGGCGCATCAACGTCCACGGCCGGCTCCAGCCCGGCGTCTACGCGAAAGACGTGATCCTGCACATCATCCGCCGCCTGGGCGTCAAGGGAGGGCTCGGCTATGCCTACGAATACGGCGGCGAGGTCATCGAGCGCATGGATATGGAATCGAGGATGACCATCGCCAATATGTCCATCGAAGGTGGCGCACGGGTGGGCTACATGAACCCGGACGAGACCACCTTCGAATACCTCAAAGGGCGGCCCTTCGCCCCCAGAGGCGAAGACTGGGCCCGGGCCGTGACAACCTGGCGGTCGCTCGCCTCGGACCCCGACGCCAGTTACGACGACGTCGTCGACATCCAGGGCGAGGAAATCCCTCCCACCGTGACCTGGGGCGTTCATCCTGGCCAATCGGCCCCCATCGACGGCGCGGTCCCAGACCCTATCGAGTTCCCCGAACCCGAACGGGCCGCCATCGAGGACGCCCTCCGCTATATGAAGCTGAAGCCGGGACAGCCGATCAAAGGCGTCAAGGTGGACGTCGCTTTTATCGGCAGCTGCACCAACGCCCGCCTTTCTGATCTGCGGGAGGTGGCGAAGTACCTCAAAGGCCACAAGGTGGCGCCGGGGGTCCGGGCCCTGGTGGTCCCCGGCAGCCAGCAGGTGGCCAAGGCCGCCGAGGAAGAAGGCATCGCCGAAGTATTCATCGAAGCCGGTTTTGAGTGGCGATCGGCGGGGTGCTCGATGTGCCTTGCGATGAACCCCGATCGCCTCGAGGGCGACGAGCTCGCCATCAGCTCGTCGAACCGGAACTACAAGGGCCGTCAGGGCAGCCCCCAGGGGCGTACGGTCCTCGCCAGCCCGATCATGGTCGCCGCCGCCGCGGTGGCAGGTGAAATCGCCGACGCCCGGGAGGTCTTCGGGATTGGAGGTCAGCATGCCTAAAATCCAGCGCATCAGCGGCCGGGGCGTGCCCATCCCCGGCCACGACATCGACACCGACCGCATCATCCCCGCCCGCTTCCTCAAGACCATCACCTTCGAGGGCTTGGGCGAAGGGCTCTTTTATGACGAGCGCTTTGACGCCGAGGGCAACCCCAAGCCTCATCCCCTGAACGACCCGCGCTTTCGCGGGGCCCGCATCATGGTGGTGGGGCCGGGCTTTGGCTCGGGCTCGTCGCGGGAACACGCCCCGCAAGCGATCAAACGCGCCGGGTTCGACGCCATCATCGGGGTATCGTTTGCCGAGATCTTCTTCGGCAACGCCACGCAAATCGGCCTGGTTTGCGTCCGGGCCGAATCCGACCAGGTGGCCCGGCTGATGGAGGCCATCGAACGAACGCCGGAAACCCTGATCGAGATCGACCTCGCGCAAATGACGGTGGGCTACGCCGGCGAAGGTTTTCCCATCCAGCTCCCGCCAGCGGTCCGCGAGGCCTTTTTGCGAGGGAAGTATGATCCCCTCGAGGTCCTGCTCGAAGCCGAAGCAGCCATCGAGGCCATGGACAAGGCCCGTCCCAAACCCGGCGGTCAAAACGTGTATTGAAGACGACACACCGGGCCCGATCCCCGGCACAAGCTGGGGTCGGGAGGGAAAAATGCGGCGAAGTTTATGGGTCCTCTTGGGATTTTTGGGCGTGGTGGCGCTGGCTGGCGCCGGGAGCCTGGGCGTAGACCTCTGGAAATCCCTGAGCCAGAGCCAATACGAGGTGAACTGGCACTACATCCCGGGCAAGCCGCCGGGGTTTTATAAAGGCACCCAGCCTCACGGCTTCTACTTGCGCACCTACGTCAACAACATCGCCTATGACGCCATTCAAGCCAAGGTCGGCCAGTACCCGGACGGAGCCATCATCGTGAAGGAGAACTACACCCCGGACAAAACCCTGGCTTCAATCACCGTGATGAAAAAGATCGCCGGGTACGACCCGGCTGGTGGCGACTGGTTCTGGGCCAAGTACAACCCCGACGGCAGCGTCGCCGCTGAAGGCAAGCTGCAAAGCTGTGCCTCGTGCCACGCCCGAGTCAAGGGGCAGGATTACGTCTACAGCGCGCGCATCAAGTAGACAAGAGTAGTTTCCAGCACCCGCCGGGTCTCCCGGCGGGTTTCAGCCCCCCGGCAAAACGCAACCGGCCGCCAAGCTGGCAGCGGTATGTTTAAAAACTCGCGGTCGCTCACTTAGCATGGGGGTATGAGCCAGATCGCTGTCTTACCCGGCGATGGAATCGGCCCCGAGGTCACCGAAGCGGCGGTCCGGGTCCTCAAGGCCCTCGACGAGGCCGAAGGTCTCGGCCTGAGCTTCGAGTTCCTGCCCTTTGGCGGCGAGGCCGTCGATGCCCACGGTGAACCATTTCCCCAGGCGACCCGGCGCGCGGTCCTTGAGGCCGATGCGGTTTTGCTCGGCGCCATCGGCGGACCCCGCTGGGACGGTCTCCCAAGGGAAAAACGGCC
The DNA here is from genome assembly GCA_015519965.1 of Thermaceae bacterium. GTDB lineage: Bacteria > Deinococcota > Deinococci > Deinococcales > Marinithermaceae > WFXV01. The sequence continues at coordinate 12,119 of WIAM01000027.1, forward strand.
GGAACAGGGGCTGCTTTCGCTGCGCAAAACCCTCGGCCTCTACGCCAACCTCCGCCCGGCCAAGGTGATCCCGGGTCTTGAGCCCCTCTCGCCTCTGCGCCCTGAGATCGCGCGCGGCGTGGACCTGCTCATCGTCCGCGAGCTCACCGGAGGGATCTACTTCGGCGAACCTCGAGGCCAGAGCGAAACCGAGGCCTGGAACACGATGCGTTATTCGCAACCCGAAATCGTTCGCGTAGCCCGCGTGGCCTTCGAGGCAGCGAAAAAACGCCGCAAGCAGCTGGTCAGCGTCGACAAGGCCAATGTCCTCGAGGTCAGCGCCCTGTGGCGGCGCACCGTCGAGGCGGTGGCGGAAAATTACCCGGAGGTCGACCTCAGCCACCAGTACGTTGACGCCATGGCCATGCATCTGGTCCGGAGTCCCGGACAGTTCGACGTGGTGCTGACCGGCAACATCTTCGGGGATATCCTCTCGGACCTGGCCTCGGTGCTCCCAGGTTCACTGGGGCTTTTGCCGTCGGCGTCGGTGGGGGAAGGCACGCCGGTGTTCGAGCCGGTCCACGGCTCCGCGCCCGACATCGCCGGCAAGGGCGTCGCCAACCCCGCCGGCGCCATCCTCTCGGCCGCCATGCTCCTCACCTACGCCCTCGACCTCGCGCCCCTCGCCGAACGCGTCGAACGGGCCGTGGCCTACGCCCTCAAACACAACCCACCCCCCGATCTCGGCGGCTCGGCTTCGACCGACGCGTTTACCCAGGCGGTGATCCGGGCGCTCTGAGGCTCGCCTCGAGCGCCTTCCGGCAGCCATCGCAGAAAAAACGCGGCCGGGCGTCGAGGGCCTGCACCGTGTCCACCGGGCCCATCACGCAGTCGGACGGGCATGCCTCAAGACCGACCAGGCGACCGATGGCGTGGTTCACCGCCTTCATCAAACGCGAAAGCCAGCGCCGGCCATCACTGTCGATAAGACGATCCGCCCGCACCACCGCCACCCGGCCCCCGCCGAAGGCGATCAACGGCCCGCGGGATAAAAAGCCCACGCCTACGACCCACCGGTCGTCGGGGAAGGCGGCGCCGAGCGCGGCCACCCAGTCCCCCGGGCGCTTTTTCGCCAAAGGAACCGGCTCGACCATCACCGGGCCGCCGATGACCTCGAGCACGTTCGCCGCCAGGGGGTGAAGGAAACGGGCCTCCATCCCCTCGAGGGGAACCAAGCGAACTCGCAAATCCATCTTGGCTTTAGCCTACAGGTAAACTCGGGGTATGAAGCTGGCAAAAACAACCTGGATCATTACCGGCGCCTCCCGGGGAATCGGCCGGGCGCTGGCGCTGGCACTCGCGGACAAAGGGGCAAACCTTGTGCTCAACGCCCGCCACGCCGGACCTTTGGCCCAGGTCGCGGCCGAAATCCGCGACCTGGGGTCTGCCGCCACCTACGTCGAGGGCAGCGCCGCCCACCCAAGCGTCGCCGCCGATCTGGTCAAGGCGGCAACCCAGCTCGGCCACTTCACCGGCTTTATCCATAACGCCGGCGTGCTCCACGCCGGGCCGCTCCTTTGGGAGCTCCCGGAACCCCACTGGGACGAGGTTTACGAAGCCAGCGTCAAGGCGGCCTACCAGCTGATTCGCTTCGCGGTTCCCGAACTCCAGCGGCTCGGCTCCGGGGTGGCGGTATTCTTCGGTTCCGGCGCCGCCGAGTCCAACGTGCCCGGGATCGGGGCCTACGCGGTGGCCAAGGCGGCCGAGGAACACCTGGCGCGCCAGCTCGCGGCCGAGGCGCCCGAGATCATCAGCTTTGCCTTCCGGCCCGGTGTGGTCGAGACCCGCATGCAGCAAGAGGCCCGCGAGGCGCAGGGCGGCGGGGCAGAGACCCTGCACCGCATCTTCCGGGGCTACAAGGAACAGGGCGTCCTGCTCACCCCGGAAGAGGCCGCGGCGCGTCTGGTGCGTATCCTCGAGGCCGACCCGTCCCGATTCCAGGGAAAGGTCGCCAGCTGGCGGGACGGTTGAGCAGACGGCCGCGCGTTTCTCAGGCCTTAACCGCCCGATCGAGACTCAGCCCCCCGTCGTGGCAAAAGCCGCGACGGGGCACTTAAAATGGTTTTATGCGTAGCGACCGCATTAAGAAAGGGGCGAGCCGGGCCCCCCACCGTTCTTTACTTCGCGCCACCGGCGTCATCGAGCGGGAATCGGATTTCGAAAAACCATTCATCGCCGTCGTGAACTCATACGTGGACATCGTCCCAGGCCACGCTCATCTGAGGGAATTCGTGCAGAGCATCAAGGCCTACATTCGCGAGGCCGGAGGCGTCCCCTTCGAGTTCAACACCATCGGCGTGGACGACGGCATCGCCATGGGCCACGAGGGGATGCGCTGGAGCCTTCCCTCCCGAGAACTGATCGCCGACAGCGTCGAGACCATGCTCACCGCCCACGCCTTCGACGCCGCGATCTTTATCCCCAACTGCGACAAGATCGTCCCCGGGATGCTCATGGCGGCGGTGCGCGTGAACATCCCCTCGATCTTCATCTCCGGCGGGCCCATGCGAGCGGGGGTCTTGCCCGACGGCCGGGTGGTGGACCTGATCAGCGTCTTCGAAGCGCTCGGCGCCTACGAAAAGGGTGAGGTGAGCGAGGAAGAGCTGAAGGTGATCGAAACCTACGCCTGCCCCAGCTGCGGGAGCTGCGCCGGTCTTTTCACCGCCAACAGCATGAACTGCCTCCTCGAGGCCCTGGGGCTCGCCCTCCCGGGCAACGGCACCATTCTGGCCGAGGACCCCCGCCGCGAGACCCTCAAAAGGCAGGCCGCCTATCGCGTGGTCGAACTCGCCCGTGAAAACCTCAAACCCCGGGACATCCTCGACCTCCGCGCCTTCGAGAACGCCTTCCGGCTCGACGTGGCCATGGGCGGAAGCACCAACACCGTGCTCCACACCCTGGCCGTGGCGCGGGAAGCGGGCTTGGAATTCCCGCTGCAAAAGCTGGACGAGATCGGGCGCCAAACGCCGACCCTGGCCAAGATCGCCCCCAGCTCGAGCTACCACATGGAAGACCTGGACCGCGCCGGAGGGATCTATGCCATCCTCGGGGAACTCGCGAAAGGGGGGTATTTGCACCTCGAGGCGAACACGGTCCTCGGCCGCCCCCTGGGCGAGCTCTTGAGTGGCCATGAAATTCAGGACGAAAAGGTCATCCGACGGCTCGAAAACCCCTACAGCGCCCAGGGCGGACTGCGGATTCTCTTTGGGACCCTAGCCCCCGAGGGCGCGGTGGTGAAGACGGCGGGCGTGGATCCGGCCATGATGCGTCATCGGGGGCCGGCAAAGGTCTTCGACTCCGAAGAAGAAGCGCAGCAGGCGATCAACCGGGGGGCGATCGAGCCCGGCGACGTGGTCGTCATTCGGTATGAGGGCCCCAAGGGCGGGCCCGGGATGCGCGAAATGTTGGCCCCGACCTCGGCGCTGGTTGGGATGGGGCTCGGCGACAAGGTGGCGCTCGTCACCGACGGGCGGTTCTCCGGAGGCACCAGGGGCGCGGCCATCGGCCACGTGAGCCCAGAGGCCGCCGAGGGCGGGCCCATCGCGCTGGTCCAGAATGGCGACCTGATCGAAATCGACCTGATTGAAGGCCGGATTGACCTCCTGGTCAGCGAATCCGAGCTCGCCCGCCGCCGCGCCGGGTTTGAGCCGCGACTCCGCCCCGTCGAAGGGAGCTGGCTCAAGCGTTACCGGGCCCTGGTCACCAACGCCGCCAAAGGCGCCGTTCTCGCCACGCCCGAAGTCTGAACCTCGCCCCAAGAGGTGGATTTTTAGGCCCCGCCGCCGAAAGAGCGTTGCGGGGCCCGTGTCGCAATGCGGCGCCTTCCTTGCGCCCGGAAAGTTCATTTTTTAAATATAAGACAGGATTAATTTCTTTAGCCGGAGGTGAAAGCAATGCGAAGGGTGCTCTTTGCGTTGGTCGCAGTGCTGAGCTTCGCTTTGGCCCAGGGCGCGAGGAGCGACTACACCGGTCTCGTCCTCTCGACGCCGTTTCCGTCCACCACGGTTCGGGCTGGGGAGACCGTCAACCTGAGCCTCAAGCTCAAGAGTTATAACCTCGAGCCCCAGTACGTCCGCCTCGGCGTCGAGGGGGTTCCGGAGGGCTGGACGGTCGCCCTGCTCGGCGACGGGCGACCGGTCAAAGCGGCCTACCTCGAACCCGACGGCTCGGTCGACCTGAGCCTGCGCGTTGAAATCCCGAAGGATGCGGCGGCGAAGTCCTACGCGATGACCCTGGTCGCTTCGGGAAGCACTGCAAAAGCCACCCTTCCCCTCACCTTCACCCTCGGTGAGGTCCTCCCGCCGAAGGTGAGCCTCGAGGTGGAGCTCCCGGTGCTCAAAGGAACGCCGACGTCCACGTTCCGTTTCCGGGCCACGCTGAAAAACGAATCGGACCAGGACCTCCTGGTCGGCCTCAACGCCGATGCCCCGCAGGGATTTGAAGTGCGTTTCAAGCCCGCCTTCTCCACCCAGGAGGTCACCACCCTGCCCCTGAAGGCCGGAGCTTCCAAGGACATGGATATCGAGATCAGCCCCCCGCCCCAGGTCGCGGCCGGGACCTACCCCATCCAAGTCCTCGCCCGAGCGGGGGAAGCCTCGGCCTCGCTGTCGCTCAAGGTCGTGATCACCGGCCGTCCCGAACTCTCGCTCTCGACCCCCGACGGGCGCCTTTCGGGGAAGGCCTACGCCGGGCGCTTTTCGCCCCTCAAGCTGGTGATCAAGAACCGGGGCAGCGCGCCGGCCAAGAACGTCAAGCTCTCCTCGTTCGAGCCCTCGGGCTGGGAGGTCAAGTTCGACCCCAAGAAGATCGATGAAATCCCCGCCGGCGGCCAGACCCAGGTCACCGTTCAGATCAAGCCGAGCCAGAAGGCCATCGCCGGGGACTACATGGTCACGCTCACGGCCAATCCCCAAAACGGCACCAGCAAATCGGAAGACTTCCGCATCACGGTGCTCACCTCAACCTTGTGGGGTATCGTCGGCATCGTCCTCATCGCAGTGGCCCTGGGTGCGTTGGCCTTCGCGGTGGCGCGTTTCGGTAGGCGATGATGACGGCGATCCACACCGAACACCTCACCAAGCGCTACGGCTCGGTGGTGGCGGTGCGTGACCTCAACCTGGTGGTCGAGGAAGGCGAGGTCTTCGGCATCCTGGGCCCCAACGGCTCGGGCAAGACGACCACCATCCTCATGCTCCTCGGGCTCACCGAGCCGAGCGAGGGTAGGGTCAGCGTCCTCGGCCGCGACCCGGTTCGAGAGCCGCTGGCGATCAAGCGCCGGGTGGGCTACCTCCCGGATACGGTCGGTTTTTACGAGGACCTCACCGGACGGGAAAACCTCCGCTACACGGCGGCGCTCAACGGTCTGCCTCCCCGGCAAAGGGAAGCGAAGATCGAAGAGCTGCTCGCGACCATGGGGCTTACCGACGCCGCCGATCGCCCGGTGCGCACCTACTCCCGGGGCATGAAGCAGCGGCTGGGGTTGGCGGATGTTTTGCTCAAAGAACCCGAGCTCGTCATCCTCGACGAGCCGACGCTCGGCCTTGACCCGCAGGCGGCGCACGAGTTTTTAAGCATGATCCGCCAGCTCAAAGGCCAGGGCATGACGGTAATCCTCTCCTCTCACCTGCTACACCAGGTGCAGGCGATCTGCGACCGGGTCGGCCTTTTCAAGAAGGGCGAGATGGCGCTTGTGGGATCGGTCCAGGAGCTGGCCCAGCGCGTCCTGGGCGGAGCCTACCGGATTCGGCTGAGGGTCATCGGAAACATCCCCACCGAACGGCTGCAAAAGCTGCCTGGCGTCAGCCGCGTGCACCGGAGTGGAGAGGTGGTCACCGTCGAGGCCGAACGCGATCTTCGCCCCGAGCTCGTCCGCGCCATCGTCGAAGCGGATGGCGATCTGCTCGAGGTCGGCCTGGAAGAGACCACCCTCGACGAGGTCTACCGCACCTACTACGGGGAGGTGAGCGATGACGCGGCGTGAAGGTTCAGCATTCACCGGCATGCGGGTGGTGTTCTTTAAGGAGCTCGCCGATCTGCTCTCGGGCTCGAGGATGCGCTTCCTTGAGGCTCTGGTCGTGCTCACCGCCCTGGGAACCGCCTACGCCGCCATCCAAAACATCAAAAACACCGTCGGCGAAGACCCGTTTTTGTTCCTCCGCCTCTTTACCACCGCCAAGGATCCCCTCCCCTCGTTCGTGGCCTTCCTGGGGTTTTTGGTCCCGTTACTGGCCATCGCCCTTGGATTCGACGCGGTCAACGGCGAATTCCAGCGCCGGACCCTGGGCCGCATCCTCTCGCAACCGATCTACCGCGACGTCCTGCTCTTCGGTAAGTTCCTGGCCGGCCTCACCACCCTGGCCATGGTGCTCACCGCCACCTGGCTCTTCGTCACCGGCCTCGGAATCCTCCTCACCGGGCTTGCCCCTTCGGGCGAGGAGGTCGCCAGGAGCCTCATCTACCTCGTGGCCGCGGTGGCCTACGGCGGGGTCTGGCTCGCCCTCTCGATGCTCTTTTCCACACTCTTTAAAAACCCCGCCACCAGCGCCCTGGCCACCATCGCGGTCTGGCTCTTCTTCACCGTGTTCTGGGGCATGATCGCCGGTCTTCTGGCCCCGGCCTTGAGCCCGGTCCGCTACGGTTTCCCGGACGAGGTGCTGCGCCAGGCCCAGGTCGAACTGGCGCTTTCGCGGATCAGCCCGACCACGCTTTATGCCGAGGCGACGCTGGCGATCCTGCGTCCCGAGGTCCGGGCACTCGGACCCGTCCTGCCGCTCCAGCTCCAGGGCATGGTCCTCGGCACCCCGCTTCCTCTTTCCCAGTCGCTCCTCCTCATCTGGCCCCAGTTCTCAGGACTGATCGCCGCCAGCGTCATCCTGTTCGTCCTGGCCTACGTCATCTTCCAGCGTCAAGAGATCCGGGCATAGGCCCCATCGGCCAAGGCCCCCAAAAGTGGGGGCCTTGGCCGATCACTCCAGTCTTTCCTTCAATCGCTCAGTCCAGCCACTCGGTTCGGTAGTCCTGGGTGGCCGGGACCATGCACAAGAACATCGCCGGTTCGTCGCCGATGTTCTCGTACCAGTGCGGCGTTCCCGGAGGGATGAAGACCACATCGCCGGGCCCGACATCGATCACTTCCTCGCCGAGCCCAATGCGGATCGTCCCCTGGAGCACGTACTGCTCGTGCTCGATCTCCGGGTGCAGGTGCTTTGGAATCCTGCCCCCCGGCAAGAGCGTAAAACGGCGCATGAGGAACCGGGGCGCAACATCCGGCCCCACCAAGATCTGAACGTAAGCCCCTTCCGCCCGATCGACCGGAACCCGCCGGACCTTATCGGCCCTCGAAACCCTAGTCTTCACGCATTTCCCCCCATTCCTTTAACAAAGCCACCACCTCGGCATCACTCACCTGAGGAAAGGATGCGTAGTAGGTCCCAACCGCCCCGAAACGCTCCGGTGTGCTCAAAACCACGACCTCGGCCATGGTGCTGAGCCGATCGAGGCTCTCCTTAGCCCCAACCGGAACCGCCACCACCACCCGGGCCGGCTCTTCGCTCTTCACCGCCGCCAGCGCGGCCTCCATGGTACTGCCGGTTGCCACCCCGTCGTCGGTCAAAACCACCTGCCGCCGGGCCAGGGGAACCTTGGCCCGCACCGCGCGGTAGCGCGCCTTCCTGTCCTCGATTTCGGCGAGTTGCTTGAGCACCGCATCGCGGAGGTAGGCCTCGTCAGCATAACGGTAAGCGTAGGGCTGGAGAATCACTTCACCCGTCTCGGCCACCGCGCCAAGCGCGAACTCCTCGTTGCCCGGCGCGCTGAGTTTGCGGGCGAGGACAACATCCACGGTCCCCCCGAGCTGCCTGGCCAGAATATCGGCGATGACCAGCCCGCCGCGAGGGATACCGAGAACCACAGGCGCCACGAGCCCCAGCGGCCGGAGCGCTTCCGCCAGCAAGCTGGCCGCGTGCGCGCGATCCTGGAATCGCATGTCGATTCCATTGTAGAACAGCCGACCGCCCGGGCCAGTCGGTATTCACCACCTCCTGCCGCCGGGCCAGGGCTCAGCCGCGAGACCTGTGCGCGTCCCAGGGCCTCCCCTGCACTCGAACGAGGAGCAGCGTCAGCAAAACACCCAAAGCCATCGCCTGCCACTCAGCCATCGGCCAAAGGGCCTCGAGTTTTGGATCGTGAACCAAAAGGCGCGCCCCGGCCCACACGATCACCAGGGCGCCGAGGACGTTGAGCCATGGCCAGCGCTCGAGCACTCCGGCCACCAGCCCCGCTCCCAGCATCAGAATGGGGATTGAAAGCGCGAGTCCGAAGGCCAAAAGCCCGAGATGCCCCTCGCTGGCCGCGGCGACGGCCAGGACGTTGTCGAGCGAGAGGGTGATGTCGGCCAGGATAATGAGCGCCACCGCTTGCCAAAACCCGCTCGCGCTGCGGTCTACCGAATCCCCTTCCTCGGGGCGAAGCAGCTTGGCCGCGATCCAAAAGAGCACCGCGCCCCCGATGGCCCGGAGGTAGGGAACTGCGAGCAGGATCGCGGCCAGAATCGTGAAGGTCACCCGGAGACCCACGGCCCCGACCGTTCCGACCAGTATCGCCTGCCGCCGGCGAGGGTTCGGCAGCCCGCGAACGGCCATGCCGATGACCACCGCATTGTCACCCGAGAGCACCAGGTCGATCAGGACAATGCTCAAGAGATTCAACCAAAACGTTTCCATCGGCGAGGCTAGCGTTCAAGGACGAAACGAGGCTCGCTCTCGTGGAGCCGTACCCGGTGGATAATCCGCTGGTCGTGGTCCTCGTCGGGGTGAGTGGTGGCCACGATGGTGACGTAGTCGCGAATCGGACTGTGGAGCACCTTTCGCGTCAGGGTTTCCTCCACCTGGAAGATACCGGCCGAATTGTTCATCAGCACCCGGACCTCGATCGGCACCTCCTTGCCCCGGAGAATCATGACCTCATCCACCGCCAGCGCCGAAATCGAGTGGATGTCGATCGAGCCGAGCTGAAAGGCCTTCCGCCCTCGCCCCTTGGTGATGTCGGTACCGTCGGCGACGGCGGTGACGCCAGCCTCGATGGTCAGCGGCTCCGGATCGAGGTCATGGCTGTAGATGGAGTGCAGGATCAACGCCTTGAGCTTCACCCGCTTTTCGAGGTCCTGATAAACCTGCCCCAGCACCCGCTCCAGGATGGGCAGGGCCAGGGTGACCCCGAAGGCCTCGTGGTGGTGTCGGTGGATCTGGTTGCCGAGGTCGTGGAGCATCGTCCCCACCACGGTGACCAAAAAGGCGTCCTCCAGGTCGCCGGCGCCGCTCTTTTCGGTATCGGTCTTTACCCCGGCCTCGGCCAGGAGGCGGAGGATGGCCACCGCCGCCGCACCGGTCAGGATGGCGTGCACCCGGCCGTGATCGTTGTAGCCGAGTTTGTGCATGGTGATGTAGTTGGCCATGTCCCAGCCCGCCCGGGCTTCGGGATCGGCATAGAGCAGCTCGTAGGCCTTAAGGGCCCGGGGGTAGGCGGCGAGGGCCCGCCGTATGGCGTGGTCGGCCTCCTGTTGCAACCTGGCTTTCGGACTTGCGACATGGATCACACGATCGCTGGCCACTCATTCCCCCTTGAAGTTGGGCTTGCGCTTTTCAAGAAACGCCTTGGTTCCCTCCTTGAAATCGCCGGTCTGCGTGACCAGGCCAAAGAGGTCCGCCTCGATCTCGAGGGCCTCGGGCAACGGCACGTCGATGCCCCGGAACACGGCCTCCTTGGCCAGACTCAGGGCGATGGGGCCGTTTTTGGTGATTTCCTTGGCCAGGGCCTTGGCCGCACCGAGGGCGTCCTCATCCACGCGGTTAACGAGCCCCAGAGCCAACGCTTCCTCGGCCGGCACGTGTCGGCCGGTGAGAATGAGATCCAGGGCCCGCCCCACGCCGATCAACCTCGGCAAACGCTGGGTGCCGCCGAAACCCGGGATGAGACCAAGGCCCACCTCGGGCAAGCCGAGCTTGGCCTTGGTGGAGGCCACCCTGAGGTCGCAGGCCAGCGCCAGCTCCAGGCCACCGCCGAGGGCATAGCCGTTGATGGCCGCGATCGTGACCTGGGGCATGGAGGCGATCCCGGTGAAGACGTCCTGACCCAAGAGCGAAAACTCCCGGCCGGCAAAGACGTCGGTGATTCCGGCGATTTCGGCAATATCGGCCCCGGCGACGAAGGCCTTGCCCTCGCCGGTAAAGATGACCGCCTGAACCCCCTCCTGTTCGGCGACGAGCTCAGGAATCTCCGCGAGTTCAAAGAGCACGTCGCGGGAAAGGGCGTTGAGTGCCTCCGGCCGCCGGAAAGTCACCAACGCCAGCGCCCCCTCGACTTCGAAGGTCAGGTGCTCAAAATCCATGTGTTCGTGATTCAGTTCAATGTCCATCGTCGTCCTCCTTCCAGCTTGCTGCTGCCTCGAGGGCCACCTTCAACATCCGGTCGATCGCGCCTTTGAGAACATCGTCGGACACCAGCTGGGGATCGCCCACCGAGTTCGAGACCGCAAGGACGGTGGCGGTGCGAATCCCGCGCATCTTCCCCAGCAAAAACATCGCCGCCGACTCCATCTCAAAGGCCAGTGCGCCAAAGCCGGCCCAAGTGCGGGCGGTCTCGGGATCCGAAGCATAAAAGCCGTCTTCGGTAACGATCAAACCCACGTGCGGCCGCTCTCCCAAGGCACGGGCGGTCTCGACCAGGTGCTGCATGAGCGCATAGTCGGGGACCGCGGCATAAGGGCGACCGCCGAGGTACTGCCGGGTCGTTCCGTCGTGAGGTACCGCGCCCTGGGCCACGATGAGATCGCCCGGCCGCACGCCGGGGGCCACCGCACCGGCGGTGCCGATACGCACCACCGCCCGGGCGCCGAGCTCCACCAGCTCCTCGATCACGATCGCCGCCGAGGGCGTCCCCATCCCGCTCGCCTGAACCGACACCGGCACGCCACGGTAACGACCGGTGTATCCCCATAAACCGCGGTGCTCGTTGTACTGCCGGACGTCCTCGAGGTAACGCGAAGCCACATACGCCGCCCGGTAGGGGTCTCCGGGAAGCAAAACGAACGGCGCGACGTCTCCTATTTGGGCGTGCAAATGGATCGGGCTCACATCCCCAAGGATACTCCCAAAGTTACGCCCACCCAACCGGGACCAACCGGCCCGACTGCAAGGCGAACGCCGGGAGGCCGCGGACCAGGTGGGCGTCGTGGGTCGCGACGAAGAGCGCCGCCCCCTCCGCCTCGGCCAGCTCCAGCAAGAGCGCAAGCACCTTGCGACTGTTGTCCGCATCCAGCGCCCCCGTCGGCTCGTCGGCCAGGATCAGGGACGGGCGCGAATAGAGCGCCCGCGCCACCGCGACCCGCTGCCGCTCGCCTCCGGAAAGCTGCGGAGGACGCCGATCGGCGGCCCCGGAAAGCCCGACCCGAAAAAGCAACGTCCTCACCCGTTCCCAGTCCACCCGTCCGGCGATGAGCCCCGGCAAAGCGACGTTCTGGGCGACCGTGAGCTCGGGGAGCAGGTGGTGACGCTGGAAGACCAGCCCCAAAAACCCCCGACGCAGCCTGGCCAGCTTCTCTTCCGGCAAAGCCGTGATCTCCACGTCGCCCCAGAAGATCCGCCCCTTTTTCGGGCGCTCGATGCCGGCCAGAAGATGGATGAGCGTGGTCTTTCCGCTCCCCGACGGACCGAGGAGCACCTTGGTCTCCCCCGCGTAAAGCTGCAAATCCACCCCAGAAAAGAGGGGCACCCCGGGGTAGGCGAAGCTGAGATCCTCGGCGCGGAGCACCACGCCCCCCATCCTACCCGGGCTACGGGTCATCCGATAAACTGAGGCCAATGCTGGCGGATACAAAAATCCTGCACCGGTCGCCACTCTTCGACGGACTGAACGAGGACGCCATCGAAACCATCCGGCAAGCCCTCCAGCCCCGCCGCTATCCTGCTGGCAGCCTGATCTTCGAGAGCGGGGAGATAGGAGAAGCCCTCTACATCGTCGAAAGCGGCAAAATTAAAATCTTCCGCCAAAGCTTTGGCGGCAAGGCCAAGGTCCTCGCCTACGTCCACGCCGGCGACGTATTCGGCGAGATGAGTCTGGTCGAGGACCGGCCACGGAGCGCCACCGCGCTGGCGGTCGCCCCAACGGTGGTCCATGCGCTCTATCGTGACCTCTACCTGCAACTCATCCGCCGCTTCCCGCGCCTGGCCCACAACCTGGCCCGGATCATCGCCGCCCGGTTGCGGGAAATGAACGACGAAGTGGTCATCCTCTCCTTTGAGGAATCGAAAAGCCGCATCGCCTACGCGCTGCTCAAACTCCAGAGGCATCAGCACGGAAAGGCGACCCCCCGGGGCTGGGCGATCCCGGTCGCGCATCACGAGGTCGCGAACCTCGCGGGCACCAGCCGGGAAACCGCGACCCGGGTCCTGCACGCGCTGCGGGACATGGGCGCCATCGAAACCCAAAACGGCGAGGTGATCATCCGCGACGCGCTGCTGCTTGAAGAAGTACTCTACGGCCTGAGATGATTCGCATCGCACCCTCGATTCTCTCCGCGGACTTTGCGAACTTGGGCAGGGCGGTCGCCGAGGCCGAAGCGGCCGGGGCCGATTGGATCCACGTTGATGTCATGGATGGCCGTTTCGTTCCCAACCTCAGCATGGGGCTGGTGGTGGTCGAGGCCCTGCGCCGGAGCACCAAGCTCCCCCTCGACGTCCACCTGATGATCGTCGAGCCGGAAAAGCTCGCATCGCGGTTCATCGAAGCCGGCGCGGACCGGGTGACCTTCCACCTCGAGGCCACGCCCCATCCCCACCGCCTGCTCCAGGAAATTCGCGCCCAAAACGCCAAGGCCGGGCTGGCCATCAACCCCGGCACCCCGGTGACGCTTTTGTCCTCACTCTGGGACGAGCTCGACCAGGTCCTCGTCATGAGCGTCAACCCGGGGTTTTCCGGCCAGCGCTTCATCCCTTCAACGCTCAAAAAGCTCGAGGCCGCCCGCCAGGCCCGCGACAGTGAAAACCCCGAGGCCCTGATCGTCGTCGACGGCGGCATCGGGCCGGCGAACGCCGCCTCCGTGGTCCAGGCCGGAGCCGACGTCCTGGTCGCCGCTTCCAGCATCTATAACGATCGCGCCAGCGTCAAAGAAAACCTGGAGGCCCTGCGCCGTGCCGCCGGTGCTCCGGTTTGAACCCATCCCCCACGAGGGGCTCGAGTTCGCCGACACGGTGCTGGTGGTCGACGTCATCCGGGCCACCACCACGGCGGTGGCCTTCCTGGAGGCGGGCGCGAGCGAGCTGTGGTTCGCCCCGAGCCACGACCATGCCCTGGCCCTCAAAGCGGATGGCTTCGTGGTGGCCGGCGAGACGCACGGGGCAAAGCCGGCCGGGTTCGACCTCGGCAACAGCCCCCTCGAGGCCCTCCGGGCCAATGTGAAGGGCAAACGGGTGGTCATGAGCACCACCAACGGCACCCGGGCCGCCTCGCTCGCCGCCCGCTCGGCCCGGCGTCTGGCGCTGGCGTCGCTCTGGAACCTGGATGCCGCCGCCCGCTGGGCCCAAAGCGCGGCCCGGAGTGAAATCGCGGTGCTCGCTTCGGGAAAGGAAGGCCGTTTCGGCCTCGACGATACCTTCGTCGCCGGCGCTTTGTTCGCGCGCCTTTCGGGCGAGCCCGACGACGGGGCCAGGGCGGCGCGCCTCATCTTCCAGGCCTTCGAAAACCCGGCCGATCCGCTCCAGGTCGCCGCGGCCGGACGGGCCCTCGAGGCCATCGGACTCGGCTACGACGTGGGGGCAGCGGCAAAAACCAACCAGAGCCAGACCGTCCCCGTTCTCGCAGGATCGGAAGGCCCCTACCTCGTCTTCAGGCGTACTTCGCTTTGAGGGCCAGCGCCCGCTGGCTCAGATCGGGCAGGGCCCGAAGCCTCACGCCCGGATCAAACCCTCGGTCCACGAGATGGGGCAAGACCAGCTCGGTGGGCAAATTCCCAACCAAATCATCCCCGGCAAACGGGCACCCGCCGACGCCGCCGAGCGCTCCTTCCAGCCAGCGGATGCCGGCGTCGATGACCGCATCCACCTTGGCTTTCACTTCACCGGGATCCGGCCGGCTGTGGAGGTGCGCGCCCAGGCCATCGGCGCCAAAGGCCTCAACCAACCGGGAGAGCACGCGGTAGATGCGCTCTGGACTCGCGACCCCGTAGGTATCGGCGATCGCGATCTCCCGCACCCCGATCTCGCGAAGACGCCCGACGAAGCTCACCACCATCGCTTCATCCCAGGCATCACCGTACGGGTTGCCAAACCCCATGGAAAGGTAAACCACCAGGTCGAGCTTCCCCTGCGCCGAACGAACCATCCCCTCAACCAGCGGCCACGACGCCTTGATGGTGCGGTTGGTGTTCTTTTTCTGAAAGGTCTCGCTGATGGAAAAGGGGTAGCCCACCGCGGTCAGGTTTGCGGCCGCAAGCGCTCGGAGGAACCCTTTCTCGTTGGCCACGATCGCCAGGTAGGTCCTGCCCCGGGGCGGCGGCAAGGCTTTGAGGAAATCGGCCGCGTCCTTCATCTGGGGCACCCATCGCGGCGAAACGAAGCTGGTGAGGTCGAGATGGGAAAACCCCGCCTCGATCAGATCGCGCACGAAACCGACCTTTTCCTCGGTGGGGATGAAACGGGAAAAGCCCTGCCACGCGTCGCGGGGGCACTCGACGTAGCGAACCGGTAACCCCTGGAAACCGAGCGTCATCCACCCCTCCTAAACTTGAAAGACGCCGATTTTAAAGTCGGGCCGTTCCGGGTTCAGTGCGGCGAGCGAGAGACTGCGGATGAGCCACTCGCGGGTCTCGTGGGGAAAGATCACCTCGTCGATCCACAAACGGGCGGCTGCGTAGCGAATGTCGAGCTGGGCGTCGTAGCTCTGCTTCACCCTCTCGTAGAGTTCCTCGAGGGCCTGGGCGTCCACCTCGTGCCCTTTGGCCTTGAGTGCCCGCACCTGAATATCGAGCAGGGTCTTGGCCGCCTGCGCTCCGCCCATGACCGCGTATTTGGCGCTGGGCCAGGCGAAGATGAAGCGGGGCGCGTAGGCCTTGCCCGCCATGGCGTAGTTGCCAGCCCCGAAGGAGCCGCCAAGGATCACCGTGATCTTCGGCACCACCGAGTTGGAGACCGCGTTCACCAGCTTGGCCCCCCGGCGAATGATCCCCGCCTCTTCAGCGTCTTTCCCCACCATGAAGCCGGTCACATCCTGGAGGAAGAGCAGGGGCACGAACATCTGGTTGGCCTCGAGGATGAACCGGGCCGCTTTGTCGGCGGCCTCGGGGTAGATCACCCCGCCGACTTCGATTCGCCCGCGTTTTTTGATGATCAGTCGCTGATTGGCCACGATCGCCACCGGATAGCCACCGATGCGGGCATATCCGGTGACGATCGTCTCCCCCCAACCCGGTCGGTACTCGAGGAAGCGCGATCCATCCACCAGGCGCGCGATGACCTCGCGGACATCGTAGGGGCGGCTGCCATCTGGGCTGACAAGCCCGTAGAGGTCTTCCGCGTCGTAAGCAGGGGGCTCCGCTTCGGCGCGATCGCGTGCCCAAGGCGCCAGGTCACCCTTGGCATAGTGCGCCGCCACTTCCCGTACCCGGTTCAAAGCCGCCGCGTCGTCGGGCTCGTAGAAATCGACCGTGCCCGAAACCTCGGCGTGCATGCGTGCCCCACCGAGCTCGTCGGACGACACCTGCTGGCCGATCGCCGCCTTCACCAACGCTGGACCGGCCAGGTAGAGGCCCGACCCCTCAGTCATGATGAGCACATCGGTCATCACCGGCAGGTAGGCGCCACCGGCGACGCAGTTGCCCATGATGGCGCTAATCTGCGGTATGCCGAGGGCGCTCATGCGGGCGTTCAGGTAAAAAATGCGTCCGAAATCGTCCTGGTCGGGGAAGACCTCGTCCTGAAGGGGCAGGAAAACCCCGGCCGAGTCCACCAGGTAGATCACCGGGATCCGGTTTTCCAGGGCGATCGTTTGGGCTCGGATCACCTTCTTGGCCGTGATCGGGAAGAAGGCCCCGGCCTTCACGGTGGCGTCGTTGGCGATGATCATCCACAGCCTTCCCGCCACCTGGCCCACGCCGGCAACCACGCCTCCCGAAGGCGCGCCGCCCCAGTCCTCGTACATGCCATAGCCGGCCAGGGTCATGAGCTCGTCAAAGCGCGTGCCGGGATCGATCAGCTTCGCGATGCGCTCCCTGGCGGTGAGACGGCCCTTTTCGTGCTGGCGCGAGATGGCCTTTGCCCCACCACCCTGGCGCACCCGCTCAAGCGACTCGCGAAAAGCCGTAATCATCGCCACCCAGTCGCTCTTGTTCTGATTGAAGGTGGGCGAAGCCCGTTCTGCCTCGTTCACACGTGTGCGCAACATCTCGGCTCCCTTGGGCCCCAGTCTACCGAAAAACCGACGGCCGGAGAAAAACCGTAACGCCGTAGAATGAACCGCCGGGGCACCGGGCCGAAGCCGTGGCCCCCTTTGGCGTCAACCGGTTTGATGACGGGGGGGATAACCATGAAAGTCACGATGGTCGTCGAGTGGCCCAAAGGCACGCGCGTTCGCTGGGAGTGGAACGGCCAGATGTTCGTACGCAAACGCGAAGACGCACCGGCGCCGGCGAACTACGGCTTTATTCCCAACACGCACAACCCCGCGGATGACTCGGAGGTCGACGCGGTATTGCTCGGCCTGCCCCGGCCGGCCGGGCAACGGCTCGAGGCCGAAATCGTGGGCATGATCCGGCTGGCGGACGGCGACCACAAGCTCATCCTCACCCCACCGGGCACCCGGCCCGACGAAGCCGAGATCAACGCGGCCCTGACCTGGTTCCCCGCCGCCCGGAAGCCCGAGGTGGCAGGGAAGGAAGAGGCTCTGGGCTGGCTTTCCGCCAACAGCAGGTAAACTAAGCTTCGGAGGAAAGCCATGCGCAAAACCGCAGAAGTTCCGCTGGGAACGCCAGCGCCGGATTTTGCCCTCGAGGACGTCCGCACCCACCAACGGGTCCTAAAGGACGACTTCGCCGGCAAACCGTTGCTGGTGATCTTCATGTGCAACCACTGCCCATACGTCAAGCATGTCGAAGAAAAGCTGGTCGAAGTCGCGAACACATACCTGGAAAAGGGGGTAGCAGCGGTGGCGATCAGCGCCAACGACCCCGAGGCCTATCCCGACGATTCCCCCGAGCGGCTGGCCGAACAGGCCGCACGCCTGGGGATGCGCTTTCCCTACCTTTTCGACGCCGACGGGGAGGTAGCAAAAGCCTACCGGGCCGTGACCACGCCGGACATCTACCTTTTTGACCGGGACCACAAGCTCTATTACCGGGGCCGGTTCGACGCCGCCCGCCCCAAGCAACCGACCCCCGTCACCGGCGAAGATTTGATCCGGGCCCTAAACGCGCTCCTCGCAGGAAAGGCCCCGCCCGAGCCCCAATACCCGAGCGTGGGATGCACAATCAAGTGGAAACCGGGCCGCGCCCCGGATTACGCCAGCTAAACCCGTCTCAGGCCGCGCCGCCGCCGGTTCGCCTCCCGGTCAACGAGCTCGTTCTCGCGGTGGCCGGCGTGGCCCTTTTGCCAGTGCCACACCACCCGGTGGCGACGGACCTCTTTTAAAAGCGCTTCCCAGAGATCTCGATTTTTTACCGGGGTTTTCGCCGCACTCTTCCAGCCGTTCCTTTGCCACTTCTCCAACCAGCCATCGGTAAAGGCCCTTTTGAGGTACTGGGAGTCGGTGAAGAGGTGGACCTCGCAGGGTCGTTTGAGGGCCCTGAGCGCCTCGACCGCAGCCGTGAGCTCCATGCGGTTGTTGGTGGTATCGGGCTCGGCGCCCGAGATCAGCTTCTCGTAATCGCCAAAGCGAAGCAGCGCCGCCCAACCTCCCCGGCCTTGGTTGTCGGCGGAGCCGTCGGTGAAGACCTCAACCCTGCAACGCACCGCCGTATTCTAAGCATTTTCGGGGAAACACGGAGAGCCGTCACCTGCCAAAACTCACGCACGTCACGGGCCACACCTGTTCCACGCTGCCTCTGACGCCCCAACCTCTCCCCATGAACCACAAGCGGCATGTATCGCCTGAGACCTCCGCGAGTATCCGGCCTCAACCCGATCGAACACGAGCACGAGCTTTATCAAACAGCGCGCGGGGACAAATGAAAGCCGCCGGCTCGTCATTCCCACTCGATCGTCCCCGGCGGCTTCGAGGTGAGGTCGTAGACCACCCGGCCGATCTGGGGGACCCGGCGCGGGATC
>WIAM01000028.1 GCA_015519965.1 Thermaceae bacterium
CCGATTCAAGCGGGTTTTCATCGACGAATTCCAGGACACGAGCCCGCTCCAGGGCGAGGTGTTTTCCCGCCTCGAGGCCCTCGGCGTCGCCGTCGAAGTGGTCGGCGACCCCAAGCAATCGATCTACGCCTTCCGCAACGCCGACGTCGAGGTTTTCCGTCGGGCGCGGGCGCGGGGGGATGCCCTGCCGCCGCTCCGGACCAGCTACCGCCACGCCCGGTCGATCGTCGCTTTTCTGAACCGGCTGACCCAAGCGCTCGGCGAGGCGTCGCTCGGCTTCACCCGGGACGAGGCCGAGACGGTGGAAGGCCATCGGGAAGCCGAAGGTGAGGTCCGGCTCTGGGTGGTGCGCGGCGAGGGGTCGCTCGATCAGCTCCGTCGCTACGAGGCGGACCTGCTGGCGAGAGAGCTCAAAAAGGCCCGGTCAGAGGGTCTCGCCTGGCGCGAGATGGCGATCCTGGTCCGAAGCTACGCTTCGATCCGCTTCCTCGAGCGCGCGCTTTCGGCCTACGGGATGCCCTACGTGGTCTTTGGGGCACGGGGCTTTTTTGAGCTTCCCGAGATCAAGGCGCTCTATTACGCCATCGTGGGGCCCTGGGATCCGGGCGACCGCTACGCGCTGGCGACGTTCTTGCAGGGGCCTTTCGTGGGGCTCTCCCTTGAGGATGCGGTCCGGATCGCGAGCAATCCGGACCCCGAGCGAGCGCTCGCCGAGTTCCCAAAAGCCCGGGCGCGTTTTTCCCAGCTGGCCCAGGCGGTCCGCGTCCAAAATCCGCTGGCCTACCTCGAGTGGCTGGTGAGGACGCGCTTTGACGGGGCCAACTACCTCGAGCGTCTTTCGCCCAAACGCCGGGCCAACGTGGATGCCTTGTTGATGAAGATCGCCGAAGATCCGCCGAGCCGGATGGAGTTTTTGGTTCAAAAGCTTGACCGGTTCCGTCGCTTTACCGACGAGGGCGCGCTGGTCGAGGGGGGTCAGGACGCGATCCGGGTGTTGACCATCCACAAGGCCAAGGGGTTGGAGTGGCCACTGGTGGCGGTCTTCGACCTCAACCGGGGCGCAAGGCCCGACACCGACGAGCTCCACGTCCGCCCCCACGCCGGCGAGTTTGCGCTCAAAGGGGAGCCGGCCTTCGATGAGATTCGCGAAGCGGTGAAGGCGCGCGAGATCGACGAGGTCCACCGGCTCCTCTACGTGGCGCTTTCACGTGCGCGCGACCGGCTTTGGATGACCATGAGCCTGCCCGATCGCGCGTTTCGGCAAAAGGCGGGAAACCCGGCGTGGGTCCTTGCCGAGCGTTTGGGGATCGGGCGCTGGGAGGAAGTCGAGGCTCGGGAGGTCAGGGCGGGGTGGAAGCTGCCCGGGGTCAAGGAAACCCCGGAGCCGGAGAGCCCCGAAGGCAGGGAGAAGCTTTTGGCTCCGATCCGGCCGGCGCCGTTTTTCCCGGTGGACTCTCCCACCGGTCTGAAGTCGAGGGATGCGGGGGCGTTCGCGCTCGAGGACCCCCGCCTCGAGGCGGGGGCGGGGGAGGCGGCCCGGGCCATCGGGGTGCTCGTTCACCAGGCCATCGCCATGAACTGGCGACCTGACGATCCCCGGGACCGGGAGCGGCTTTTTTCCCAGGAAGTTTTCTTGCGGCTCGACCCCGGGGTGCGCTCCCGGGTGGCCTCGGAAACCAGTGCGCTTCTCCGGAAATACCACGCAATGCTCGGCACCTCGCTGCCCGATCTTCCGCTCCGGGAGGTCGACCGGGCGGAAGTCGGGCTCGTTCTGCCATACCGGGGCGTGGTGTGGGAGGGGGTGATTGACCGGATCTACCGGGTGGGATCGCGCTGGTACCTCGACGACTACAAGACCGACCGGGTGGATGGCGGTCCCGATGCGCTCCTCGAGCACGCCCGGGCGGCGGGCTACCTCTTCCAGCTGGCGCTTTACCGCAAGGCGGTGATGGAGGCCTGGTCGGTCGAACCCGAGGTGCGCCTGATCTATTTGCGGCCCGGGCGCGTACTAACCCTCGATCCCGATCTGCTGGCGCAGGCGCTCGAGCTCAGGCTCCGTGAGGCCCTCGGCGGTTAGGACGTCGAGGGCCCGCTCGATGGCGAAGGTCCCCTCGACCTCCTTGCCGGCTTGAATGAGGAGATGGCCGAGGAGGTACTCAAGCCGGGCCCGGCGCCGGGGGTCGGCCTCGAGCGTCACCTGGGCCCGGAGCGTTCCGATGACCTCGATCTCCTGCCCCTTTTTCAGGCGCTCGCGCAGGGCCTTGAGAAAGTCGGACCAATCGTGGGCCTGGTTCACTGCGCCTCGGGTTCCACCTTGACCTCGACCTCGATCTCGGCGTTCAACGTGGCGCTCACCGAGCAGAATTTTTCGTGGGAGAGCTGGGCCGCCCGCATGAGGGCTTTCTCCGTCACCCCGGGTCCGCTCGCGATGTGCCGGATCCGGATATGGGTGTAGCGCTTGGGGTGGGTCTCGGCGCGGGCCCCCTCGACCTCGACGCGGTAGTGCTTGAGCGGGGTCCTTCGCTTTTCCATAATCGCCACCACGTCGTAGGCGGTGCAGGCGGCAAGGGCGACGAGGAGGAGTTCCATCGGGCGCATCCCTGCCGGGGGCGTTTCCCCGTCGACGACCACCCGAACCTGGTTTTCGTTTTCGGCGAGGAATCGCTGTCCGCACAGGTGGTGGAGCACGATCTTCTTCTTCACCGCATCCTCCCCGCAATCAAAGCAGCGAGCGCACGTACCCGCCGTCCACGATGATGGTTTGGCCGGTGAGGTAGCTGGCGGCCTCCGACAGTAGGAAGACGGCGACGCTGGCCACCTCATCCGGCTCACCGAGCCGCCCGGCCGGGATCTGGCCTTCCAGATCGCGGTAGATTTCCTCCACAGGTACCCCGGCTTCCCTGGCCCTGTGGGCAAACAGCTGCTCGACCCGCTCGGTCCGGGTGTACCCCGGGCCGACGGCGTTCACCGTGATTCCGAATTTCGCGACCTCGCGGGAAAGGGTCTTGAGGTAGCCGGTCACCCCGGCGCGGATGGCGTTGGAAAGGGCGAGGTTTTCGACCGGTTCCTTGACCGCCAGCGAGGTGATGAAAACGATGCGGCCATAACCCCGGCGCTTCATCGCCGGGAGGAGCCCGCTGGTGAGCTCGACCATGGGGAGGAAGAGCTGCTTGAACGCTCCCTGCCAGGCTTCGGGCCCGAGGCCCTCGGCCTGTCCGGGCGGGGGGCCGCCGGTGTTGGCCAAGAAGAGCTCGATCTCGCCAAACGCCTCGGCGGCCTCGAGGACCTTCCGGGGGCCGTCTTCTCGGCTGAGGTCGGCGGCCAGGTAGGCGGCGTCGCCCCCCAGCTGCCGGATCTCCTCGACCAGGGACGAGAGTTTCTCGGCGTTCCTGGCCACGGCCAGGATACGGGCCCCTTCTCGCGCGAGCCCCAGCGCGATGGCCCGGCCGATGCCCTGCGAGGCGCCGGTGACCAGCGCCGTTCTTCCACGAATCCCGAGCTCCATGGCCCGATTATATGGGGCGGTTTGCCGGGAGGGGTCTCAGGTCCTTGACATACCACTTGATGGCCGGGCCGCCATCTTTGAAGTAGCGGTAGCCGAGGGTGGTAAAGAACTTCGTGGCCTGCGCGTTGTCGCCGTAGACCACGGCGTAGAGACGGGCGACGCGTTCGCGCAGTTCCGACTCCAAGGCCGAAACGACGGCCTGGCCGATCCCGCGGCCGCGGTAAGGCTCGGCGACCAGGACCAGGCTGATCACCGCTTCACCGTTTCGAGGATGATCCAGCTTGTAGTCCAGGTATCCCACCGGCGTGGGGCCGGCGTAAATGAGCTCGATGCGCCGGCGGGGATCTTGCAGGGCGGCCTCGAGTTCGCGAACCACGTCGGCAGGTTCGGGAATTGGCGCACCAATGAGCTCGAAGTAGCCGGGGCTTTGCCGGTAGACGCGGTAGACGGCTTCGATGTCGTTGCGCCTGACAGCCCGGCGTTCGAGCGGGATTTCGGCGAGTGTGGACATCGCTTCCATGCTACCCGAGTCCAAATGAGAAAGGCGCGGCCTAAGCCGCGCCATGGGTTTTCGCTGGGATTAACGCCCTGCGGATTCGACGACGGTCACGTTGACCGCTTGCGGACCCTTGCCCGCGCGGCCCTCCTCGACCTCGAATTCGACCACGTCCCCTTCGTTCAGGGTGCGGAAACCATCGGAGTTGATTGCGGTGTAGTGTACGAACACGTCGCTCTCACCATCACGCTCGATGAACCCATAGCCTTTTTCCGCGTTGAACCACTTCACTCGACCCTTCGGCATTGCTACTTCCTTTCCAACCGGGCACATTGCCCGCTCCGGTACCAGGGGTTGGGATTGCGCTTGGCCCCCCGGATTTGCCCGGACATCTAAGCCTAGCACGAAGAGAGGCCATTTGTCTACTTTCGCTTGAGTACGCGCCTCACTTTGTCCCAAAACCCC
>WIAM01000003.1 GCA_015519965.1 Thermaceae bacterium
ACCGTGCTCTACACCTTCTACCCGCCGCTCAAAGGCCACCCGCTCTTTTACATCGGCGCCTCGCTGGTCATCGTCAGCTCGCTCTTTTCGATCTATCTGGCGGTGGAGATGTGGCTGCGGTGGAAGCGGGCCCATCCGGGCCAGCCCACCCCGCTGGTGGCGTACATGAGCCTGGTGACCTGGCTCATGTGGGGTCTCGCCGCCATCGGCCTGGTGGTGGAGGCGGTCTTCTTCCTCATCCCCTGGTCGCTCGGCTGGGTCAAGGGCGTAGACCCCCTGGTGGCCAGGACGCTCTTTTGGTGGACCGGGCACCCTATCGTTTACTTCTGGCTGCTGCCGGCCTATGTGGTGTGGTACGGCCTCATCCCCAAGCAGGCGGGCGGCAAGCTGGTTTCCGACCCCCTGGCCCGGCTGGCATTTTTAGCCTTCTTGGTCTTCAGCACTCCGGTGGGTTTCCACCACCAGTTCGCCGACCCCGGAATTTCGAAGCTCTGGAAGCTGGTGCACACCGTTTTGACCATGACGGTGGCCATTCCCAGCCTGATTACGGTCTTCACCGTCGGCGCTTCGCTGGAGTACGCCGGCCGCATGCGGGGCGGGAAGGGGCTTTTGGGCTGGATCCGCGCCCTGCCCTGGCACGATCCCTCGGTGACCGCGGCCCTGCTCGGCATGATCCTCTTCATCCCCGGCGGCGCCGGCGGCATCGTGAACGCCAGCTTCACCCTTGACTACGTGGTGCACAACACCACCTGGATCCCCGGACACTTCCACCTGCCGGTGGCGGGGGCGGTTACCCTCACCCACATGGGCCTGGCCTTCTGGTTGATCCCGCACCTGACCGGAAAGCCGTTGATCAGCCGCGGGATTGCCCGGGCCTCGGTGTGGCTGTGGTTTTTGGGGATGGCGGTGATGACCTTCGGGCTGCACGCCATGGGGCTTTTGGGGGTGCCCCGGCGGGCCTGGATTTCCAACATGGCGCCCAATCTGCAGGGCATCTACAGCGACGCCTCGGTGTACATGGTCTTTAACGGCGTGGGCGGTGTGATCCTGTTCATTGCCGCGGTGCTCTTCTTCTACGTACTCTTTGCCACATTGCTGCAGCGGCGCCGTCTGCCAGTTGAAGAGCGCCCCGAGGTTCCCTTCGCCGAAGCCATCTCCGGCCCCGAGCACAGCCGGGGCGTGCTGGTGATGGACCGGCTCGGGTTTTGGACCCTGGTGGGGTTCGTGCTCATCCTCGCGGTCTACATGCCGACCCTGATCCGCCTGCTCTCGCAGATGATCCTGGCCCCCGGCTACCGCCTCTGGTAGCGATTTCCAGCTTGACGCCCCTTTCCCCGGAAGGTAGGATGCCTCTTTGAGGGGGAAGGGGCGTCGAGCGCCTTCCTGCCTGACGGAGGAAAAGATGCCGATCACCACCGAAGAAAAACAACGCATCATCGAAGAATTCGCTCGCTTTCCCGGGGATACGGGTTCGGTTGAGGTCCAGGTGGCGCTCTTGACGGAGCGGATCAACCGCCTTTCCGAGCACCTTAAGGTCCACAAACACGACTTCCACTCCCACCGCGGCCTTTTGAAACTGGTGGGTCAGCGCAAGCGCTTGCTTCGCTACCTCGAGCGCGAGGACGAAGGGCGTTACCGGGCCTTGATTGAGAAGTTGGGCCTGAGGAAGTAAGCTGTCATTGACGAAGCAATCGAGGGGCGGGACCGGGGCGCCGGTCCCGCTTTCCCACATGACATGAAAGGTGAGAGCATGAAAGAACAAACCCCCAATACGCCTCAGGCAAAGGTCTACGAAGTCGAGGTCGGCGGGCGAACGTTACGGATTGAGACGGGCAAGTACGCGCGCCAGGCCTCGGGGTCGGTTCTGGTCAGGTACGGTGACACCGTGATCCTGGCCACGGCGGGCATGAGCAAGGAGCCGATCGAGGCCGGGTTTTTGCCCCTGACGGTCGAGTTTGAGGAGCGCCATTACGCGGTCGGGAAGATCCCGGGATCCTTTATGCGGCGCGAGGGGCGACCGGGCGAGAAGGCGATCCTCTCCGCCAGGATGACCGACCGGCCGATTCGCCCCCTTTTCCCCAAGGGGTTTCGGCACGAGGTCCAGGTGATCATGACCG
The DNA here is from genome assembly GCA_015519965.1 of Thermaceae bacterium. Lineage (GTDB taxonomy): Bacteria > Deinococcota > Deinococci > Deinococcales > Marinithermaceae > WFXV01. Next base: position 2,118 of record WIAM01000003.1, read on the forward strand.
TCATGAGCGCCGACCAGCAAAATCCGCCCGATGTGCTGGGCCCGACGGCGGCGAGCGCGGCGCTCATGCTCTCGGAGATTCCCTGGGACGGCCCGATCGCCGCGGTCAGGGTGGGGCGCATCGGCGGCGAATTCGTCCTCAACCCGACGCTGCAGCAGGCGGAGGAGAGCGACCTCGATCTGGTGGTCGCGGGGAGCAAGGAGGCCATCATCATGGTCGAAGCCGGGGCCAAGGAGGTCCCGGAGGACGTGCTCGTCGAGGCGCTGGCGTTTGCGCATCGTGAGATGCAGCCCATCATCGCTCTGCAGGAGCGGATGCGGGCAGAGCTCGGTAAGCCCAAGTTCCCCTGGACCCCGCCCGAAACGCTGGACGAGGCCACCTTCGCCGCCTTCTACCGCCGCGCCGTCGAGAAGGGCCTGACCGAGGTCCTGACCGTCGCCAGCAAGCACGAGCGGAGCGAGGCACTCGATGCTTTCTCGGCTGAACTGATCGCTGAGTTCGTCCCCGAGGATTCGGAAGACGCCGAAGCCCGTCGCAAGCTCTTTGAAGAGGCCTTCGGCGAGGTGGTGAAGCGCGAGCTGAGGCGATTGATCCTCGAGGAGAACCGCCGCGCCGACGGACGGCGCCCCGACCAGATCCGTGATATTTGGATCGAGGTCGACGTGCTCCCCCGGGCCCACGGCTCGGCCATCTTCACCCGCGGCGAGACCCAGGTGCTCGGAACCGTCACCCTGGGGACCGGTCGCGATGAGCAGATCATCGACGACCTGGGCATCGACGACAGTGAGAACTTCCTCGTCCACTACAACTTCCCCCCGTTTTCCACCGGCGAGGTGAAGCGACTCCGGGGGGTGTCGCGGCGGGAGGTGGGGCACGGCAATCTGGCCAAGCGGGCCCTGCGGCCGGTGCTCCCGAACGAGTCCGACTTCCCCTACACCATCCGCATCGTCGGCGACGTGCTGGAGTCGAACGGCTCCTCTTCCATGGCCACCACCTGCGCCGGCTGCCTGGCGCTCATGGACGCCGGCGTGCCCATCAAGAAGACCGTGGCCGGGATCGCGATGGGGCTCGTGAAGGAAGGGGATCGCCACGTCATCCTGACCGACATCCTCGGCCTTGAGGATGCCCTCGGCGACATGGATTTTAAGGTGACGGGAACCCGCGATGGCGTGACCGCGTTGCAGATGGACATCAAGGTCGGGGGCATCACCTCCGCGATCATGCGCGAGGCCCTCGAGGCCGCCCGCAAAGCGCGCCTGGCCATCATCGAAAAGATGGAGTCGGTCCTTCCGGGACCGCGTCCGAGCCTCAAGGACCACGCGCCGCGCATTTTGAGCCTCAAGGTCCCGGTGGACAAGATCGGCGCGGTCATCGGCCCCGGCGGCAAGAACGTGCGCAGCCTGGAGGAGCTCGGGGTCGAGGTCGACATCGAGCCCGACGGGACGGTCCGCATCTACTCGGCCGACGCCAAGGCCGCCGAGGCGGCCCGGAAGCGGGTCGAGGACCTGACCCGCGAGGCCAAGGTCGGCGACGTTTTTGAGGGGGTGGTGACCCGCGTGGTGCCCTTCGGAGCCTTCGTGGCGCTCTTCCCCGGGACCGAGGGGCTGTTGCACATCAGCCAGATCGCTGAAGGGCGCGTGGAACGGGTCGAGGATCACCTCAAGGTCGGTGACAAGGTGCGGGTGAAGGTTTCCGAGATCGACGCCATGGGGCGTATCAACCTGATTCGCCCCGAGCTCGAGGGCAAGATCCCGCCGCCGCGTCGGGGCGGCGCCTCCGGCGGAGGGTCGCGCCGGGGCGGCCACCGCAGGAGGGAGTAGTCATGGCCGGTGAGGCGAAGAAAACCCGAACCCGGCGGCCCCGGCGCCGCACTTCCCGCAAGGCCCAGGGGCCGGGTTACGTGGAAATCATTCCCCTGGGCGGCATGGGGGAGATCGGCAAGAACATCACCGTCTTCCGTTACGAGGACGAGATCCTGGTCGTCGACGGGGGGCTGGCTTTCCCCTCGGAGGAGATGCTCGGCGTCGACCTCCTGATCCCCCGCATCGACTACCTCATCCAGCACAAGTCGATGATCAAGGGTTGGGTGCTCACCCACGGCCACGAGGACCACATCGGCGGTCTGCCCTTCCTCTTCCCCCAGTTGCCCAAGGTCCCGGTGTACGGCGCCAAGCTCACCCTCGGCCTCTTGCGGGGCAAACTGGAAGAGTTCGGGCTCGCTCCTGGCTCTTTTGACCTCCACGAGGTGGGCACCGACGACCGGATTCAAATCGGCCGGCACTTCACCGTGGACCTCTTCCGCATGACCCACTCCATCCCCGACAACTCGGGGCTGGTGATCCACACCCCCATCGGGCGCATCGTGCACACCGGGGACTTCAAGCTCGACCCCACCCCGATCGACGGCAAGACCAGCCACCTGGCCAAGGTGGCCGAGGCGGGGAAGGAAGGCGTCTTGCTCCTCATCGCCGACTCGACCAACGCCGAGCGTCCCGGCCTGACCCCGAGCGAGGCCGAGGTGGCCGAAGCGCTCGATATGGCCATCGGTCGGGCCCGGGGCCGGGTGTTCGTGACCACCTTTGCCTCCCACATTCACCGGGTGCAGTCGGTGATCCGCATCGCCGAGAAGTACGGCCGCAAGGTGGCGGTGGATGGACGGAGCATGGTGAAGTTCGCCCGGATCGCCTCCGAGCTCGGGTACCTCGAGCTCAAAGACCGGCTCTACAGCATCGACGAGCTGGTGGATCTGCCCGACGAGGAGGTGCTCATCCTGGCCACCGGCAGCCAGGGGCAGCCCATGGCGGTCCTCTCGCGCCTGGCCTTTGGCGGGCACGCCAAGCTCGGCATCAAGCCCGGCGACACGGTAATCCTCTCCTCGAGCCCGATCCCGGGGAACGAGTCGGCGGTGAACCGGGTGATCAACCGCCTCTACGAGCTCGGGGCCTTCGTGCTCTACCCGCCCGCCTACCGGGTGCACGCCTCGGGGCACGCCTCGAGGGAAGAGCTGAAGCTGATCTTGAACCTGACCCAACCCAAGTTCTTCATCCCCTGGCACGGGGAGATGCGTCACCAGACCAACTTCGCCTGGCTGGCTCAGAACATGCCCAGGCCGCCGGAAAAGATCCTGATTCCGAAAAACGGCGACGTTTTGCGGCTCACCCCCGATTCGCTCTCTCGGGTCGGCGAGGTGACGGCGGGGGCCTACTACGTGGACGGCCTGGGGGTCGGCGACATCACCGACGAGATCCTCGAGGAACGCCAGCGCATGGCCGCGGACGGCATCGTGATCATCACCGCCGTGGCCGGCCAGGATCCGGTAGTCGAGGTGGTCAGCCGGGGGTTCATCGAGGCCGGGCAGCGCCTGCTCGGCGAGATCCGCCGCATGTCGGAGTCGGCGGTGATCCAGGGGGTGAAGCGGAAAAAGAGCCTCGAGGCCATCCGCGACGACATCTACTACCCGGTGAAGAAGTTCATCAAGAAGGCGACCGGCCGGGATCCGGTCCTCCTGCCGGTCGTGATCGAGGGGTAGCGGGTGGCGGCGCTGTTTTCCGCCACCCTCCCCGTGTTCTTCATCGCCCTGCTCGGCTACCTGGCCCAGCGCCTTTTGAAGCCCGATGTTCCCGGGCTCGTTCGTCTGGTGCTCTATTTTTTCGTCCCCTTCCTGGTGCTGGAGCAGATCACCAAGGCGGCGAGCGGGGGAGCCTGGATCGGTCGGTTCGCGCTGGCCTACGCGCTGACCTACCTGAGCCTTTTCCTGCTCGCCCACGCTCTGGGGTGGGTATTGGGCCTGGCCCAGCCCTTGCGCAAGACCCTGGTGGCCTCGGCGGTCTTTCCCAACTCGGGCAACATGGGGCTCAGCGTGGCGCTCTTCGCCCTGGGGCAGGCGGGGCTCGAGCGCGCGGTGGTCTACTTCCTGCTCTCGACGGTGGTGCTCTTTGGTTTCGGCCCCGCGCTCTTTCGCGGTGGGGGTGTGCTTCGCGGCCTGGGGCTTGCCCTGAGGCTCCCCTTTGTGTGGGCCCTCTTCTTTGGGTTTGGCCTCATCGCCTTCGGGCTCTCCCTGCCGGTGTTCCTCGAGCGCGCGGTGGGGTTGCTCGGCAGCGCCGCCATCCCGCTGCTTTTGATGACGCTCGGCATGCAGATCGCCCAGACCTCGCTCAGCTTTGGCGGTTTTGAGCTCGTGGCCAGCGCGTTGCGCCTTTTGCTGGCGCCGGCCACCGCCTTCCTCGTGGGTTCGCTGGTCGGCCTTCGGGGGCTTGAGCTCGCGGTGCTGACCATGATCTCGGGGATGCCGGTGGCGGTGAACAGCTACATGCTGGCGGTCGAGTTCGGGGGAGACGGACCGAGGGCCGCCCGGGCGGTCGCGGTCTCCACCTTGTTGAGCTTTTTCACGGTTCCGGCGGTGATTTGGGTTCTGGGACGGCAGGGGTTCCTAGGCTGACCACCGTGACCGGCGTCCCTGCCCAGAGCAGGACCAGCCGGTGGTACGTCCCCTGGCGGTAGGGGAGGGTTGCGGTGAGCACCGCGGGCTTCTCGACGAAAAACGAGCGTTCGGTGAGGCGGTCGGTGTCCCGGTACCAGCGGAGCTCGAGGTAGCCCGCCCGGGGTACCTGGTGCACGGTGATCACCGCCTTCACCTCGTTCCCGGCCGCCTCAAGCCGCGCCGAGACCAGAACCTGCTCGGGCGGCGGGGCCACCGCCGGCACGATCGGCCAGAAGGTGTAACGGCAGCCCGCGAGAAAAACCAGGAAGAGGAGGGGCCATCTCATGAGGCGCATGCGAATTCTACCCTTCACTGGCCGTAGCCGGCGGTGACCAGGGCGACCAGCGCCAGCGCCGCCGTTTCGGCGCGGAGGATGCGGCGGCCCAGGGTGACGGGGGTAAAGCCCCGGTCCACCAGGTGCTCGACTTCCTCGTCGGAAAAGCCGCCCTCGGGGCCGACGGCCAGGGCCACCGGCTCGCTTGGGTCGTACACCTCGCCGACCCGGGTGGCGGTGCGGGGGTGGGCCACGAGGCCCTGGCTGACCCGAGGGATGGCCTTAAGGGCCACGGGCCCGCTGATCTCGGGCAGATGGTTCCGCCCCGATTGTTTCGCAGCTTCCACCGTGATGCGGCGCAGCCGCTCGAGTTTTCCCGGGCTGATCGTTTTCGGGACCGAGTGGTGGGTGGCGAGCAGGACGAAGCGGTGGACGCCGAGCTCCGTCCCGGCCCGGATCACCTCGGCGAGCTTGTCGCCCTTGAGGAGCGCGAGGTAGAGCGTCAGTGGTTGCTCGGTTTCGCGCTCGACGGCGAGGCGCCTTTCCAGACGCAGCACGACCGTCGTCGGCCCGACCTCGACGATGGTGGTTCGGGCCTCGTGGCCCTGCCCGTCGAACACCGTGACCTCATCCCCGGGGCCGGCCCTGAGGACGCGTATCAGGTGGCGGGCCTCGCGACCGCTGAGCCGGATGGTCTCGGCGATCTCGCTGACGTAGGCGCGGTGGCGTCTCATCGGCGTTCCGCCAGAAGCAGGGTCCACTCGCCGCGCTCCCGGCGCCCGAGCACCCCGAGCCCTGCCGCCTCCAGTGCCCGTTCGACCAGGGTCCGGCGTTCGTTCAGGATGCCGGTGGCGATGAGGCGGCCGCCCGCTGCCAGGTGTCCGGCGTAGGCGGGGGCGAACTCGGCGTGGAGTTCGGCGTAGAGGTTGGCGACGATGAGGTCGAAGGGGCCCTCGAGGTCCCCCAGGCTTCCCTGCCGGATCTCCACCGCCACCCGGTTGGCCCGGGCGTTTTTGCGCGCGGCCTCGACCGCGACCGGGTCGATGTCCACGGCCATGACCCGGGCCTCCAGCATGGCCGCGGCGATGGCCAGCACCCCCGATCCGGTGCCGAGGTCGAGGACCCGCCAGTCGGGGCGGATGGCCTCGGCCAGGGCCTCGAGCGCGAGCTGGGTGGTTTCGTGGTGGCCGGTGCCGAAGGCCATGCCGGGTTCGATCACGATGTCCCGATCGCCGGGCTCGTGCCAGGGGGCGCGGATGGTAAAGGGTCCGGCGCGGACGGGTTTGAGGTCACGCTTCCAGGCCGAAAGCCAGTCTTCGTCGGGCAACCAGACCCACTCGCCCTCGACCTCGAGCGCCACCTTTTCCGGGAAGTAGGCCCAGATTTCGTTTGCCTTTTCTTCCAGACCCCGAGCCCCGCGCTCGAAGAGGTGGGGGAGGACCGGATCGAGTTCGGCGAAGCTACCCTTGATCTGAAAAACCCACATCGTCGATTCTACGGCCAAAGGGGCGGGAAGTCGTCAAAGAGCCGGACCGCGCGGGGGAGCTTTTCCTCGAGGGCCGAGGTGAAAGCGCGCTCGGCCTTGGTTTTGAACCAGTGGAGGTCGTGGAGGTAGGTGAGGGGGATCCAAAACGAAAGCCGCCGCCACACGCCCATGGGGTCGGGGTAGCGCCGGACGAGGATGCGGAGGATGTCGATGGCCCGGGCTTCCCCGAGCAGGTCCAGGCTGCCCGTCTTCAAGATGGCCAGGTCCCGCGCCGGATCGTCGCCGGTGGCCCTGGCCCAGTCGACCACGAAGACCCGACCGTCCCTGCTTAAAAGAAGGTTGCCGGCCCAGAGGTCGGTGTGGGCGAAGCGATGCGGCGTACCAACGACCACGCCGACCCTCGAGCGCAGGCCCTCGAGGATCCGGCGGGCTTCCCCGATGCTGGCGAGGGAGCGTTCAAACTCTGTCATGCGCCTAAGGAGCGGCGCGGCTTCGACCCGTCCTGGTTCCGGGAGCCGGTGCAGGCGGAGCAGGAACCCGCCGAGGCTGGCCAGGGCCCGAGCGTCGAAGCGGGCTTTGGAAAACGGGGTTCCGGGGAAGTACCGGAGCGTGAGGACGCCATGTCCGCTCGGCAGGGTCACGACCTCGAGCACCCGCTCGCCGAGCCCTGCCCGGGCCATGTTCTTGGCTTCCAGGTGGGCCAGCGCCTCTTCGCCCGGGGGGTAGACCTTGAACACCCGGTCGCCGCCGCGGTAGACGCGGGCCTGGAGACCGTTGCCGAGGGGTTCGAGCCGAACCCCGTAACGCGAGCCGAGCGCCTTGTAGACCGTCTCGACCACCTGGGCGCTCATGCGCCTAGGGTAGCATGGCGGGGGATGCGGGTGCTCTTGCGCGACGAGGCGACGACGATCAGCGACGGGGTGCGGGTGGCTTCGTTCGACCTCGAGGGCCGCTGGATGACCTACTTCGACGGCAGGGCCCTCTACAAGCGGGCGCTGGCGGGCGAGGTCCATTTCCGGGGTCGGGCCGGGGGGCGTCGCCTCAGAAGACGGCTTCGCCGGAGGGAGGCGATCGCGGTCCACGAAGCGGTCCTGGCCTTCGCCGCCGAGGCGCAAAAGGGGGCAGCGGCCGAGGTCCGCTCGCGTCTGGCCCGAATCCTCTCCTGGAGCCCGGAATCGCTCGATGCCGAACGCGATCGGTTTTTGCGGATCTACGCCCCGATCAGCATCCTCCCTCCCGACCGCTACCTCTCGGTGGTGTTGCAGGCGACGCTCGGGTGCACCTGGAACCGCTGCACCTTTTGCTCCTTTTATTCCGGCCGGCCGTTTCAGGCCAAGGACGCCGAAGATTTCAGGGCCCACGCCCTGGCGGTCCGCGGGTTTTTGGGCCGGGCCCTGGCTCTGCGCAAGGGGGTCTTTCTGGCCGACGGCAACGCGCTCGCGCTCAGCCTCTCCCGGCTGACCGGGCTTTTTGACGTGGTGGAGGAGGTGTTTCCCGGCCAGCCTGTTTACAGCTTCATCGACCTCTATACCGGTGAACGTCACGAGGAGGCGTTCTGGCGCGAGCTGCGAGAGAGGGGCCTGGCGGCGGTCTACGTGGGCATGGAGACCGGGCACGATCCCTTGCTCGCCTGGCTCAACAAGCCCGGGAGCGCCTCTGAGCTCGTCGACTTCGTATCGATGCTGAAGGGGGTCGGCCTCGGCGTGGGACTGATCGTGATGGTCGGGGTCGGGGGCCGGGCCTTCCAGTCCGCCCACCGGAAAGACACGCTCTCGGCCCTGTCGCGAATGCCATTGACGAGGGATGACATCATCTTTCTCTCGCCGTTCGTTGAGGACCCGGCCTCGGTGTATGCCCGGCGTCGCGCGGAGGACGAGATCGAACCGATCGAGGGGGAAGCCCTGGAGGCCGAGCTCGCCTGGTTCGCCAAGGCCGTGCGGGCGATGGGCCTCCGCGCCGCGCGTTATGACATCCGAGAGTTCCTCTACTAAGGCCCCGCCGTGGCCTTTGCCACGCCACGGCGGGGATCCCAGAGGCGTGAACGGCGACCATGCTCCCCCTGGCACGCCTTCGAGTCCACGGGCTCGTTCGGTCCCACAGACTGACCGGTCGTTCAGGTAAACTGGGAGGGTATGGAAGCGGAAAAAGCCTACCAGTGGTTGGTGGAGCGCGGCAAGGAAGTCGCCTACCTGGGCGCGGCCGCGAGCCTTTTGGGTTGGGATCAGCGAACCTACATTCCAGCGAAAGGCCACCCGCACCGGGCTCGGCAGTTCGCGGTGATCTCCCGCCTTTTGCACCAGCTCACCACCGATCCCAAGATCGGGGAGATGCTTTCTGTGGTCGAGGACTCCCCGCTCATGGACCAGCCTGACGTCGCGGCGAACGTCAGGAACTGGCGGCGCGACTACGAGCGCCGGACTCGCGTTCCCGAACGCTTGGCGGTTGAACTGGCGCAGGCCGAGAGCGAGGGCGAGAGCGCCTGGGCCGAGCTGCGGGAGAAAGAAGACTGGGCGGGGTTCGTTCCCTACCTGGAAAAGATCCTCTCGCTCAAGAAGGAATACGCCGAGGCGGTGGGGTACGAGGCCGAGGCCTACGACGCGTTGCTTGAGGATTTTGAGCCGGGCGAACGGGCCGAGCGTTTGGAAGCCCTCTTCGCCGAGCTCCGGCCGGCGTTGGTCGATCTGCTGCAAAAGATCCAGGGCGCGCCCCGCCAGCCCGATACCAGCATCGTCCACCGCGACTTCCCGGTTGAGGCGCAAAAGGCGTTGATCCTCGAGGTCCTGCCCCAGCTCGGCTACGATCTGGAGGCCGGGCGACTCGACCCCACGGTGCACCCCTTCGCCACCCGCATCACCCCCGGCGACGTGCGCATCACCACCCGTTATTACGATGACTACTTCAACGCCGCCTTTTTTGGCTCGGTGCACGAGGCCGGGCACGCCATGTACGAGCAGGGGTTGCCCGAGGCCCACTGGGGCACGCCTCTGGGCGAGGCGGTGAGCCTCGGTGTGCACGAGAGCCAATCCCGGATGTGGGAGAACATGGTGGGGCGCAGCCGGGGATTTTGGGAATACTTTTTCCCCAAGGCCCGGGCCCACTTTCCGGTCCTGGCCGACGTCGGGCTCGACGACTTCGTCTTCGCCATCAACGAAGTTCGTCCCAGCCTGATCCGGGTCGAGGCCGACGAGGTGACCTACAACCTGCACATCCTCCTCCGTTTTGAGATCGAGCTGGCGCTCTTTAGGGGCGAGATCGGGGTCCGCGACCTGCCCGAGGTCTGGAACCAGAAGATGGAGGCCTACCTCGGCATCCGCCCCACCGCCTACAAGGACGGGGTCATGCAGGACGTTCACTGGAGCGGGGGGCTCTTTGGCTATTTCCCCACATACACCCTGGGCAACGTCTACGCGGCCCAGCTTTTTGCCAAGGCCGAGGCCGAGCTGGGGACCCTCGAGCCCAACTTCGCCCGTGGCGAGTTCGCGCCGCTCCTCGCCTGGCTGCGGGATCACGTGCACGTCCACGGTCGCCGCTACACGCCCCGTGAGCTCATGACCCGGGCGACCGGTGAGGCGCCCAGGGCCATGTACCTGCTTCGGTATTTGGAGAAGAAGTACTCGGCGCTCTACGGTTTTTGATCGGTTAGACCGGCGCCGCTGCCCTCCCTGCGGGGAGGGCGCTTACTTTCGCCTGCCGCCCGAGATGATGAGGAGCAGCGCCCCGATCACCACCGCGGCGTCGGCCAGATTGAACACCGGCCAGAGCCCGGGGCCGATGTCGAGGTAGTCGATCACATAGCCGCGTCCGATGCGGTCGATGGCGTTGCCCAGGGCCCCGGCGGCGAGCAAGCTGAGCGCGACCAGGGCCAGCGCCGAGAGCCGGCTTTTGGAGGTGGCGGCGAGGTAGGCCAGGATGAACAGGCCGACGGCCAGGCTGATCCAGCCCAGGGGGGTGGTTTGGCCGAAGAAGAGTCCGAACGCGGCACCGGTATTTTTCACGTAGGTGAGGTAAAGCCCGGGAAGGAAGGGGTCGGGAATCGGGTCGAGAGTGCGCTGGGCCCAGAGCTTGAAGATCTGATCCAGCACGATGACCAGCGGTACGATGACGACCGGCACGAACGAAGTCTAGCATAAAGGCCGGCCCTCGGGTATACTCTTAGCTTGAGCCGCGCCCTCGGGGCGCCACCGGAAGGAGCCGAAGATGTCGAGGATTTGTGAAGTGAGCGGAAAGCGTCCCGTCGTCGCCAACCGTATCACCCGGCGCGGTAAGGCCAAGCGGGAAGGCGGCGTAGGTAAGAAGACCACCGGCATCTCCAAGCGCCGGCAACTGCCGAACCTGCGCAAGGTGCGGCTGAAGATCGCCGGCAAGACCGTGACCTTGAAGGTGGCCATGAGCCATCTCGACAAGGTCTACGAGGCCATTTCGCGGATGCAGGGCATGAAGCTCGAGGGCCTCTCCGAACGGGAAATCAAGGCCCGACTCTTAAAGCTCATTCGCTAGGCCCAAATCCCTGTTCAAAAAGGGCGCCACGCGGCGCCCTTTTCTTGGTTTCGGTTGCCGGTGCGTCAAAACGCCCGCAGGGGCCTACCTATTCGGGGCGCGCCTTTTCCCCGGGGATGAAGGTCGGCCGGGGATCGGGCTCAAAGCGCCGGTCCTCGGGCAGGACGTGCTTTTTCTTCGCCCACTTAAACGCGTGGTCCCAGGTTTTGCAAAACGCGCAGACCGCGCCGGTCGTGGGGTAGCCGCAGCGTTCGCACTCGGAAAGCGCGACCTCCTCGGCTTCAAAGCCCTGCTTCAGGATCGGCTGAATTCGCTTCAGGTACTGCTCGAGAAAGCTCTGTTTGGTCCCCGGCATGGCGCCCTCGAGCTTGTTGAGGGCTTCTTTGTAGAGCAGGCTTTTCGCGCCTTCGGCGAAGGGGCACTCCTCGTGCTGGTAGGGAAGGCGGCGAAGGAGGGTGTAGGCCAGGATTTCCCGCTCGGTGAGGAGGTAGAAGGGCTTGATCCGCCGCGCGAGTCCCTCTTTTTGGGGCAGGACTGGCCCCTGGCGCACCAGGGCCTCGGCCTGCCAGTGCAGGGTGTTGCCGAGGAGGACACTCGCCTCGTCGTCGAGGTTGTGGCCGGTGGCGATGACGTTGAAGCCCTCCTCCACCGCCACCCGGTTCATGACATAGCGCTTCGAAAGCCCGCACACCGAGCAGGTCTGGCGGCGGGTGAGCTCGGAGAGCTCGGGGATGGCCAGGCCGTAACTTTCTTTCAGGTCCACGACGATCAGGGGAAGGTTCTTCTGCTTCGCGAAGTCGGC
>WIAM01000029.1 GCA_015519965.1 Thermaceae bacterium
ACCCGGCTCTCGAAGGGCCTGAGCGGCACCTCGTGACCGGTGGCGTAGATCACGCCTCCCTCGTGCTCCAACCGGAGCCTCGGCAGCGGGTAGCGCGCGGGGCCGAACACCGCCTTGCCGGCCTGCAGGGGGTCGAAGGCCGAGAAGTGGCAGGGGCAGCCCAGGAAGGGGTGGTCGCTGCGGTAATTGTAGGTGATGGCACCCGCCTCCGGGTCGGGGACGAAGTAGACCAGGCAGCCCTGGTGCGTACAGATCCGGGACAGGGCCAAAAAGTGAGCCCCATCGACCGTGAGCCCGCCAAGCTCGGGCTCGGGGACGCGGATGAGGATGCTCCTGAGCTGCCCGATGCCGCTGACCGGGTAGAGGAACTCCTGGATATCCCAGACCTTGGCCAAAGACGCCACCGGGGCGACCTTCACCCGGGGGCCCGCCTTCCAAACCGGCTCGCCGGGGTTGGTCTTGGTGAACTGGATGCGCCAGGCTCTGAGGCCGAACCAGGCGAAAAATCCTCCCGTGGCCGCGGTCGGCACCACCCAGACCAGGTCACGCCGCGAGAGCTTCTTCATATTCCCCACCCTACCCCCAGGGCAGGTCAGAACCATGAGATATTCTTGAGCCTGGTATACTCAAGGTATGGGAAGCGCCCTCCGCGTCTACACCTACGACGAAGCCAAAAAGCTCGTCGAACGCCTTCAAAACACCGTTGCCCAGATGCAGGAGGCGGTTCGCGGTCTGGCCGAGGTCGAGGCAAGGCTCAAAAACGCCCCCGCCGGTAGCCCCGAGCACCGGGGCCTCGAGACCGAGGCCAGGTTCTTGCAAAAGGCCCTCGAGGCCGACCAGCTCGCCCTGGCCCAGTGGGGCGTCATCCTGCGGGACCTCGAGGAGGGCGTGGTGGACATCCCCTTCCGTCGGAACGGGGAGCTCGTCTACCTCACCTGGAAACTCGGCGAGGCGGCGCCCGCTTACTGGCACGCGGTCACCGAGGACTACCACGCCCGCCGACCCCTCACGCCCGCACTCGAACGCGACTCAAGCTCAATTCGCTCCTAAAGCGGGCCGCACCCTGCGGCCCGCTTACACCCCGCCCTTCATCATCGAAGGCAGCCAGAGGCTGAGCTCGGGGAAGAGCACCAGGATCACCAGAACGAAAAGGAGCACCGCATAAAAGGGAACCACGCCCCGGACCACCTCGCCGAGGGGGGCCTTGGTAATGCCCGAGATCACGAACAGGTTCAGCCCCACCGGCGGGGTGATCATGGCCAATTCCATGGAAATCGTCATGACCACCGCGAAGTGAATGAGGTTGATGTCCACCGCTTGCAGGATGGGCATGAGCACGGGAAGGGTGATCAGGATGATCGAGACCGCTTCCAGGAACATGCCCAAAATAATGAAGAGGATCGAAGTCACCGCGAAGACCTCGTAGCGGCCAAACCCATGGTCGACGATCCATTCGGCAAGGAGCGCGGGCACCTGCTTGTTGGTCATGTAGAGCGAAAAGAGCATCGCCGCCGAAACGATGAGATAGATCATCGCCGTGATACCCACCGCCTCGCGTAACATCGCCACCCATTCCTTAAGGCGTGCCTCGCGGTAGACGAAGAGCGAGATCAAAATCGCGTAAAAGAGCGCGATCACCGAGGACTCGGTGGGGGTGGCGACGCCCGTGTAGATGGTGCCCATGATCAGCACCGGTAGAAAAAAGCCGGGAAGCCCCCACCAAAGCGTGCGCCAACGCTCCTTCCACCCGGCGCGAGGTAGGCGGCCATAGCCCGCCCGGCGGGCGTACCACACCGAAAAAACCACCAGGCTCCCGCCGAGCAAAAGTCCCGGGATGATTCCGGCGATAAACAACTTGCCGATCGACTGGCTGGTGGTAATACCGTAGATGATCATGGTCACGCTCGGTGGAATCAAGATGCCGAGGGTGCCGGAGGTGGCCACGAGGCCCATGGCGTAGCGTTTGGAGTAGCCATTCCGGATCATGGCCGGGATCGTCACCGAACCGATCGCTGCGGCGGTCGCGGGCGACGAACCGGAGATGGCGGCAAAGATCATCGAAGAGACCACGACCACCACCGAAAGCCCCCCGGGCACGTGCCCCACCCAGGCGCGCACCGCCTCAACCAGGTACTTGGCGATGCCGCCCCTGGCCATCACCACGCCCGTGAACACGAACCCGGGGATGGCCAGGAGCGAGAATGAGTTGATGCCCTCAAACATCCTAGAGGGTACCTGGAGCAGGTTGAAATTCCCGTCGAGGGCAAACGCGATCAGGCTGGAAAACGCCAGCGCCACTCCGATGGGAACGCGAAGTAGCAAAAACAGCGCAAAAAATCCAAACAAGACGACCATCGCCAGGGAAACGCTCATACGCCCGGCACCTCCTCGGGCTCTTGAACCTCGCCCCGCCAGAGGTCATAAAAATTTACGGCAAAGCGCAGGCCAAACAGGAAAAAGCCGAGGGGAAGGATGAACATCAAGATCCATTCGGGGATATCGGTATAGATCGAGCGCAGGTCGAGCATCTTCTGAAACATGATGAAGGCCCAACCGGTCACCGCCAAAAACGCGGAGAAGATCGCCCCCAAAAGGTGGGCCAAAAGGTCCAAAAAGCGCTTGCCGCCAGGCGGAAGCGCCGCGTGCAACATATCCACGGTGATATGCCGGCGTTCGCGCAACGCGAGCGAAAAACCGAACATCGCCCCCCAAGCGACGAACACCCGGGCGAACTCGTCTGCCCATCCCGGAGGATCGTTGAGAACGTAGCGCATGAAGACGCTGATGAGAACGACGGCCAGGCCGGTGCTCAAGAAAACACCGGAGAACACGTCTTCAAACAGCGCCAGCCCCCGCTTCAACCGCTCGCCTCGCGCAACCGGCCAGGCCAGGGCGAACACCACCACGAGGAGCAAGAGCGCACGAAGCATGAGTTCGTTCAGGGTGACCATGGCACTCCCTACCAACGATGGGGCCGGGTAGGCAAAGCCCCCGGCCCCGAAACGATCGCCGAAGGCTTACCTGAGGGCCTTGATCGCGTTGATGAGATCCCAGCCGATCTTGGGCGCGTACTCGTCGTAGACCGGCTGCATCGCCGCCTCCATGGCCGCCCGGTCCTCGTCGCTGAGTTCGACGACCTCCATGCGCTGGCGCAGCTTTTCCAGCGCGCCTTGGTTCAACCCGACCGCCTCTTTAAAGGCGACCTGGTTGGCGTAAGCGATGCCGTCCATGAAGATCTTCTTCTGCTCCGGGGTCAGGCTGTTGAGGAAGATCTTGTTGGTGATGACCACGTAGTCGAGCCGCCCGTGACGGGTCAGCGACAGGTATTTTTGCACCTCGTAATAGCGCTGGGTGTAGATGTTGGAAAGGGTGTTCTCCTGACCATCCACCACCCCCTGGGCCAAAGCCTGGTACACCTCGGAGAACGCCAGGGGAACCGCGGTGGCGCCGAGGGCTTTCATCTGGGCCTCGAGGACCCCCGAGGTCTGGGTCCGGAATTTTAAGCCCTTAAAGTCGGCCGGCCGGCGAAGCGGCTTGTTGGCGGTGAAGTGTTTAAAGCCGTTGGGCCAAAAGCCAAGACCCACCAGCCCGGCTTTATCCAGACTCTGGAGGAGCTTCTTGGCAGCGTCTGACTCGGTAAAACGCTTGAAGTGGTCGTTGTCCTTGAAGAGGTAGGGCAGGTCGACGAACTGGAAGGCGGGGTTATAGCCCTTGAGCTTGGTGGCCGACGGGACCAGAAGTTGGATGTTGTTGAAGATGAGGGCGTTGATCCCCTCCTGGTTGTCTTTATAGAGCTGGCTCGAGGGGTAAAGCTCGACCTTCATCTCGCCCCCCGAAGCCTTTTCCACGTAGGCCTTAAACGCCTGGGCGGCCTTACCTTTCGGGGTATCGAGCGTGGTGACGAAGGAGAACTTGATTACCACCGGCTTCGCCGCCAGCGCCAGCGAGGCCCCGAGCGCGAGCGCCACTCCTAGGATGATCCGCAGGGTACTTTTCATATTTACACCTCCACAAGGTTTGCGGAAGCATTTTAACTTCCCCCGCGCCCCACCACAAGGCAAACCGCTTTATAAATAAAAACCCCCGGCCCTACCGGGGGGGTATTGCCGGGAGTTCTTCAGTGCCCAAAACGCTTTTCGACGGGAACGTACTCGATGTCGTAGCCAAAATACCGGGGCCCAACCAGGGCCAGCCCCTCGGGACTCCGCCACAGCTCGGTGCAGGGAATCCCCACCGTGACCACCCGCAGGCCATAGCGCATGGCCTCGGTGGTCACCGGCTCCCCGGTCTCGGCGTCGAGGAGGGTGATCAGGTCGGGGACCGAGACCACCACCTCGCCATCCCGGATGGCCACCAGGTGCTCGTTTTGAAACTCGATCTTGAGGGTGTGTCCGCGATCGGCATCGATCCCGGCCAGCGTGGCCTCGCCCTTGGCGAACCCGCTCTCGGTGCGCCGGGCCACGTCGATGATCTTGCCGACGAAGACCCGGAAACCGCCAGTGACCGAGAGCACGGCCTCGATGGGGTCGGCCTTGTTCTGGCGCGCCTCGCGGATGCTCTTGCCGATACGCTCGATCAGCGTGATCGTGCCCCGCACCACCGCTTTTTTGACCTGGGCCCCGCGCATGGGGTAAAGCGCGATCATCGAAGCCCCGCCCATGTCGATGGTGATCGAGCGGGCAAAGCGCTCGGTCCAGCGGTTGTCGATGGTGCTCAAAAGGGCACTGTTGCCCTTGTCGTCGGCGAGTGTCATGGGTGTGGCCGAGATGCCAAAGAGCGTCGGCGTGACCATCTGGATTTCGGGGAAAGCCCGGCCCATGGTGTCGCCATCGACGAGGGGAAGCCCGAGCCGCGCAGCGACGGAAAAGGGGACGGTGGAGTTGAGCCCCCCGGCCTCGATCGACATCACCGCCTTGACCGGCGTCCCCAAATAGGCCTCGAGCGCCTTGAAGGCCTTGACCACCTCGTCGCCCCGGGGGAGCTTTTCCACCATCACCGTGGGGGCCCCCATCATCGCCGCCGGGACCACCAGATCATCGTCAGCGAGCTCGTCGACCTCAATGAGCCGCACCGGCCCGTGTTCCCGAATCGCCTGCTGGGCCATGAGCTTGCCAATGTAGGGGTCGCCGCCACCGCCGGTCCCCAGCACCGCGGCCCCCATCGCGATGTCTTCCAAGGCTTTTTCGTCGATCCAACGCATCTCACACCTCCCTCAAAAGCGGCCGGTAGGCCACGTCGTAACCGAACGCCGCCGGCCCCACCACCGCCAGGGCCTCTTTGGTTTTGAGCCGGGGATGGGCGGGCAGGCCCACCACCGCGACGCGGAACCCGTAGCGCACGGCCTCGGTGGTGATGGGTTCCGCGGTTTCGAGATCCAAAAGGGCGATCAGGTCGGGCACCGTGGCCACCACCTCGCCGTCGCGGCGGGCTATCAGGTTCTCGTTTTGCACCTCGATCTCCATGGTCGATCCCCGATCGGCGTCGAGCCCCGCCAATCGAATGTGCCCCCGGGCGAAGCCGCCTTCGATCCGCCGCGCCACGTCGACGACCTTGCCCACGAAAAGCCGCACCCCGCCGGCGACCTCGAGCACCCGGGCAACGGGATCCTCGCGCAAGACCCGGGCCCTTTGCACCTCCTGCCCCAGCTCGAGCGCCTGGGTCAGGGTGTGGGGGATGGCGCAGAATTTGAGAAACTCACCCCGCATCGGCGGCAGGGCGAAACCGGCCGCGGCCCCCATGTCGATGGCCACGCTGCGGGCAAACCGTTCCAGCCAGTACATGTCTTTGACCTCAGCGAGGACCACCGCGTTGCCCTTTTCGTCGGCCAGCGCCGCCGGGTAAGGCCGCGCGCCGTAGATGAAAAAGCTCGTCATCTGCACCTCGGGGAAGGCCCGGCCCATCCCGTCGGCATCGAGCACCGGCAGTCCGGCGTAAGCGGCGGCGATGAGGGGCTCGATGGAGTTCGAGCCGCCGACCTCAGCCGCGACCAAAGCGGTGGCGCGGGTTCCGGTGAAGTCCTCGAGGGCCCGCAGCGCCCGGAAGCACTCGTCCCCTTTCTCGATCTTCTCGATCCCCACCACCGGAGCCCCGATGCCCCCAACGCTCACCACCACGTCGTCGTCCCGGAGTTCTTCAAAGGGCAGCACGCGAATCTCGTGGCCCTTTCGCAAGAGCTCGCGGGCCCGCAACATGCCGAGGTAGGGGTTCCCCCCGCCACCGGTGCCGAGAATCGCCGCCCCGAGGGCCAGGGCCTCGAGGTCAGAAGCTTCGAGTCGCCAACCCCTAGGCAAGGCGAAGGTCCCCCACTGCTTTCACGCGCACCCGAGTGGCGTTCCCGGGCAGGTAGGCGAGCGGCACATCCTCGACCTCGACCACCTCGGTGGTGGCCGGATCCGCCCCCGCCTCTACCGCCTTGCGCTTGGCCTCGCTCTGGGCCTCGGCCAGGGCCTTTTCGCGCGGGATCTCATCCAGGGCATACACCCGGTCCACCTCACCGCTGATCTGGGCGATCGCCGCCCCCACGGCGTTGGCGACCGGGTAGTGGTCGGGCTTGATGGTGGGCAGATCCGCCACCTTGTCCCGAACCAGAATGCTCCCCCCGCCCACCACGATCACCGGAATGGGCTCGGGGCTGAGGAGCATGCGGTCCACGGCGTCGGCGATCATCTGCTGCATCCGCTCGACCGCGGCCTGGACGAAGGCAGGATCGAGCCCCTTGACCCGCGCCGCCTCGCCGATCTCGGCCATGCCCGCGGCCACGGCGATGTCGGTGGCGGTGAGGGTCTGGCCGCCGAAGATCAACGCCTCTTCCGAGAGGCGAAAGCCCACGCTTTGAGGCCCGATCGCAAGGGGGTCGGTCTTCACCAGCGAGCCGCCGCCGAGCCCTAGGCTCAGCACGTCGGGCATGCGGAAGTTGGTGCGCACTCCGCCCACCTCGACCGCGATGCTGGCCTCGCGGGGGAAGCCGTGGTGCAGCGCCCCCACGTCGGTGGTGGTGCCCCCGATGTCGACCACGATGGCCTCCTTAATCCCGGAGAGGAACGCCGCGCCGCGCATCGAGTTGGTGGGGCCGGAGGCGATGGTCAAAACCGGAAAACGCTCGGCGAACTCGGCGTTCATGAGCGTGCCGTCGTTCTGGGTGATGTAGAAGGGGGCCTTGAGCCCGGCGTCGGCCAGGGCCCGTGAGAACGCGCCCACGATCTTGGTCCCAAGGTCCTGGAGCGAGGCGTTCAAGATGGCGGCGTTCTCGCGCTCGAGCAGCCCCACCCGGCCGATCTCGCTGGAGAGGGTGATCTGGGCCTCGGGGATGACCTCGCGCACGATTGCTGCCGCCTGCGCCTCGATCTCGGGGTTGATGGGCGAGAACACCGCCGAGATGGCGATGTTCTTCACCCCCTTGGCCCGGATGTCCTCGGCGATCTTCCGCAGCTCATCCGGGTCCAGGGGTGAGATCGGCCGGCCGTCGAACTCCCAGCCCCCGTGGGCGAGGTAGACGTGCTCGCCGAGGGCGCGCCGCAGGTCCTCGGGCCAGTCGACCATCGGGGGCAGCGACTGGGTGGCCGGCAACCCCAGCCGGATCGCCGCCGTCGGGGCCAAATCGCGCCTTTGCACGATGGCGTTGGTGAAGTGGGTGGTGCCGATCATCACCGCCCCGACCTCGGCCGGGGGCAGCCCGGCGGCCTCGAGGACCTTCACGAGCGCCTCGAGCACCCCGCTGGTGACGTCCGCGGTGGTCGGGGTCTTCACCCAGCGCACCACCTCGGTCCCATCCATGATCACAGCGTCGGTGTTGGTTCCTCCTACGTCGATACCCACTCGAATCATTGCTTCCTCCTCTTCGATTCGGCTTCCAGCGCGCCGTAACCGCCTTCTTCGTGAACCCTCTGACAGGCCACCCAGTGCCCGGGTTCGATCTCCGCCAGTTGCTGATCGAGTTCCCGGCACTCGGCCCGGGCGTAGGGGCAGCGGGTATGGAAACGGCACCCGCTCGGGGGGTTGAGCGGCGAGGGGATCTCGCCCTCCAAAACCAGCGGCCGCCAGGGCATCAAGGGGCGTTCGCCGGGAATCGAGGACATGAGCGACACAGTGTAGGGGTGTTGGGGGTTTTCGAAGATCCTCCGCCTGGGGCCGGTTTCCACCACCCGCCCCAGGTACATCACCGCCACCCGGTCGGCGAGGTGGCTCACCACCGCCAGGTCGTGGGAGATGAAGACGCTCGAGAGGTGGTACTCCTCCCGCAAGCGGCGGATCAGATTCAAAAGCTGGGCCTGGACGCTGACGTCGAGGGCGCTGGTGGGCTCGTCGAAGACCACGAATTTTGGCTCAGTGGCCAGCGCCCGGGCGATCCCCACCCGCTGCTGCTGCCCTCCTGAGAGCTGGTGGGGGTAGCGTTCGGCGTGCTGGCGTTTGAGCCCCACCTGCGCAAGGAGTTCGATCGCCCGTTCGCGGGCCGCCTTGCCCCTGGCCAGACCGTGCAGGATCATCGGTTCCATCACCGCCTCGAGGGCCGTCACGCGGGGATTGAGGGCGTCAGAGGGATCCTGAAACACCATCTGCAGAGCCTTGCGGCGACGCCGGAGCTCGGCTTCGGGTAGACCGGTGAGGTCGTGGGCATCGAACCACACCCGACCCCCGCTCGGTCGCTCGAGCATCAATAGGAGCCGCCCCAGCGTCGACTTGCCGCTGCCCGACTCGCCCACCAGCGCCAGCGTCTCCCCGGGAAAGACCTCGAGGTCCACCCCGTCGACCGCCTGAAGGTGCCGCCGACCGAACCAGCCGGCGCGAAGGGGGTAATGCTTGGCCAAGGCCTCGGCGCGGAGCAACGGCTCAGGCATCGTCTCCCTCCTCGTAGAGAAAGCAGGCCGCAACCCGCCCGTCGCCCACCGGCCGCGGCGCCGGTCGCTCGCGGGCACAGCGATCGAAGGCGTACGGGCAGCGGGGGTGGAAGCGGCACCCCGTGGGCGGGTTGGTCAGGTCGGGCACGCTGCCGGGAAGGGCCGGGATCTCCCCCGTATCCCCGAGCTTTGGCCTCGAGGCCAAAAGACCCTGGGTGTAGGGGTGCTTGGGGC
>WIAM01000030.1 GCA_015519965.1 Thermaceae bacterium
AGTTGGGGTGGCTTTTTGGATTGCCCGAGCGCCGCCGCCCCTTGCGAGAGAAGGCTGAGCGGCCGGGTCAGGCTTCGGGCGAGCCTGACGCCGGGGACGGCGCTCGCGAAAAGCGCCAGGACCAAGGCCAAAGCCATGAGCCAGTTAGCGCGGCCCAGGGGCGCGGTGAGGGCGGCGCGCGAGGTTTCCACGCTCAGGCGCCAGCCGCTCGCGAGGCGGAGGGTAGAGCGGCGCACCTCGGACGCGGGTGCTCGAACGCCCTGGCTCAGCACCTCGGTGAGGTCGGAACTGGCCAGCAACCGACCGGAGCGGTCGAAGAGGCGGGCGGTGTCGTTGGGTGGAACCGTCGCCACCAGGTCGAAGATCGGGCGCAGGCGTACGTCGGCCTCGAGCCGCCTTTGGCCGCAACGCTCGACTACCCGGAGCAGGGGTTCGCCCCACTCGTCCTTGCGGACGCTCCCCGGCTCCGCCTTGGGGAGGCGGTTGCCTGGAGGAACGACCCGGAACCGGGAAGCACGAACGTACCCGCGTCCGTCGGCCAGGCCCACGGTATCGAGCTCGGGGAGTTCGGCCAGGGCCACGTCGAGGGCCAGTTCGGGGTTGTCACCGGCGAGGACGCAGACCGTTTTTAACACCCGGTCGATGGTCACGAGGCGGGCCTCGAGCTCGGCGGCGATGCGCTCGGTCATGCCGGCAAGGTGTTGCGAGGCCTGGCCCAGGTAAGCTTCACCGACGAGCCGCCACCCGATCAGCCATACCCCGATCAGGGGCAGGATCGCCGCCGCAGCGGCGGCCACGAGGAAACGAATCTCAAGCCGGCTCATGGTCCTTGGGCAAGCAGGAGGACGTCGGGGCGGGGGGCGATCCCGAGGCGCTGGAGGACGCCGAGGTTGAGGGATAGACGCGGGACGTCGGGGCGCTGCACCGGCAGCGCCGCGATGGGGTAGCCCCGCATCACTTCCCTGAGCATGCGTGCCGCCTGCCGCCCCAGGGCGCGCCCACTCGCCCCGTAGCTCAGACTTGCGCCGAGACGGGTTTGCTCCTCTGAAAGGCCGATGAGGGGGACTTTGGCGGTGTCGAGGGCGGGTAGGATGCGCTCAGCGAGGGCGTTTTCCAGGATATAACTCGGCAGGATCAGGGCCGCGTCGGGACGGATTTGGGCGAGGATTTGGGGCAGCCGATCGAGGTCCGAAGGGCGCTCCACGGGAAAGCGGCTGAGTCTCACCCCGAGGACTTCGGCGGCCCGGGCCAGGTTTTGGTAGGCGCGGGCCGTGGGCACCACCCCGGGCTGCAACAGGACCAGCACCTGCTCGAGGTGAGGCAAGGCTTTCACCGCCCACTCCAGTCGCTTCCCGGCGAGCTCGGCGTAGCCGTTATCCACGCCGCTGATCCGGCCCCCCGGCTGGGTGAGGCTCTGGATGAACGGCCAGTCCTGGCTCGCGGCGAGTCCGACGTAGAGAATGGGTACGCTTTGGGTTCTTCGGCGGGCTTCGGTGGTTTCGATGCCGCCCGTGGTCACGAGAACCGCGGCCCCTTGGGCTTCGAAGCGGCGGGCGCACTCGCCGAGCCGGGCCGGGCTGCCGCGACCGTTACAGATGCGGAGTTCGACGCCGGTCAGTCCGAAGGCCTCGAGGCCCTCCTCGAGGCCCAGCACGCGTTCCATGCGTCCCTCTCCCGAAACCAGTACGCCGACCCAGGCGCTGGGGGCGGTGCGATCCTGACAGGCGGCGATGAGGAGCACGAGCACGGGAACGAGGCGCGCCAGGTGGCCCATGGGTTCATGTTAAGTTGGCCCCGGGAGGAGAGATGACCCGCAGAGACGGTCGAGAGGCCCTGGAAATGCGACCCTTGCGCGTGGTGCCTGGCTATGCCGAGTACGCCGAGGGGTCGGCCCTCGTGGAGCTGGGCCAGACCCGGGTTCTGGTGGCGGTGAGCGTGACCGAAGGGGTCCCACGCCACGTGCCCCGCCGCAGCGGCTGGTTGATGGCGGAGTACAACCTCTTGCCCCGGGCCACGCGGAACCGGACCCAGCGCGAACGTTTCCGCCTCGGCGGGCGCACCCAGGAGGTCCAGCGGCTTTTGGGGCGCGCGTTTCGAGCCGTGCTCGACCTGAAAGCAGTTCCAGGAAAGACCGTCGTGGTCGACGCCGATGTGCTCCAGGCGGACGGCGGGACCCGGGTGGCCTCGTTGATCGGGGGGTATGCCGCCCTTTGGCAGGCCTTCGACCGCCTGGTGCGACGCGGCGAGATCGATGAATGGCCGCTCGTTCCCTTTGCCGCGGTGAGCCTGGGGTGGTTTGGCGGCGAGAGCGTATTCCTCGACCTGACCGAGGCCGAGGATATGGGGGCTTCGGCCGACCTCACCGTGGTGGGAACGGCCGAAGGGGAGATCATCGAGGTCCACGGTGGGGGTGAGGGCCGTCCGCTTCCGGCCGAGGTGTTCCAGCGCATGGTCACGGTCGGGCTGGAGAAGATTCCCGGGATCGTATCCCAGGTGCACCGCGCCATGGCGGGTCGAGCCCTCGAGCAATAGGCGCTCCGGATTACAACGAGAGCCTGGCGATGTGAGTCCCGGCTTCGCGGAACCATGCCACGACCTCCCCGGCCGGCATCGCCTTGGCGATGAGAAAGCCCTGGAGCAAGTCGTAGCCGATTTCCTTGAGAAAGCGGGCCTGCGCCTCGCGTTCGACGCCCTCGGCCACCACTTCAAAGCCGAGCTCGTCTCCGGCGAGGTGGATCGCGGTCACGATGGCCGCGTCGGCGCTCGAGCCCGGGAGTTCGCGGGTGAACTCTTGGGGCACCTTGACGTAGTCGAGAGGCAGGTGTTTGAGGCGGGCCAGCGACGAATACCCGGTGCCGAAGTCGTCGACGGCGAGGCGGAGGCCGGCCTGGTGGAGGGCCGCAAGCGCCCGCTCGCCGCTCGGACCGAGGAAGGAGGATTCGGTGATCTCCAGGATGAGTGTGTCCGGTGGCAGCCCGTGCGTTTTGAGGGTTTCGAGGACGAAGGGCAGAAAGTCGCTGGTGGCGAGAGTCGTCGGGGTGACGTTCACGCTGGCGGTGATGGCGTGTCCGGCCCGGCGCCAGCGAGCGAGGTCGGCCGCGACCCGCTCGAGGATCGCCCGGTCGAGGGCGTCGGCGAGGCCCAGTTCCTGGGCCAGGGGAATAAAAACGGCGGGGGAGACCCGCCAGCGCGCCAGAGCCTCGAAAAAGGCCACCCGCCGTTGCCCGAGCGAGACCACCGGCTGGTAGTGGGGGATGATTTCGCCGTTTTTGAGGGCTTTGCGGAATTCCTCCTCGAGGGCCTGCCGTTCTCTTAAAGCCTGGTCGCTCCTCGGGTTATAGAAGAGAACCGGTCGGCCGAGCCGCTTGGCCTGGTACATGGCCACGTCGGCCTTGCGCAGCAGGTCCTCGATCTCGACGCCGTCGTCGGGGGCGATGGCGATTCCGATGCTGGTGCTGAGGGTGAAGCTGCGGCCGGCGATATGAAAGGGGTGCGACAGAACGGATCCGAGGTCTCTAGCCAGCGCTTCGGCCGTCTCCCGGTCGCCGACCAGGAGCACGGCGAACTCGTCGCCGCCGATTCGGGCCAAGAGGTCCTCTTCACGCAAGGTGCGCAAAAGGCGTGCCGCGGCTTCGCGCAGCACCTGATCGCCAGCGGCGTGACCCAGCGTGTCGTTGACCATCTGGAACCGATCGAGGTCGAGGTAGAGCAGCGCGACCCGGCGACCCCGGGACCGGGCGCGTTCGAGCATCGCCTGCCCCGAAAGGGAAAACCCGCGCCGGTTTTGCAAGCCGGTGAGCGGATCGGTCACCGCCTGGCGTTCGAGGGCTTCCTTCAGCCGGAATCGCTCCCGGGCAGCGCCCAGCACCAGGCCCACTTCCGAGAGTGCCTCGTATTCCTCCGGGGTGAGGGGGCGCCGCTCGCGTTCGCCAAGCGCGAGCAGGGCGCTCACCCTGTCTTTGCAGGGGATGGGAACCAGGACCACCCGGGGGAGCGAGAGCGCCTCGGCGAGCTTGGAGAAAGCCTTCGGAGTCGCCTCGCTTTCGACCGATACGACCTTGGCCGGGACCCAAGGGCTGAGCGCCTCGAGGTCGAGGGTGGCGAGGCGCCGGCCCCGGTCGTAGACCTCGAGGTGCCGGTTCGCCTGTTTGAGAACGCGGGTGGCGGACGCCAGGTGCCAGGCGGCAAGCTCCACCCGCCTAGCGTCGTCGACCTCGAAAAAGAGCACCGCCGGGTAGCCGCCTTCTCTAGCCGCACTCTGACAGAGCTGGCTGGGCAGGGCCTGCCACTGGCCGGTGGTCGCCGCGATCCGGCCGGCGGTGCCGAGCAGCCAGAGGGCGCGTTCCCGGGCCTGGTGGATCCGCCATTGCTGGCCCAGAAAACCGGTGGCGGTGCCGCCCGCCAGGTTGACCAGGAAGAGGGGAAGGTGCGAGGTGGAGAGGATAGCGAAGCGTTCGGGCATGAGCGGCCAGTGGAGGGCGTTGGCGAGGAGCCCGAGCAAGAAGCCGCCTCTCGGCCCGGTGCGCCAGGCGAGGAAGGGGAGCCAGAGGACGACGAAGGCGAGCGCCGCGTCGCCGTAGACCTGGTAGAGGCGGTGGAGATTGAGGAAGTAGAGAACGGCGACGGTGAAGGCAATCATCGTCCATGATTTAGTAAGAGTTCCTGATACGGCTCGGCGCACCAAAGCCGACATGCCTGCAGTTTATCCTGGGCGGTTCGGGGTCAGACGCCACGGCGTCCGCTGTCGTTTAAGCTGGGGGCGATGCGCGTGTTGGTTGCCACCGGGAACCCGGGGAAACTCGAGGAGCTCAAAGACGGCCTCCGCCCCCTCGGCTGGACCCTGGAATCCCTCGACGCCTTCGGGCTTGTGTTGCCCGAGGAGACCGGATTGACCTTTGAGGATAACGCCCTTTTGAAAGCGGCTTATGCTGCCCAGCACTCGGGGTTGGTGGCACTGGCCGACGATTCGGGTTTGGAGGTCGATGCCCTTGAAGGCGAGCCCGGGGTTTTTTCCGCCCGCTATGGGGGGAGGAAGACCGATACCGAGCGGAACCTCTACCTCCTGGAGCGTCTGCGCGGGCTTCCGGAGGCGGCCCGGACCGCTCGCTTCGTGGCGGTGTTGGTGCTGGCCTATCCGGACGGCCGGGTGGAGGTGTTTCGCGGGGAGACCGAGGGGCGGATCCTCGAGGCCCCCCGGGGCAGCCACGGGTTTGGCTACGACCCGCTGTTTTACGTCCCCGAGGCAGGGAAGACCTTCGCCGAGATGCGCCCCGAGGAAAAGGCGCGCTATTCGCATCGGGGCAAGGCCCTGCGGGCGCTGATTTCGGCCTACAC
>WIAM01000031.1 GCA_015519965.1 Thermaceae bacterium
CCCGCCGTGACGAGCCCCGCCTCGTTCGCCGCCCACCAAAAACGCTGGCCGGTGAGCTCGACCACGAGCGCCGGGGCCTTCGGGGCCCGGAGGTTGCTGAGCGAGGTGATGAGCAGCACGGCGACGATTCCGGCGATGATCACCGGAACGGCGCGCCAAAGGAGCCCGCCGCTTTGCTTTTGGCGGCGGACGTAGATCACCACCCCGATCGTTCCGCCCAGGATCACCAGCACGCTGGCGAGGGTAAACACAATGACCCCGCTCAGGTTGGCCTGGCCATCCTCGACGCCAAAGGTCGTGGCCTGGTGGGCCACGACCACGGAGAACAGGAGAAAAATCGGGAACAGGCGGACCGTGCGTCGCATCCCCTTCGATCTTACTCAGAGGACGCGGGTGGGGTCTAAGGCGAGCAGCAGGAACAGGGCCGCGAGATAGCTGAGCGAGTAGAGGTAGAGCGAGCGGGCGCGGGGGCGCTCCTCCGGCCCCAGGGCCAGTTGAAGCGCCCGGATGAGGAGCAGGCTGTTGAGAATCGCCGCGCCGACGGTGTAGACCATGCCCACCTGCCCCAGCGTCAGCGGCAGGAACGAGATGATGGCGGTGAGGAGCGCGTAGAGGGCGATTTGCAGCGCCGTGATCCTCGGCCCGTAGATGACGGGGAGCATGGGAATACCGACTTTTTCGTATTCCTCGCGGATCAAAAGCGCCAGCGACCAGAAATGGACCGGGGTCCAGAAAAAGATGATCAGGAACATGGTCCAGGCCACGAGCGACAGCTCACCGGTGGCCGCGGCCCAGCCGACCAGCGGCGGGAAAGCACCGGCGGCGCCGCCGATGACGATGTTGTGCCAGGTGCGGCGCTTGAGCCAGAGGGTATAGACGAGTACGTAAAAGACCAGACCGGCGAGCGCCAGCATGGCGGCGAGGAGGTTGGCCCAAAGGAGCAGGATGAGGAAGGCGAGGGTGGCGAGGATCAGGGCGAAGGTGAGGGCGTCCCTCGAGGGGATGCGCTCCGTGACCGTGGGGCGTTTGGCGGTGCGCGGCATGCGGGCGTCGATGTCGCGGTCGATGACCATGTTGATGGCGTTGGCGCTGCCCGCAGCGAAGTAACCGCCGAGGAGGACGGCGAGGAAGAGCTTCCAGCCCGGCCAGCCGCCAGCAGCGGCGAAGAGCGCAGCGAGCGCGGTGAAGAGTAGGAGGCTGATGACCCTGGGTTTGGTCAGGGCCACGTAGTCCATGAGCGTGGCCCGTCCGCGCTCGGGGCTTTGCCCGGAGGGTTCACCGCTTGCCGGCGCGTCTTCTTCGACCTGGGGGACCCCGGTGGACAGGGCGCTGATGGTCAGCATGACCAGCGAGAGCCAGACCGCGTCGGCCAGGGCGAGGTGGATCATCTGCATCCACACCGGCGCCAGGAGGATGAGGTTGGTAACCCCGGCAACGAGTTGCAACAGGAAGACGAACACCAACAGCGTGGCGTAGCGGCGCACCGTGGGGTGGGGGCGGAGGAAACTGGTGAGCCCGGCCACGAGCAGCAGGTAGACGCCGGTGGAGATGGCGATGAGGGGGTGGAAGATGCGCAGGCGGATCAGGAAGTGGGCGGTCGGGGAAAAGTCGGCGCGGATGCCCTCGATCAGGGTGGGGGCTTTAAAGAGGGTGTCGCCCAGGGCGGTGACGGCGCCGCTCGCCCCCAAAAGGCCCACCGCAAAGAGGCCAAGGTAGAGGGCATACCCCACCGCTCCCTGGCCCCGTAGGCGCAGCGGCGGTCCTCCGGAGGCCCAGTAGGCATTCAGCGCCAGGGCGGCAAGCAGCAGGAAGGTGATGAGGAGGTGGACGGCCATGACCACCGCCCGTGCCACCGAGGCGTTGTAGGCCACCAGCTGGAAGATCACCAGCCCCGCTCCGGCGAGGGTCTCGACCACCATGAAGGCCATGGCCAGCGAGGCCCCGAGGCGGACGAGGTGACCTTTGGGGTAGATCCGGAAACTCCAGATCAGCATGACGAGGACCAGGAGGAAATCCAGGCCGCTCATCAGTCGGTGGGTGAATTCGATGATGGTTTTAACCTGTTCGGGCTGGGGAATGATTGTGCCCTGGCAGGTCGGCCAGTGCTGGCCGCACCCGTCGCCGGACCCGGTGGCGCGAACGTAAGCGCCCCAGATGATCACCGCGATGGTGTAAAACAATACTCCCCAGGCGTATCGAGCGAGGGCTCTCGACTTCATTGGTCTCGCGACACCTCCTGCAGCCGTCCCACCTTCGGTTAGGACTTATGTCCTAAGAATACATAACAAGGCCAGGGACCGCCAGGTCGGCCAGGCGTCCCTGGCACCCGAATTCAGCTTAGGGGGCCGGCAGCGCGGACTTCGGGGTCTACCTCACCTTCGTAGCGCCGGAAGTTTTCCCTGAACATGGCCGCGAGCTTTTTGGCGCTCGCGTCATAGGCGCTCGGGTCTCCCCACGTCGCGCGCGGGTCGAGGACCTCGCCGGGAACGCCCGGGACCTCTGTGGGGACCTCGAGGCCGAACACGGGGTCCTTCCGGTAGGGGACGTCCTCTAGCGCGCCCTCGAGGGCGGCTTTGAGCATGAGCCGGGTGTACTTGAGCTCGATGCGATGCCCCACCCCGTAGGGACCGCCGGTCCATCCGGTGTTGATGAGCCACACCTGGGGCTTATGGGTCTTGATCTTCTCGCCCAGCAGTTTGGCGTAGACCGAGGGAGCGAGGGGAAGGAAGGGCTCGCCGAAGGCCGCGGAGAAGGTGGCCACCGGCTCGGTGATGCCGCGCTCGGTCCCGGCGACCTTGGCGGTGTAGCCGGAAAGGAAGTAATACATGGCCTGTTCGGCCGAGAGCTTGGCGATGGGCGGCAGCACCCCGAAGGCGTCGGCAGAGAGGAAGAAGATGTTTTTGGGGTGGTCGCCCCGGCCCGAGGGTTCCCGGTTTTTGATGTGGGCCAGGGGATAGGCGCTGCGGGTGTTCTCGGTCTTCGAGGCGTCGCTCCACTCGACCCGCCGGCTTTCGGGGTTTAAGACCACGTTCTCCAGGATGGTCTCGAACTGGTTGGTGGCCTCCCAGATCAAGGGTTCCTTTTCCTCGGAAAGGTCGATGACCTTGGCGTAGCTCCCCCCTTCGAAGTTGAAGACGCCAAAATCGCCCCAGCCGTGTTCGTCGTCGCCGATGAGCCGTCGGTCGGGGTCGGCGGAAAGGGTGGTTTTGCCCGTTCCCGAGAGGCCGAAAAAGAGGGCGGTGTCGCCTTTGGCCCCGACATTCGCCGAGCAGTGCATGCTGAGCACGCCGGATTTGGGCATGAGGTAGTTGAGGAAGCTGAAGACCGCCTTTTTGATCTCCCCCGCGTAGGCGGTTCCGCCGATCAGGATGAGTCGCTTTTTCAGATCCAGGATGACGAAGACCTGGCTACGGGTGCCGTCGCGTTCGGGGACGGCCTTGAACGAGGGGGCGTGAAGGACGGTGATGCCGGGGACGAAAGGCTCGATGACGTCGGCCTGGAAAAAGACCCGGGGAAGGATGAAGAGGTTTCGGGCAAAGAGCGCGTGCCAGGGGCTTTCGGTGATCACCCGGACCCCGAGGTTGTGGTTGGGATCGTGCCCGGCGTAGAGATCCTGCACGTAGAGCTCCCGGGCGGAGAGGTGCTCGGCCACCCGGCGGGCCAGCCGCTCAAAGGCCTCGACCTCGAAAGGATGGTTGACCTCACCCCACCAGACCTCGTCTTCCACCGAGGCGTCCCGCACGATGTATTTATCTTTCGGGCTGCGTCCGGTGTAGGGGGTGGTGTCGACCACAAGCGGGCCTTTGTGGGCCAGCTGCCCGAGCCCTTTTTTGAGCGTTTCCTCGACGAGCACCGGGGTGGTGGCGTCCCACACGACGCGCTTTTGGGGCTTGATACCGTAGATGGTCAGGTCTCGCATACTGGTCTCCCTCATCCGTCCTGTCGGTCCGGCCTCACCTCGAGCACCCCTTTTTCGGCCACGAATCCAAAGCGCTTATGACTGCCGTCGCAAAAGGGTTTGCTCTCGGAGCGACCGCACCGACACAGGGCCATTTTGTCACGTTCCAGCGTTCTTTCCTCGCCGTTCATCACGTAGCGGGTGCCGGCCTTGACGTCGATGACCAGGGGACCGTTTTCCCTGAACCTAAGCCTCATCGATCTCCCCCCTGAGTTCTTCATACCCCTCGTGTCCCATCAGGGCGTAGGTGTATCTCTTTGCGAGCTCGACCCCCGGTTGATCAAAGGCGTTGATACCGAGGAGCTCCCCGAAGATCGCGGTTTGCCACATGAAAAACTGCAGGAGTTCGCCGAGCGAGGCTTCATCGACGCGGTCGATCCAGATGGTGAGGCTGGGCCGCCCGGCTTTGGCCAGCGCCAGCGGGGTGGCGGTGGCTTCGGCGTCGAGCAGGGCACCCAGGCGCTTGCCGAAGAGGAAGCGAAGCGGCGAAAGGCCGGGTGCCCCGGGAATTTCGAGGTCATGGTCGTGGTGTCGGAGGCGAACGAAGGTCACCACCTTGTCGAAAGGGCCTTCCTGCAGGAGTTGGAGCAGGCTGTGCTGGTCGGTGGCCCCGAGGGCGGGGAGCGGGGTGGGGCCGACGTGGACCCGGCTCCCGCGCCGGTCGTAGGCTTTGCCGAGCGACTCGGCGTGGAGCTGGACGAACCAGGCGGGAATGAGCGCCATCCGCGTGGAATAGGGCATGAGGACGTGGATGGGCTTTTGGCGGTAGCGGTAGAGCAGGTAAAGGGCCAGGGCGCTCTTGGCGGCCGCCTCGAGGCCTTTGGCGTTCGCCCGGCGCGCGCCCATGAGGAGGTCCTCGAGCTGAACCCCCGCGAAGGCGAGCGGGAGGAGGCCCACGGCCGAGAAGACCGAAAAACGCCCGCCAACGTCGGGCGGAATGTCAAAGCTGGCCAGGCCTTCGCTCGCGGCGTAGGTGCGCAAGGGGCCGTTTTGAGGATCGGTGACCGCGACCAGGTGGTCGGTGGCGTGCTGGCCCAGATGGCGCTCGAGCCAGTCGCGGAAGATCAGGAAGGCGGCCATGGTCTCGGCGGTCTTGCCCGATTTGCTGATGGCCACCACCAGCGTGGTCGCCGGGTCGAGCTCGCCGAGGAGCCGGGCGATGGGCGCGGGTTCGACGTTATCGACGAAATAGAGCCGGGCCGGAGGATTTTGCGGGGTGAGCGCGTGGGCCAGGGCCTTGGCCCCGAGCGCCGATCCCCCGATGCCGAGGACGACCAGGTCGCGAACCCAGGGGCGCGCTTCCTGGAAGCGGCGGACGCGCCTTGCCCCCTCGGTATCCTCGGGGAGCCGGATCCAGCCCAACATGGCCTTGGGGTCTCCGGCCCGTTCGCGGATGGCTTCGACCGCCCGCTTTAAGGTTTCCCCGTGGGCTTCGAACTCGGCTTGGAGTTCAAGGCCGCTCTCGGGGCCCACGCGGCTGGCGCTGAGCAGTGAAAATTCGACCTCGAGCACGCCTTCACTCTACTCCCAAGCCGGGCTAAGATGGGTGCGGGCGCCGGGATGGCGGAACCGGTAGACGCAACGGACTTAAAATCCGTTGGGGGAGGTTCCCCCGTGCGGGTTCGAGTCCCGCTCCCGGCACCAGCGACCCCCGGAAGGGCAGATGCCCCCGGGGGTTTGGTCATTTGCACCAGGGATTGGCCGGGCGCGCGCCTATCATGCCGGTTATGGAACCGACGTATGAAGCTGAAATTTCGCTCGAGGAGCTCTGGGCGCGCCTGCGGCCGGCCCTGCCCATTGCCTTCGGGCTGGCGGTGATCGCCGCCGCGCTGGCTTATTTCGTGGTATCGCGAGAACCCCCGACCTACGAGGCGGTGGCCCGCGTGATCGTGGTGCAGCCCTACACCACGCCGGCGATCGCCACCACCTCGGTGAACGTGCCCCCGCTCGACCCCGACGCCTACCGCGAGGTCGCCCTGAGCCTGCCGGTGCTGCGCCAGGCGATGGGCGAGGGGCGCGACTTCGACGCGCTCAAAAAACGGCTCCGGGTACGGGTGGTCAAGGGGCAGCGTTCGTCGGTGCTCAGCCTGGCCGTGCGTCACCAGGATCCCAAGACGGCGGCGGCCTGGGCCAACGCCTGGGCCGAGGCGCTCAAGGCCTGGGAGGACGAGCGAGCCAAGGGGAACTTCGCCCGCGACGAAGCCTCGCTCGCCTCGAGGCTCGAGGTGGTCGACAACGAGCTGGCCGAGGCCATTCGCGCCGGAGATCAGACCCGAATCCAGGCGCTTGAGCGTTTGAAGGCCGATATCCTCCGCGATCTCGATCTGGTCCGGGCGCTGCGCATCAGCGCCACCGGGAACCTCCAGATCCTGGAGCGGGCCCAGATTCCCCAGCGGCCGGTCGCGCCGAGGCCAAAGCTGGTCGCCCTGCTCGTCGCCTTCCTGGTCATTTTTCTGGTGATCGCCATCGTGTTTTTGCGCGAGGCGCTCGATCCCCGCCTGCGCTCGAGCGAAGAGGCGGCCCGGATGCATCGCCTGCCGGTGCTCGGCGAGTTCCCCAAGATGCCCCCCGGCGTGAGCCGCGAGCTGCCGAAAGAGGCGGCGAGCTTTTTAAGGGCGAACGTGGACCACGCCCTGGTCAGCGAGGATCCCAAGGTGATCTTGGTGACGAGTCCCGATGCCAGCGAGGGGAAATCGAGCGTGGCGCTCAGCTTGGCCAAGGCCTACGCCCGGGCCGAGCGACCGGTGCTCCTCATCGACGCGGACCTCCGAAAGGCCGTTCTCGACCGGGAGCTTTCCGTGAAGGAGGCGAAAGGTCTGGTGGACTACTTCGAAGACCCCTTCGCCCCCATCGAGCCGGTGAAGGTGGAGGCTTACCTGGATTTCATTCCCGCCGGTCAGCTACCGGAAAACCCTAGCGAACTCCTCTCCGAGCACTGGAAGGGGTTCCTCGGTCGGCTCTTGGAAACGCGCCGCTACGGGGTCATCGTCATCGACTCGGCCCCGCTCCTGCCCGTAGCCGACACCCTGGTGCTCGCCCCCCACGCCTCGGGGACGCTGCTGGTGGTCGGGGTGGGCCAGACGATGAAGCGGCGCTTGCAGATGGCGCTCGAGCTCTTGGAGCGTATCGGGGTGAAGGTGCTCGGACTCTCGGTGACCCTGGTGCGCACGAGCTGGCTCTTTGCCTTGGGGAAGGACCGCTATGGCTATGGCTACGGGTACGGCTATGGATACGGCCGGGCCTCGAGGGGCAAAGGGGAAAACGCCGGCATCCAGGGTTCGGCCCACTGATAGAGTACCCCGCCGTGGCAAAAGCCACGTCGGGGGTCCCCAAAAACGCATACGACCGCCAATCTTGCATCGGTATGTTGAGAAGCTCGTGGACGCTCACTTAGCTCTTCGCCCTAAGGCCAGGGGCACCTCGCGCCTGGCCCTTTTTCCTCCGTCCGTGGTAGACTCTTTCGGATGGACCGAATCGTCATCAAGGGCGCGCGTGAGCATAACCTCAAAAACGTCAGCCTGACCCTGCCTCGAGGGAAGTTCATCGTGATTACCGGGGTGAGCGGTTCAGGCAAGAGCACCCTCGCCTTCGACACCATTTACGCCGAGGGGCAGCGCCGCTACGTGGAGAGCCTCTCGGCTTATGCGCGGCAGTTCCTCGGGGTCATGGACAAGCCCGACGTCGAGAGCATCGAGGGGCTTTCCCCCGCGATCTCGATCGATCAGAAGACCACGTCCCACAACCCCCGTTCCACCGTGGGCACGGTGACCGAGATCCACGACTACCTGCGCCTGCTCTTTTCGCGCGCCGGCGTGGCCCACTGCCCGAGGTGCGGCCGCCGCATCGAGCGGTCCTCGGCCACGGAGATCACCGACCAGCTCATGCAACGGCCCGAGGGCACCAAGGCGGTGTTGATGGCGCCGCTGGTCCGGGGGCGAAAAGGCGAGTACCAGACCCTGTTCAAGCAGCTGATTAAGGAAGGGTATGCTCGGGTTCGGGTCGACGGGACGATCTACCGCCTCGAGGAGGCCCTCGAACTCCGGCTCGAGCGCTACGAGAAGCACGACGTCGACCTGGTCGTGGATCGGGTAATCCTCACGCCGAGCGAGCGCGGCCGGGTGGCGGAGTCGGTCGAGCTCGCGCTCTTACGCGGTGACGGGCTTTTGCGGGTGCTTTTCCCGGAAAATGGCGAGGAAGTGCTCTTTTCGGAGAAGTTCGCCTGCCCGGAGCATGGGGCGGTGCTTGAAGAGCTCGAGCCCCGCGTCTTCTCTTTCAACTCCCCCTACGGGGCGTGCCCGGCGTGTTCGGGGCTGGGCTTTAAGATGGAGTTTGACCCGGCGTTGGTGGTCAACCCCGAGAAATCGCTCGCCGAGGGCGCGATCGTGCCCTGGTCGAAGGGCCGGGAGACCGGGCGGGGCTTTCTCTGGGACAAGCTCAGGGCGCTCGCCGAACACCTCGGCTTTGACCTCTACACGCCGTTTCGCGAGCTGAGCGAGGCCCAGCAAAACGCCGTGCTCTACGGCCTTCCCGAGCCGTTCGAGGTGGTCTTTCGGCGCGGCGGGCGGGTGACCGGCCGCATGCAGGTGCGCTTTGAGGGGGTGATCCCCTGGCTGCAAAAGCGCTACGAGGAGACCGATTCCGAGGGGGTGCGCGAGGCCCTCGAGGGCTACATGGCCCTGCACGCGTGCCAGGTGTGCAAGGGCACCCGCTATAAGCCGGAGGTTTTGGCGGTGACCGTGGCCGGCAAGAACATCGCCGAGGTCAGCGCCATGAGCGTCCGCGACGCGCTGCGTTTTTTCGAGACGGTTGAAGACGAGCTCGACCCCTTCCAAAAGCGAATCGCGGCGCCGATTCTGCGCGAGGTCCGCTCCCGGCTCGGTTTCCTGGCCGACGTGGGGCTTGACTACCTCTCGCTCGACCGCGCTGCCAACACCCTCTCTGGCGGCGAGGCCCAGCGCATCCGCCTGGCGACCCAGGTCGGCTCGGGGCTCACCGGCGTGCTCTACGTCCTCGACGAGCCCTCGATCGGCCTTCACCCCCGCGACAACCAGCGCCTCATCGCCACCTTGAAAAAACTGCGCGACCTCGGCAACACCCTGATCGTGGTC
Organism: Thermaceae bacterium; assembly: GCA_015519965.1. GTDB lineage: Bacteria > Deinococcota > Deinococci > Deinococcales > Marinithermaceae > WFXV01. The sequence goes on from WIAM01000031.1 coordinate 9,067, forward strand.
GAGCACGATGAAGAGACGATCCGTGAGGCCGACTGGGTGGTCGACATGGGGCCGGGCGCCGGCGTGCACGGGGGGCAGGTGGTCGCCGAGGGTACGCCGGATGAGGTGGCGGGCGACCCCAAGAGCCTCACCGGGGCCTACCTGCGGGGAGAAAAGCGCATCGAGGTGCCCGAGGCCCGTCGCAAGGGGTCGGGCAAGCGCCTGGTCATCCGGGGGGCGAGGGAACACAACCTCAAGGGCATCGACGTGGCCATTCCCCTGGGGATGTTCGTGGCCGTGACCGGGCCTTCGGGTTCTGGCAAGAGCACCCTGATCCACGAGATCCTCTACGCCAGGCTGGCACGGGAGTTGATGCGAGCCAAGACCATCCCCGGCGCTCACGACGCCATCGAAGGCATTCACCACCTGGACAAGGTGATCGAGATCGACCAGTCCCCGATCGGCCGCACGCCGAGGTCCAACCCCGCCACCTACACCGGGGTCTTCGATGAGATCCGGGCCCTCTTTGCCAAGACCGCCGAGGCGAGAAAGCGCGGTTACAACCCGGGCCGCTTTTCCTTCAACGTCAAGGGGGGGCGGTGTGAAGCCTGCCGCGGCGACGGCACGGTCAAGATCGAGATGCTGTTTTTGCCCGACGTTTACGTCCCTTGCGAGGTCTGCAAAGGCAAGCGCTACAACAAGGAGACTCTCGAGGTCAAACTCCGGGGGAAGAACATCGCCGACGTGCTCGACATGACGGTCGAGGAAGCGCTGGCCTTTTTCAAGAGCGTGCCCGCGATCACCCGCAAACTGCAGCTCATGGTCGACGTGGGTCTCGGCTACATGAAGCTCGGACAGCCTTCGCCGACGCTTTCCGGCGGTGAGGCCCAGCGCATTAAGCTGGCCACCGAGCTGGGCAAGAAAGCCACCGGCAAGACGCTCTACATCCTCGATGAGCCGACCACCGGGCTCCACTTCGACGATGTCAAAAAGCTGCTCGAGGTCCTGCACCGCCTGGTCGACGCCGGCAATACGGTGGTGGTGATCGAACACAACCTCGACGTCATCAAAACGGCCGACTGGATTATCGATTTGGGTCCGGAAGGAGGCGAGCGCGGCGGGCGGGTGGTGGCCGAGGGAACGCCCGAGCGGGTCGCGGCGAGCGCCAACAGCCCCACCGGCGCCTTCCTGCGCCGGATCCCAACCATCGCCGAGAAGCTGCAGGTGGCGGCGGATTGAGCGGGGGCTGGCCTTGGCCGAGAGGGTCGTATTAACGCTGGGTTAACGTGCCGTGTTTATACTTGGGCCGTGGAAGAGGAAATCACCCTAAGAGACCTGTATCTGGCGCTTCGCCGACAGGCGGCGTGGATCTGGGGGCTCACGCTGGGCGCGCTCGCTCTGGCGGCCGCGGCGAGCTTTTTGATGCCACCGACCTATGAGAGCCGGGCCCTGGTGGGGATCAGCGTGCAAAAGAGCGCCTTGGGCGAGCTCGGCCTTTCGGTGGACAGCCTGGCCTCGGGGTTTGCCGACGAGGTCAAGGCCGGATCCGGCGAGGTGGCCACGCGGTTTGCGCCCGAGGAGCGCGGGGGTTTGAGCGCCCGCTACGACGCCAAGAAAAAGCTCCTGACCTTAAGCGCCAAGGGGCGTTCGGCCGAGGAGGCGAAGGACCGGGCCGAACGCTTGCTCGCGGCCTTCCGCGACTACGTCAGCGGCCGGGCCTATGAGCGCCTTGACCACCTCCTCGGCGCCCAGCTCGAGCAGACCCGAGACTCCTTAAGGACCGCCGAGGCGCGTCGCGATATCCTGCTCAAGGCCCTGGGCGCGGTGAAGGGCGGCTCAGGGCTCGATGACTCGGTGCGGGCCCTGCTCGAACAGAGCGGTGTTCCGGCGGCGGTGGCCCGCTCGGGCGACATCGCCGATGCCTACCTCCGCCTCAAGCTGGCGGAGCAGGACGCGACGCTAGCCAGCCTGCAAAGCCGTCTTGAGTTCCTCGAGGGCCTCAGCAAGGACGAGTCCCGGCTCAGGGCTATGGCCGGCGAGTCGGCGCAGGCCATCGCTTTCGCCAGACCCGGCCTTCCCACCGACCCGGTGTCGCCGAGACCGCTCCTTTACTCCGCGCTCGCCGCCGTACTGGGCCTGATGGCCGGGGTTTTCGTGGCGCTGATCCGCGAAGCGCTTCGCGAACCGGAGGGTGAGACGGCGCGGGCGCCTCTCGCGGCGAAGGGTCAGAGTCCGGCCTCGTAGCCATGGACGACCTGCTCGCCCAGGCCCGGCGGATTTTGATCAAGGTCGGATCCGCAGTCCTGGCGGGGGAAGATGGTCTTCGGCTAGACGCGTTTCGGCGTCTGGCCGAAGGTTTGCTGGCCCTTTTTGAGCGGGGGGTCGAGGTGGTCGTGGTCTCTTCGGGGGCGATTGCCGCCGGGCGGGCCAAGCTCGGCTTGCCGGTGGCGCGGACGCTGCCTGAACTGCAGGCGGCGGCGGCCGTGGGTCAGGCCGAGCTCATCCGGGCCTGGGAGGCGGCGCTGGCGCCGAAGGCCGTGGCCCAGATTCTCCTCGACGCCTCGGACCTCGCCGATCGCAAGCGCTACCTCAACGCCCGGAACACGATCGAGCGGCTGCTCGCGTGGGGTGTGGTGCCGGTCGTCAACGAGAACGACACGGTCATGACCGAGGAGATCCAGTTCGGCGA
>WIAM01000032.1 GCA_015519965.1 Thermaceae bacterium
GAGGCGGTCATGGTGAAGGAGAAGTATTCCTACGGATGGCTCTCGGTGCTGGGCTGGATCGCCTGGCTCGCGCTGGCGATTTTTGGCGGCTGGGGGATTATCGACCGGTTCCTCTACGGGCACCGCCTTGCGGATTACAGCTCTTACGTTCCCTGGGGGCACTGGGTCGCGGCCTACATTTACTTCATCGGGCTTTCAGCCGGTGCGTTCTTGCTCTCCAGCCTGGTCTACGTCTTCGGGGTCAAACAGCTCGAGCGCATCGCCAAGGTGGCGCTGTTTACCGCCATCGTGACGCTGGTGATGGCCCTGGTCACGATCTGGTTCGACCTCGGCCACCTGGAGCGCTTTTACTACGTCTTCCTGAGGCCGAATTTTCATTCCATGATGGCCTGGATGGTCTGGCTCTATACCGCCTACTTCATTTTGCTCATCGTCGAACTGTACTTCGCGCTGAAAAAAGACGCCACCCAGGACCCGGGGCTCCAGGCGACCTACAAACGCTACCTGGCCTGGTTGGGCGGCATCGGTATCCCGCTGGCCATCGCCTTTCACGGCGGGGTCGGCGCGCTCTTTGCAACCGTCATCGCCCGCGATCTCTGGCACACCCCGATCTACCCCATTTTGTTCCTCACCGGCGCTTTGCTCTCGGGTGGTGCGCTGATGACGGTCGTGGTGGCCTACTTCTGGCCCGATCGTTCGTCGGAATGGAAAGAAACGGTCACCTACTTGGGCAAGGTGGTCCTGGGGCTTTTGCTGCTCGATTCGCTCCTTGAGTGGGCCGAATATTCCATCCCCATGTGGTACGGGGTCGGCGCCGAGTACGAAAAGCTCGTCTACGTCCTTTTTGGGCCCTACTGGTGGAACTTCTGGATTATCCATATCGGGCTCGGGGTGCTGGTGCCGCTTGTGCTCCTGGTGTGGTTCAGGAAACCCGCCACGATCGCCCTGGCCAGCCTCTTGGTGACGGTTACCTTTTTCGCGGTTCGCTTGAACCTGGTGATTCCTGGTTTGGTCTTCCCTGAACTCAGGGGCCTTGAGCGGAGCTACACCGATCCCATTCCTCCGGTCAATCGACTGAGTTTCGACTACATGCCCTCGGTGTTCGAGTGGCAGGTCTTCGTGGGGGTCATCGCCCTCGGAATCGCGCTTTTCTACATCGGATACCGCCTTTTGCCGTTGGTTTCGAAGAAGAAAGAGGAGGTGGCGTGAGATGAAGGTCAGCCGCAGGGACCTTTTGAAAGCCGGGGTGGCTTCGGGTGCCGGCGCCTTGCTTGGAGCCGAAGGTCTGAAGCTGATGAATCAGGCCATGGCTCAGGGCGAGGGGGCCTACCCTCTGGTGGAGCCCGAGAACATCATCTACGGGCTTTGCCTTCAGTGCCACACCGAGTGTACGTTGAAGATCAAACTGCAAGACGGTTTGGTGGCCAAAATCGACGGTAACCCCTACAGCCCGGGCAACCTTCAACCCCAACTCGACTACACGGCGCCGCCCGAGCTCGCGGCGAAAGTCGATGGTTCGATCTGTCCCAAGGGTCAGGCCGGTGTTCAGACCCAGTACGATCCCTACCGGATTCGCAAGGTCCTCAAGCGCGCCGGTCCCAGGGGCAGCGGTAAGTGGAAGGCGATCCCGTTTGAACAGGCCATCGAGGAGATCGTGAACGGCGGCAAGCTGTTCGCCGAGATCGGAGACGACCGCGTCTACCCGGGCTTTAAAGACGTGTTTAAGCTCAAAGACGCGAAGCTGGCGAAAGAGATGGCCGCCGACGTTGCTGCCATCCGCGCTGGCAAAATGACCGTCGAGGCGTTCAAGAAAAAGCACAAGGACCACCTCGACGTGCTGATCGACCCTGACCACCCCGACCTCGGCCCCAAGAACAACCAGTTCGTCTTCATGGCGGGCCGCATCGAGCACGGGCGCAAGGAGTTCGCCAAGCGCTTTACCTTTGGGGGCCTGGGCTCGATTAACTGGTACGCGCACACCACGATTTGCGAGCAAGCGCACCACGTGGCCTTCAAGTACGCCACCGCCCAGTGGGTTGAGAAACTCGGCAAATACACCTGGAAAAAGGGCAAGGACCACATGAAGCCCGATTTCGAGGGGGCCGAGTTCGTGATCTTCTGGGGTACCGGTTTTGCCGAGGCCAATTTCGGACCGCCGCCGATGTCGCCCCAGATCACCCAGGCCGCAGTCGATGGCAAGCTCAAATTCGCGGTGGTGGATCCGCGACTTTCCAAGTCGGCGGCCCACGGCTGGTGGATCCCCGTTCGGCCGGGCGGCGACCTGGCTCTGGCCATGGGTATGCTGCGGTGGATCATCGAGAACGGCCGCTACGACGAGAAATTCCTGAGGAACGCCAACAAGGCCGCCGCGGCCGCCGCCGGAGAAAAGAGCTGGACCAACGCCACCTGGCTCGTCAACCCCGAGACCGGGAAGTTCCTTCGGGCGAGCGAGATCGGTATCGGTGGTGAGGGGCAGTTCGTGGTGATGGTGTCTGGTCGGCCGGTGGCGGTGGATCCTTACGACACCAAGCGGGCGGTGGTCGGGGACCTCGAGGTCGACACCCGCCTCGGCAACTTCAAGGTCAAGTCGTCGTTCCAGGTGCTGAAGGACGAGGTCTTCAAGTACGACCTCGATTTCTACGCCCGGGAAAGCGGCGTGGAAAGGAAGACGATCGAGGACCTTTCCCGGGAGTTTACGAGCCACGGCAAGCGGGCCGCGATCGACTTCTACCGGGGGCCGATCAAGTTCACCTACGGGTATTACGCGGCCCAGGCCATCATCCACCTCAACCTCCTGATTGGGAATGTCGACCACAAGGGCGGATTGGTGACTGGGGGCGGTAAGTACAACGCGATGGGGGGCGTTTTCAACCTCAAGAAGATGCACGCCGGGGCCCTGACGCCTTTCGGCATCAAGAACACCCGGGAGGCGAGCGGACCTTACGAGACCAGCACCCTCTTTAAGCGGGACGGCTACCCGGCCAAGCGCCCCTGGTTCCCCTTTACCGACGACGTATACCAGGAGATCGTGCCTGCGGCGGTCGCGGGTTACCCCTATCCCATCAAGATCCTGTGGCTGCACAAGGGAACCCCGGTCCTTGCCACTCCCGCCGGGCACCTCCAGATCGAGATGCTCAAAGATCCGGATAAGATTCCGCTCTACATCGCGGACGACATTGTCATCGGCGAGACCAGTATGTACGCCGACTACGTGTTCCCGGATCTCACCTACCTCGAGCGCTGGGCCTTTGAAGGGTTCAGTCCGGCGATCAAGGTGAAGAACTGGAAACTCCGGCAGCCAGCCGCGGCCCCGATCCCCGAGATCGTCAACATCGATGGCGAAGAAATGCCTATCAGCATGGAGTCGGTGATGCTGGCCATCGCCAAGAAGCTGGGTGCGCCGGGGTATGGCAAGGACGGCTTTGCCAAGGGGTGGGACTTCAACCGTCCCGAGGATTACTACCTGAAGATGGTCGCGAACGTGGCCATGCAAGATCCCGCCGTGCCTGCGGCTTCGGATGCCGAGATCGAGCTCTTGCGCAAAGCCCGGCGCCATTTGCCAAAAGCGGTCTTCGACGAACGCAA
>WIAM01000004.1 GCA_015519965.1 Thermaceae bacterium
TCGGCGTCCAGATTCACCGGGGGCATGATCACCGCGGAGTCGCCGGAGTGCACCCCGGCTTCCTCGATGTGCTCCATGACCCCGGCCACCACCACACGCTCACCGTCGGCGATCGCGTCGACGTCGAGTTCCAGCGCCCCCTCCAGGTACTGGTCGAGGAGGATGCTCGGGCGCTCGGCGAGCTCGGCGTAGATGGCCTCGAGGTAGCCCTCGAGCTCGGTTTCATCCCGGACCACGGCCATCGCCCGCCCGCCGAGCACGTAACTGGGCCGGACCATGAGGGGGTAGCCGAGGTCTCGGGCGAGGCGCAGCGCCTCCTCGGGGGTTTCGGCCACCGCTCCCCGGGGTTGGGGGATGCCGAGCTCTTTAACCAGCCGGTTGAAGGCCTCGCGCTCTTCCGCGGCGTGAATGGCGTCGGGGTCGGTGCCGAGGAGCTTGGCCCCGGCGGCTTTAAGGGGGCGGGCGAGCTTTAGGGGGGTCTGCCCGCCGAGGGTGAGGATGGTGCCGAGGGGTTTTTCCCGTTCGATCAGGTTGAGGGTGTCTTCGAAGGTCAGGGGTTCGAAGTAGAGGCGATCGGCGGTGTCGTAATCGGTGGAGACGGTCTCGGGGTTGGAGTTCACCATGATGGTCTCGTAGCCGGCCTCCGAGAGCGCCCACACCGCGTGGACGGTGGCGTAGTCGAACTCGACGCCCTGTCCTATCCGGATCGGCCCCGAGCCGAGGATTGCCACCTTGGTTTTTTCCGTGGGGCGGACCTCGTCTTCCTCCTCGTAGGTGGAGTAGTGATAGGGGGTGTAGGCCTCGAATTCGGCGGCGCAGGTGTCGACCGTCTTATAGACCGGCTCGATCCCTTTTTGCTTCCGGATGGCCCGGACCGTGCTTTCGTCCTCGCCTGTGAGGGCGGCGAGATCGGCATCGGAAAAGCCGAGCTGCTTGGTCCGGTAAATCGCTTCCCGAGGCCAGTCTCCAATCGGGCCCCAGCGCCTGGCCTGGCGTTCACCGGCGACGATCTCGGCGAGCTGGTGGAGGAACCAGGGATCGATGCCGGTGGCTTCGTGGAGGGTCTTTGGCGTTTCGCCCCGGCGGAGCAGCTCGAGGAGAACGAAGGGACGGCGGGGGTTTGGATAGAGCTCTGCCTTCAAATCCTCGGTCGGAAGACCGTCGACGCCGGCGCGGACGTCGGCCTCGAGGCCCCGCAGGGCTTTGAGGAAGGCTTCTTTAAAGCTCCTCCCGATGGCCATGACCTCGCCCACCGAGCGCATCTGGGTGCCGAGACGGTCGGAAAGCCCGCCCTCGGTGTTGGGCAGGGTGGCGAACTTCTCCATGGCGAAGCGCGGGATTTTGACCACCACGTAGTCGATGGTGGGTTCGAAGGAGGCGGGGGTTTTTCGGGTGATGTCGTTGGGAAGCTCGTCGAGCCGGTAGCCCACGGCGAGCAGGGCGGCGATCTTGGCGATGGGGTAACCGGTGGCCTTGGAGGCGAGGGCCGAAGAACGCGAGACGCGGGGGTTCATCTCGATCACCACCATGCGCCCGGTCTTGGGGTGGACGGCGAACTGGATGTTGGAACCGCCGGTGTCGACACCGATCTCGCGGATGATCGCTTTGGCGGCGTCGCGCATGCGCTGGTATTCGACGTCGGAGAGGGTCTGGGCCGGCGCGACGGTGATGGAGTCGCCGGTGTGCACGCCCATTGGGTCGAAGTTCTCGATCGAGGTGATCACCACCACGGTGTCGGCGTGGTCGCGCATCACCTCGAGCTCGAACTCCTTCCACCCGAGGACGCTCTCCTCGACCAGCGCGGTGTGGGTGGGGGAGAGGGCGAGGCCTCGAGAAAGGATTGCCCTGAGCTCGGCCTCGTCCCTGGCGATGCCACCGCCGGTGCCGCCGAGGGTAAAGGACGGGCGGACCACGACCGGGTAGCCAACCTCCCTGGCGAAGGCGAGGCCTTCCTCGACGCGGCTGACCATCTGGCCCCGGGGGATCTCGAGGCCGATTTTCCTCATCGCTGCCTGAAAGGCCTCGCGATCCTCACCTTTCTCGATGGCCTCGACGTTGGCGCCGATGAGCTCGACGCCGTAGCGCTCGAGCACGCCGGCCTTGTAGAGCGCTACGGAAAGATTGAGACCGGTTTGCCCTCCGAGCGTGGGCAAAATGGCATCGGGCCTTTCTTTGGCGATGATCGATTCCAGATACTCCAGGGTCAGCGGCTCGAGGTAAGTTGACTCGGCGAGGTCGGGGTCGGTCATGATCGTCGCCGGGTTCGAGTTCACCAGGATGGCCCGGTAACCAACCTTCCTGAGGGCCTTGACCGCCTGGGTTCCCGAATAATCAAACTCGGCCGCCTGACCGATGGTGATGGGTCCGGAGCCTACAATGAGTATTTTTTCAAGGTCTTTCCGTGGTGGCATATCCCCCTCACCAGCCCCTGGTGCGGGCTGCTTCCAAAATGCTACCGGATATTCAGGGGGCGGGAAAGGGGAGATGCACCGTGGAAGTTTTTTCAGCCTTGCGTGTTGAAGATTAAAAAGAAAGAAGGCCCAGGACGAGCCCGGGCCTTCTTGTGACGGACCATCGAAAGCACGGGTCAGGCCTCTAGCTCCTTAGAAAGGAGGTGATCCAGCCGCACCTTCCGGTACAGCTACCTTGTTACGACTTCGCCCCAGTCGTGAGCTCCACCCTAGGCGCCTGCCTATTGGGCTCCCGGCGACTTCAGGTGGGGCCCACTCCCATGGCGTGACGGGCGGTGTGTACAAGGCCCGGGAACGTATTCACCGCGGCGTAGCTGATCCGCGATTACTAGCGATTCCGGCTTCATGGGGTCGAGTTGCAGACCCCA
>WIAM01000033.1 GCA_015519965.1 Thermaceae bacterium
GGAGCACCGTGGTCAGGACGATTCCTCGATGCGGGAAGACAGCGAGCACAAAAAGGGTGACATGGACCGTTCGGGCTCGATGCGAAGCGGCGACGACCGTCGGGGTCAGGGCGAGAGTGTGCGCGACAGCCAAAAGCAGGACGACGACCACCGGGGTTCGATGTCCGAGCGCCGGGGAGACGACGACCACGGCATGCGGGAACACGGCGAGAACGACGACTAAAGCCCGGAAACGATCGAAGCCGGGGAAGGCATCTTCCCCGGCGCGTTCATGTCAGGGGCACTGGAATCCACGCCGGCTTCGCAGTAGCGTGAATCCGTGGTGGATCTTGAGCGCATCCGAGAATGGCTCGCCGAGGACCTCGGCCGTGGCGACGTCACCACCCTTCTGCTCGTCCCTCCAGACCTTCGGGGCCGGGGCAAAATCGTGGCCAAGGCCCCGGGCGTTCTGGCCGGGATCCCGGTGGCGGCGGAGGTCTTTCGCCTGCTCGACGCCGGCATTCGCTTTGACCCCCAAAAAGGCGATGGCGACGAACTCGCCCCGGGCCAGGTGGTGGCCGAACTCGAGGGCCCCCTGGCCGCCATCCTGGGCGCCGAACGGCTGGCCCTCAACCTCCTGCAGCGCCTTTCCGGTATCGCCACCCTGACCCGAGCCTACGTGCGCGCGGTGGCCGGAACCAAGGCCAAGATCCTCGACACCCGCAAGACCACCCCCGGCCTCCGGGCGCTCGAGAAGTACGCCGTGCGCGTGGGCGGGGGCCAAAACCACCGCTTCGGGCTCTTCGACGGCATCCTGATCAAGGACAACCACATCGCGGCGGTGGGCGGCGTCGCCGAGGCGGTGCGGCGGGCAAAAGCGGGCGCGCCCCACCACCTCAAGGTCGAGGTCGAGGTCAGAGACCTCGCCGAGCTCGAGGCCGCGCTCTCCGCCGGGGCCGATCTCATCCTGCTCGACAACATGGACGAGGCCACGATCCGCGAGGCGGTGCGGCTCGCAGGTGGCCGGGTGCCGCTTGAGGCCAGCGGCAACATGACGCTTAAGCGGGTTCGCGGCGTGGCCGAGGCCGGCGTGGACTACATCTCGGTGGGGGCGCTCACTCACTCGGCTCCGGCGCTCGATCTCTCGCTCGAGGTCACGCACGCATAGGGGGAGGAACGAACGCGATCATGGACAAAGCAAGCTTGATGGAAGAAATCCAGCGGCTCAAAAAGGAAAAGAACGCCGTGATCCTGGCCCACTCCTACCAGCTGCCCGAGGTGCAGGCGGTGGCCGACTTCGTGGGCGACTCCCTGGGGCTCGCCCGGGAAGCCCAGCGAACCCGGGCCCGGATCATCGTTTTTGCCGGGGTCTATTTCATGGCCGAGACCGCCGCCATCTTAAACCCCGACAAGACCGTACTCCTGCCTGACCTCGAGGCCGGCTGCTCGCTGGCCGACTCGATTCGCCCCGAAGACATCCTCAAGTGGCGCGAGGCGCACCCCGACGGCCTGGTGGTCGCCTACGTCAACACCAAAGCCGAGGTCAAAGCGCTCGCCGACTACTGCGTCACCAGCGCCAACGCCATCGAGCTGGTCTCGCACCTGCCCGAGGACAAACCCATCCTCTTCGTACCCGACATGTTCCTCGGCGCCCACGTGGCCCGGGTCACTGGCCGCCAGATGGACCTCTTCCCCGGCGAGTGCCACGTCCACGCCGGCATCCGGGCCGAGCACATCGAGCGCATGCTCGAGGAACACCCGGGCGCGGAGTTCTTGATCCACCCCGAGTGCGGCTGCGGCAGCAGCTGCCTCTACCTCAAGCCCGACGCCAAGGTGCTCTCGACCGAGGGCATGGTGCGCTTTGCCAAGGAAACCGAGGTCAAGGACTTCGTCATCGCCACCGAGGTGGGCATCCTCGGGCGTCTGGAAAAAGAAGTTCCGGGGAAGAACTTCGTCCCCGTGAAAGCCGATGCCATCTGCGAGTACATGAAGATGATCACCCTGGAAAAGGTCTACGCCTCGCTCTTGGAGATGAAACACGTCATCCGCGTCCCCGAGGAAACGGCCCGCCAGGCGAAGAAGTCGCTCGAGGCCATGGTCGCGGTCGGCTGATGGAACGCCGATTCACCGACCTCCTCATCGTCGGCGCCGGGGTGGCCGGGGCCTACGCCGCCCTTTCCGCCAAGGCCGAAGGCGCCCGTGTCCTGGTGGTGAGCAAAGACCCCCTGCCGGCAGGTTCGACCCCCTACGCCCAGGGGGGCATCGCCATTCCCCTCGACGACGCCGACATCGAGGCCCACCTCGAGGACACCCTCCGCGCCGGGCGGGGCTTGGTCGAGGCCGAGGTCGCCCGGAGCATTCTCCGCGACGCGCCGCGCGTCTTCGAGCACCTTCTTGAGCTCGGGGTCCCCTTTGAGCCCACCCCCACCCGTGAGGGCGGGCACGGCCGGGCCCGGGTGCGCCACGCCGGGGGCGACCGCAGCGGGATGATCCTGCTCGAGACCCTCTTTTCACGCCTCGACGCGCCCCGCCTCGAGGGCTACATGGCCACCCGCCTCCTCGTCGAGGGCGGGCGAGTGGCCGGGGCCGAGCTCCTCGGCCCCGATGGTCCGATCTGGGTCGAGGCCGGGGCGGTGCTGCTCGCGAGCGGCGGCCTCGGGCAGCTCTTCCCCGTGACCACGAACCCCCCGGGCGCCACCGGCGACGGCATGGTCCTCGCCTGGCAGGCCGGCGCCACCCTGCGTGACCTCGAGTTCGTCCAGTTTCACCCCACCGCGCTCCCGAGCGGCGATCTCATCAGCGAGGCCTGCCGCGGCGAGGGCGCGATCCTCATAAACGCCCGTGGCGAGCGCTTCATGCCCGGCTACGACCCCATGGCCGAGCTCGCGCCCCGCGACGTGGTGGCCCGGGCGGTACACCGCGAGCGGCAGGAAACCGGCGGCGTGTTCCTCGACCTTAGGCCCATTCCTGACCTTTTGGTTCGCTTCCCCACCGTGGTGGCCGCCGCCCGCGCGCTCGGCTTCGACCCCCAAAAGGCACCCGTTCCCGTCGCCCCGGCGGCGCACTACGCCATGGGCGGCGTCAAGGTCGACGCACAGGGTTTCACCGGGATCCCCGGGCTCTACGCGGTAGGGGAAGTCGCTTCCTCCGGGCTCCACGGCGCGAACCGCCTGGCCTCGAACAGCCTGCTTGAGGGGCTGGTGCTCGGGGAACGGGCGGCGGTATCGGCCCTCAGAACGCTTGTGACCCCCCAAAACCCCCGGCCGCTTTCGGCCCGAAGCCTCGACCCGGCCTTTGTGAGACCGCTCAGGGCCCGCATGGAACAGGCCGCCGGTCTCATCCGCCGGGGAGAAAACCTGGAGGCCGCCCTCGAGTGGGTCCAGACCCTGCCGGTCAGCGAAACCGAGATGGCCCCGCGCCCCTGGCTCGAGGCCGCTCACCTGGCCACCCTCGCCCGGCTCCTCCTCAAAGCCGCCCTTTTGCGCGAAGAGAGCCGCGGCGCCCACTTCCGAGAGGATTTCCCAAAGCCAAGCCCCGCGCCCTACCACACCGAGGTCCGGGGGCTAGATGTCGTCCACCGCGTCCTTTGAAGGGCCGAAGATCCGCTCAAAGACCGAACGGGCGTGCCCCTCGACCTCGAGGCCTTCCCGCATGCGAAAGGTCCGCCGGCCGTCCGGACCCACCTCGGCGTGCAGCAGGCAAAGCCCTTCCCCACCCCTTTCCGCCACCGACAGCGCGAACTCGCGCAGGTGGGTCACGAAGACCACCCGCACCCCGGCCTCGGTGAGCGCCGAGACCACCTCGAGCGCCAGCGCCGCCCCTTCGTGCTCGTAGGTCGAGGCGAAGCTCTCGTTCATGAGGAGCAGGCTGCCCGCGACCACCTGGTCCACGATCCCGGCCAGGCGGGCGAGTTCGTCGTCGAGCCGGCCCCCGCCTTTGACCTCCTCCCGCCGGAAGTGGCTGAAGACGGCCGGGGCCAGGCTGATGGCGAGGTGCTCGGCGGGCACGAAGAGCCCGGCGTTGGCAAGAAGCTGGGCCAGGCCCAGGCTGCGCAGGAAGGTGGTCTTGCCACCGCGGTTGGCCCCGGTAACGACGCATAGCCGCGCCCCGTTCGCCGAGAGGGTATTGCCCACCACTCCGCCACCGGTCTTGAGCAAAAGTAGGGGGTCCAAAAGCGAGCGGAATGCGAGCGCCCGGGCCTTTGGCGGCCGAAGCTCGGGAAAGGCGATCGGCGCCCCGGCCTCCGAAAAGGCCTTGGCCAGGTTCCGGGCCCCGAGCAGGAAGGCGGTTTCGAAGCGAAGGGCGCGGAAAAAAGCCAGCACCTGGCCCACGGCCTCGCTCAGGACCCGCGCCAGGGGAAACAGCCCGGCCGCGGCCAGATCCGAGAGCATGCGGGCCCCGGCCTCGTCGCGGGGGTCGAGCCGGTAAACGAGATCCCGATTCCGGGGAAAGAGGCGCTGCCACAGGGTGGGGGCCTCGGGCGCGATTAGGCCAAAGGGTTCGGGCTTAAGCCCCCGCCCCAGGCGAGCAAAAAAGCGCAGCTCGCGGCGATCGATAGCCTCGAGCTCGGCCCGGGCCCGCTGGAAAAAGTCGTCGTCGAGATCCCGGCGCGCCTCTTCCCAAAGCCGCGAAAACCCCGGCGAGACAAAGGCCGGCTCGCGCGAAAGCCGGTCCCGAAGCTTTCTCAAAGCATCCAGGAAAAGCGTCATCGCCTCGCGCGAGCGAAAGAGCACCGACTGGGGCGAACGCGAGGCGGGGAAGAGCCGCCGCTCGCCTTCGACGGCCTCAAGAGCGATGGCGTGGAGGTCGCGCACCAGCCCCGGGTTGGCCAGCGCCTCCTGGACGGTTGCCTGACGGTGGACGATGGCCGTAAGCGATGGCGGCACCGCCAGGAGACACCGCCACGCCGCTTCGCGAATCTCATCGTCGCCGTCAGCCATGGCGTCTACGATCACCGAAAGCCCGAGGTCCCGCGCCAGCGCTTCGGAAAGGGGCAAGGGGCGGGGCTCGTAGGCGCCTTTGGGGTCGAGGAGCGAAACCTTCATCCGAGCCTCCGGCGGATCGCCTCGTAGGTGAGCCCGTACTTCCTGGCCAGGGCCATGGCGTGGGCCTTGCCGTCAGCGTCCCGGCGCGCGAAGCGGTAGGTCCGCACGCTGGGGTCTTGGGGATCGACCTCGCCCACCAGGCTCACCGCCCGCGGCAGGCGCGAGAGGGGATCGAGGAAGGTCACCCAGACCGAACGCACCCCGCGCTGGGAAAGCCGCCGGTCGATCTCACGGCCGAGCTCGAGGGCGTCCCGGTACGGCGTCGATGAAAACACCTCGTTCAGGATCACCAGGCTCGAGGCGCTCGCCGCCGTCAGAACCCGGTGCAGCTCGAGGAGCTCGGCCTCGAGGCGGCTGCTCGGCGAGTCACCGCGCTCCCCCCGTTCGAACACGGTGAAGACCCCGTCCACCAACGGAATCCGGGCCCGAGAAGCCGGAACCGGCAGCCCGAGCTGCCCCAGAACGAAAACCTGGCCGATGGCCCGGGCCAGGGTGGTCTTGCCGCCGTGGTTGGGTCCGGTGATCACCAGCGCGCTCTTTTCCGGCTCCAACAGGACGTCGTTCGCGACCACCCCACCCGGCATTTCCAGCGAGAGCGCGAGCTCGTAAACCCCCGAAAGCCAGACGCCGCCCCAGGCGTCAAACTCGGGAAAGGAGCGCACCCGCCCCTCGGTGAGGTCGAGATAACGCAGGTAAAAGAGGAGCTCCCGGGCCACGGCGTGGTATTCCGGCCGCAAAAAGCCTTCGTTCTCGGAGCGAAAACCGTGGAGTCGCGAAAAGAGATCCGGGTGGAGCCGTGCCACGCGTTCGATGATCGCCGACTCGACGTGGTTGAGGTCTTCCCCCCGCCTGGGGGCCTCGACCGCTCCCGGAGCCCCGCCCTGGAAGCGGGCGAAGGTTTCCCGGATGGCCAGCCCCAAATCGCGGCGGGGCACGGCCTGGCCGACGGCGAGCTGGTCGCCGCGAACCGAGAGTTCAAACCGCACCCCCGACAAAGCCTCCAAAAGCGCCGCCGCCGGACCCAGCGACCGGCGCACCGCTTCCAGATGACGGGCGGCATACGCCCCAAGAGCAGCAAGCGCCGGGTTCGGCGCCGACGAAACCCCCCCGCCGAGCGCCTCCAGGGCCTCGAGGAGGCGCGTCGCGGCCAGGGCAAACCAGGCCGCCCCCGCGTGGCGATCGCCACACTTTTCCCCCCGCAAAAGCAGGGCACGGGCTTCCTCGACGCCCCGGACGTAGGCCCAGGCCGCTTCTCGGAGCCCGGGCGCCAAAAGCCCCCGAGCCACACCCTGTCGGAACGCGATCGCCCGGACGTCGGTCAGCGGCTGGCGATAGAGGGGCTCGAGGTCATAGGCCTCGTACCCCTTTCCGAGCGCCTCCACCACCAGATCGAGGCGCAGATCCCTAAGCGTTTGCTCCGGAATCGGCCACGTGGGCGCCTGCGGCTTTGGGAAAAGCAGGCTGGGCCAGGACATGAGAGCCCCCTCAGAAAAAGCAAAAGCCCCTACCGCTGGTAGGAGCCATCAGCCCAATACAGGCAACTTCAGGCGAGCTCCATCGCCTTGCTCCAGCTTAAAACACCGGCACCCTAGGCCTCAAGGCATGCCCGCCCAGGGCTCAAGATGGGCGGCGTCGCCCACCACGTGCACCTCGCCGGGGCCGGGGAACCCCTGGGGAAAGACCAGCCGGGTGATCGAGGTGTTCTTGATCCGGAGCCGCCAGGGCTCGGCCGAAAAAAGCCCGAGCGCGAGCCAGACGGCCACCCGAATGGGCCCGGCGTGGGTCACCACCAGGTGACGGCCCGGCGGTAGGGCGGCGAGAAACGCCTCCAGCCGCTCACGCACATCGCCGAGGCTTTCACCCCCTGGGAATCGGGCCCCCCAGGGGTCCTCTCGGGTAGCCTCGAGAACCTCAGCGTACGCTTCAGCGAGGTGGCCTCGAGGCTTGCCCGCGAGCTCGCCGAGGCAGATCTCGCGCAAGCGCGGGTCGGGGCGCACGGGAAGCCCGAGCGCCCTGGCCAGGGGCATCGCGGTGGCCATGGCCCGCGCCAGGTCGGAGCTGTAGATTCCAGCGAAGGTCTCCCCCAGCGCCGCCAGGCGCGCGGCCAGCCGCGCCGCTTGCATCTCCCCGGTTTTGGAAAGGGGAACGTCGAGCTGCCCCTGCCACGTGCCCGAGGCGTTGAGCTCGGTCTCTCCGTGACGCACCAGCCAAAGCTCCACGCTGGTAGCATATAGGCATGAAAAGAATCATGGTGTTTTTGCTCGTGGCTTTCGCCTTTGCCGGTGCCCAGCAGGTCCCGGTGGCCGGGCTCCACCTGGTGCCCGAGGTGATGTGGCCGGCGCCCACCTACCGATTGCTGGGCAAGACCTGCGACCAGCTGGTGGCCAAGGTGGCCCTCCCCAAGGGCACCACCCTGCAAAGCCCGCAGTGCTACCGCATGGACCTCGCCGACCCCGACCAGTCGGCCACCTACCTCTACTTCATCGCCCGCAGCCTGGCTGAGCGGTTCACCCTCGAGCGCGAGACCATGCAAGGGGAAAACGCCCTGGTGCAGACCTGGCGCGGCAAGGAGAAAAACCTCCTCTTCTTCGTGCGCTTCGACGCCAAGCGCTTCACCATCGTCGTCGGCTGGCTCGAGGCCCAAAAGCCCAAGAAATCCTGAGCACAAATCCTCCTTAGGTTACATTTTTCCCCCGATTCACACTCAGGGTGACCGAATGGTCACCCTGTTTTTCGCATCCAGACCTGCTATTCTATGAGAAAGTCGTTAGAAGGAGGTGAATTCAATGAAAAGCAGGACCCGGTATTTGGTCATTACCCTGGGCCTATTCATGGCTGTATTCCTGGCTGCATGCACCCAAGCCCCCGCCCCCACAAC
>WIAM01000005.1 GCA_015519965.1 Thermaceae bacterium
CGATGCCGCTCTTTTGGACCAGGGCGTTCAGGACGTGCGCGTAAAGGGCATCGGGCCGCACCGCCTTGAGCGCGCCGCCGCGCTTGCCGATCGGCGTGCGCACCGCCTCGAGGATCACCGCTTCCTTCATCGCTCCACCTCCTTCATCAATTCCCGCACCATCACCAAACGCTGGATCTCCGAAGTGCCCTCGTAGATCTGGAACACCTTGGCGTCGCGATAGAGCTTGGCCACCGGGTAGTCCTCGCTGTAGCCGTAGCCGCCGAAGATCTGCACCGCCTCCCCCGCGGCCCAAACCGCCACCTCGGCGGCAAAGGCCTTGGCGTAGGCGGCCTCGAGGGTATTCCGCACCCCGCGCGCCGCCTTCCAGGCCGCCTCCCGGGTCAAAAGCCGCGCCGCGGCCAGGCGCATGCCCATCTCGGCGAGCTTGAACCCCACCGCCTGGTGTTCGAAGAGCTTTTTGCCAAAACTCTCGCGCGTACCGGCATACCGCCGGGCTTCATCCAGCGCCCGCCGGGCAAGCCCTGCGGCGAGCGCCGCGACCATGGGGCGCGAACGGTCGAAGACCCGCATGGCGATGGAAAATCCCTCGCCCTCTTCCCCCAATCGGGCCGACTCGGATACCTCAACGTCATCAAAGGTGACCTCGGCCGCGGGGGAAGCCTTTTGGCCGAGCTTGGGTAGCGGCGGTCCCACCTCAACCCCTTTGGCCTCGCGCTCGACCAAAAAGGCGCTGATGCCCCGGTGCCCGCGCTCGGGGTCGGTCTTAGCGAAGACCACGAAGAAGGCGGCCTCGGTGGCGTGGCTGATCCAGGTCTTCTTGCCCCGCAAAACGTAAGTGCGCCCCTTCTTGAAGGCGCGGGTTTGGATGGCGGCGGCGTCCGACCCGGCGCCGGGCTCGGTCAGAGCGTAGCTTGCGACCTCGCGGGCGAGCCTTGGCAAATAGCGGCGCTTTTGGGCCTCGCTCCCGCCGATGAGGATGGCGTCGGCGACCAGGTTGTTGAGCAAAATGGCCACCGCGATGCCCGCGCAGCCAAAGCCGAGGGCCTCGGCCACCAGAGCCAGATCCAACGTGTCGAGCCCGGGCCCGCCGTAAGCCTCGGGCACGATCAGGTGGGTGAAGCCGAGCTCCCGCGCCGCCTCGACGATGGGGTGGGGATACTCGGCCCGGCGGTCATACGCCGCGGCCTGTGGCGCGATCTCTTCACGGGCGAAGCGCTCGGCCAAGGCCACGACCGCGGCCTGCTGGTCATTCAGGAGAAACTCCACGCTTCCCTCCAAAAATCTTGACTCGGTCCAAGCTTATCGCACCCCCGCCCCGGCGCCAAGTGCCAAAGCGGCCTGGGGTATGGTGAACCCGTGCTCAGGCCCGCCTTCATCGAGGCCCTCAAGGCCTTCGCCCCTGGGCAGGAAACGCCCTTTTTCGCCTACGACGCCGTGGCCATCAACGAGGCGGCGACGCGCCTTCTTCGAGCCTTTGGCGGGGTTCGCTTCTTCTACGCCATGAAGGCGAATCCGAGCCTCGGCATCCTGCGCCTTTTGAAAAAGCTCGGCTTCGCCGTCGAGGCGGTGTCGGTGGGGGAAGTGCTCCGCGCCTTTCGGGCCGGTTTTTCTCCGGATGAGGTCCTCATGAACGGCCCGGTGAAGACCGACGCCGCGCTCCGCACCCTGGCCGAGGCCGGGGTGCCCCGGCTCGGGATCGACAGTTTCGCAGACCTCGAGCGAGTGGCCCGGCACCTCCCCGGGGCCGAGGTCCTCATCCGTACCAACCCCGACCTTCCCGTTCGCACCCACCCCAGCCTGGCCACCGGGCGGGGCGACAGCCAGTTCGGATTTATGCCCGAGGACCTCCCCCGGGCCCTGGCCCGGGCGAAAGCGGCCGGGCTTCGGGTGCTCGGGCTCCACCTCCACCTCGGTTCCTCACTTGGCGACGCGCGCGATTTCGCAGAGGGGTACCGGCGGCTCTACGCGCTGGCCAGCGAGCTGGGACCCTTTGCCGTCGTCGACCTCGGCGGGGGGTTCGGGCTGGACCTCGAGGTGGAACGGCTCGCCCCGCTCGTCGAACCGTTCTTCCAGGTCGCATCCGAGGTCTGGCTCGAGCCGGGGCGCTTTTTGGTGGCCCGGGCCGGGGTACTGGTGGCCCGGGTCTGGGGCACGAAGCAAACCCGCCGGCGCTACCTGCTCCTCGACGCCGGGATGACGCAGTTTTTGAGACCCGCGCTGTATGGGGCCACTCCGCCCATCGTGCACCTCTACGAAGGTCAAGGGGAAGCCGTCTTCGACCTCGTCGGCCCGGCTTGCGAATCGGGCGACGTGATCGCCCGCGACGTTCGCCTCCCCATCCCGAGCGAGGGTGATCTGATCCTGATCGGCGAGGCGGGTGCCTACGGCAGCGCCATGAGCAGCAACTACCTCGACACGCCAAGGCCCGCCGCCTATCTCTTCGACGGCCGGTGCTTTCGCCTGCTGGCCCGCGCCGAAGAGGCGTCCGAACTCTGGAAGCGCGAAGAAGACGCCGGCGCCTGCGTAGACTGAGGACGTGCTCCACCCCTGGGTGCTGGTTCTGCTCGGCCTTTTGCCCCTGATCCGGGGAAACCTCCGGCGGCTCACCGTCATGCTTTTGATCCTAGCCGCGGCCGGGATCAACCTGCCCCTTTCGCCCGGGCTCACGGTGGTGATGCTGGACCAAAGCCCATCGGCGGCGAGCGGAACCCGGGCCGCGATCCGCGGGCTCAAGGTCGCGGGCCCAGTGCGCTACCTGGCCTTCGCCGAACAGGCGAGCTGGGTGCAAAACCCCTTTTCCAGAGCACCGCTCGGCGAGACCACCAACTTCTCCCGGGCCCTCGAGATCGCGCTTAAAGCCAAGCCCGACCGCATCCTGCTCATCTCCGACGGCCTTTTCCAGACCGCCCCGAGCCCGGTGCCGATCGACGCCTACCCCGTCGAACCCGCGCCCCGGGTCGCGATCACGGGCCTGATCACGCCCCCGTTCCCCACCGAAGGCGAGTTGATCGAGGTCCGGGCCCTGGTCGAGGTCAGCCGGCCCACCGAGGCCGAACTGACCTTCACGGTGAGCGGCCAGACCACCACCTCCCGCCGCAACGTGCCAAAGGGCCGGACCAGCTTCGGCCACCGCTTCGTCCTCGAGGGCCCCACCCGGATCACGGTGCGCCTCGAAACGCCGCTGGGCGGCGACCAAAAGAGCGTCACCATCACCCCGGTCGGCAAAGCCGAGGTGCTGGTCATCGGCGACCCGGCCACCGCCAAATACCTCGAGACCCAGGGGTTTTCGGTGCGGACCGAGGCCGCCCTTCCGGAAAAACTCCCCCGGGTGGTGGTGATCGGGACGAGCCGCGAGGCGCTCGGCGCCCGGGCCCCCGAGCGGCTGAAGCGCTTTTTGGAAGACGGCGGCGGCCTCCTCTTCACCGCCACCCCCAAAGGGCTCTTCTTCGGCGACTGGCACCGCACCTTCGAAGACCTCCCGGTCGAGCCCAAACCCGGCGAAGGCGCGGCCTTCGTGCTGGTGATCGACACTTCGGGCTCGATGCAGGGCAACAAACTCGACCGCGCGGTGGAGGGCGCCCTGCGCGCGGTCGCCGCCGCCCGCGAGGCCGACCGGCTCGGGATCATCGCCTTCGCGGCGAGCCCCCGATGGCTTCTCACCCCCCGCCCCATGACCTACCGCGCCAAACGCGAGGCCGAGGTTCGCCTCCAGGCCCTTTCCGCCGGCGGTGGCACCAATCTGCCGCCGGCCCTGGCCACGGCCATCGAGGCACTCAAACCCCTCAAAGCCACCAAAAAATGGGTGCTGGTGATCAGCGACGGGGCCACCGAAGGCCAGGACCGGGCGCTGACGCTGGCCCAAAAGGCGGGCGAAGAAGGCATCGTGGTCCACGCCCTGGCCCTCGGTGCCGACGCCGACCGTGCCTTCTTGAAAAGGCTGGCCGGGCGGGGCGGGGGGCGATACCTCGAGGCCAAGGACCCGAGCGTCCTCGCCGGGCTGATCGAGGCCGAGGCCAAAAAAGCCTTCGCCACCGAAAGCCTCTTCGGCCGCTACCCGCTCACCCTCCTCCCCCATCCCGTCACCCGGGCCCTGACGCCGCCCCCGCCGGCGCGGGTGCTCCTCCCCGCCACCCGAAAGCCCTGGGCCAAGACCGTGATCCAAAGCGGGGATCTCGCGGTTTTGGTCCTCGGCGAACGCGGTTACGGGCGGGTGGCGGCGCTCACCACCGATCTCGGCCAGAGCCTCCAGGGCTGGCCCGATACCCCCAGGCTCCTGGGCAACCTGGTGCGCTGGCTCGCCGATACCCCGGCCAGGCCCCGCTACCGGCTGGCGGGGAAGATGCTCGTGGTCGAGGGCCGCTTCGACGAACCGCCCCGGGCGCGGATCGCGGGCAAGACCTACCCCATGGCGCCGGTGGCCCCGTTTCGCTACGAACTCCGCCTCCCGGAAAACACGGGCGGCGACGCGGTGGTGCTCGAGGGCACCCGGGTTCGCTTCCGCGTTCCCCTGGCCCGCGACCCCGAGTGGCCAGTGGCCGACGGCCGGGCGAACCTCGAGGCCCTGGCCAGGGAGAGCGGCGGCCAATTGCTCGATGCCCCCCGCCTCGGGCCGCCGCCGAAGCGACCGTTCGACCTCTCGCCGCTTCTCGCTGGATTGGCGATCCTGACGCTCCTTCTTGAGCGCTTTCTCATCTGGCGGGCCGGCGGCCTGAGGCCGGCCTCAGCCAACGCTCATCGAAGCCCCGAGGCCACGGAGTAGGATGGGCCCGCCCGATGCGCGCCCCACGCGCCTTCACCAAAGCCAGGGGCCTGGCTCTCCTGCTGCTCGCCTTCCTCGCCGGCGGGTGCGCCTGGCGGCCGGCTCCGGTCGACCTCGAGCTCAGCCCTGAGGGGTTTGCCGCCCTTGAGATCCGCGCCAGGGGCAGCTGGCGCCTTTCCGGCCCCACCTGGCTCCAGCCCGATCAGGAAAGCGGCAGCGGTCCGGCACTCGTGACCCTCCACGGCGGGGGCGCGGTGCCGGACCTGGCACGGATCGACGGGACGCTCACGCTCCTCGCCGGCGGCGCCCTCTACCCCATCCGCGTCCGCTGGCCGCTGGTGCGGGTGGTGGGGGCGGTCCTCACCCAACCGCTTCCGGCGCTGAGCTTTGCCGCCGCGCCCCTCCCCGCCCCACAAAACCCGCCGCCGATCCGGGAACGGCTGGTCAAGCTCAAAGACGGCACCCTGCTCCATCTGCCCACCGGCGCCCCCGGACCGAGCCCCGACCGGGTGGCCTGGGAAGAGGCCAACGGCTACGTCTGGCCGCTCGGCTGGGCGGGCGAGGCGGCCCCGAGCGACGCGCTCTTTCCCCTCGAGTGGCACCTGAGGGCCACCGGCGCCCGCTGGGCCGATCTGGCCGGCTACCCGAACCCCGTCACCGTGGCCGTGATCGACACCGGGGTCCGCTACGACCACCCCGACCTCGCCGGCATGCTCCTCGGTGGGGCCGACGGTGCTTACGACTTCGTCGACGACGACCCCGACCCCACCGACCCCGCCGACCCCTATAACCCCACGAACGGCAGCCACGGCACCCACGTCACCGGCATCATCGCCGCCCGGGCCGACGGCCAGGGGGTGGTCGGCGCGGCCTGGCCGGCACCGCTGCGCATACTCCCCTTAAGAGTCATCGACACGAACGGCTACGGGAGCATCGCCGACGTCGCCGACGCCATCCGCTACGCCGCGGGGCTTTCGGTGGTGCGCAACGGGAAGACCCTCAAAAACCCGAACCCCGCCCAGATCATCAACCTCTCGCTGGGCACCGACACCTACGCCCAAACGCTCTGCGACGCGGTCAAAGACGCCCGGGCCCAGGGGGTGCTGGTGGTGGCCGCCGCCGGCAACAAAGGCGCGCCGGGCCAGCCGAACCGGGCCTTCTACCCGGCGAGCTGCCCGGGGGCGATCTCGGTGGGGGCCACCGACCAGGGCTTTGCCCGCCCGCCGCTCGTCACCTGGTACAGCGAGCAAAACGCCGAGGTCGACGTTTCGGCCCCCGGGGGCGACATCGCCCAGGACAGCGACCTCGACGGCCACCCCGACGGCGTCCTCTCCAGCACCTGGGACTACCGGCGTGGCCGCCCGGCCTACGGCTGGTACATGGGGACCTCGCAGGCCGCGCCCCAGGTCACCGCGGCGCTCGCGCTCCTGTTGGCGAGCGGCAAGGCCGCGACCCCCGACGAGGCCTGGCAGGTGCTGAAGGCGAGCCTCACCGACCTCGGCCCAACGGGGCACGACCCCGCCTACGGCGATGGCTTCCTCAACCTGGTGGGGGCGCTGGGCCTCGCCCCGCCCGGCAAGTCGCTGCGGGTGGTCTTTTTGGGGTCGATCCCGCGCGCCCTCGCCGTGCGGCCGGGCGAGCCCTTTGACACCCACCTGGCCGCGGGTCGCTATACGGTCGAGGCCTGCCGCGATGCCAACCAAAACCGCCTCTGCGACCCTCAGGAAAACCCGATCCGCTCGCAGGTCACCATCACCCGGGAGGCCACCCGGCTGCCGCCGATCGTGCTGCCTAGCCCTTGACCACGATGAGGGGGCGCAGCCGGGCCACGATCCGGCCGAGCCCCGCGCCCTCCACCACGCGGACGACCTCGGCGACGTCCTTATAGGCCTCGGGGATCTCCTCGAGGATGGTGGCGTGGGTCTTGGCCCGAACCAGCACCCCCTGGGACGCCAGCGCACGGGCGACATCCTGGCCCCGGGCGAGCTTTTTGGCCTTGGCCCGCGAGAGCTGGCGACCGGCGCCGTGGCAGCTGGAGCCAAAGCTCATCGCCATCGCCCCCGCCGTCCCCGCGAGCACGTAGGAATAGCGCCCCATGTCGCCGGGGACGAAGACCGGCTGGCCGACGGCGCGGTACTCGCGGGGCACCTCGGGATGCCCCGGGCCAAAGGCCCGCGTCGCCCCCTTACGGTGCACCAGCACCCGCCGATCCCCGTAGGTCTCGAACTTGGCGTTGTTGTGGGCCAAGTCGTAGACCAGGGCGAGCCCGTGGTCGCGCGGGGAAAACCCCGCCGTCTCGAAGGCCTCGCGGACGAAGTGGGCGATGAGCTGCCGGTTAGCGAAGGCGAAGTTGGCCGCCGCCGCCATGGCGCGGAGATACGCCTGGCCGTCCGGGCTTTGAATCGGCGCCGCCGCCAGCTGGCGGTCGGGGAGCTCGATACCGTAGGCCGGGAGGCGGGCGAGGAAGCGCTCGACGTAGTCCTGGCAGACCTGGTGGCCGAGGCCGCGCGAGCCGCTATGGATGAGCACCGTCACTTGGCCGAGAAAGAGACCGAACGCCTCGGCCGCCGCCTGGTCGTAGATGCGATCGACGTACTGGACCTCGAGGAAATGATTCCCCGAGCCCAGGGTCCCGAGCTGGGGCGCGCCGCGTTCGAGGGCCCGCGGGGAGACCCGCTCGGGATCGGCGCCGGCAAGCCGCCCTCCCGACTCGATGAAGCGCGCCTCACCGTCGACGCCGTAACCCAGGCGGATGACGTAGGGCGCGCCCTCGAGCAGCACCCGCTTCAGGTCCTTGCGCCCGAGGCGCACGTCCCGCCGCTCCGATCCCACCCCGGCGGGAATGCGGGCGTAGAGGATGTCGGCGAGCTTGTCCTTGACGGGTTCGAGCTCCGCTCTTGATAGAGATGAGCGCAATAATCTTACTCCACAGTTGATATCAAAACCGACGCCGCCTGGGCTCACCACCCCGGCTTCGGCGTCCATGGCGGCGACCCCGCCGATGGGAAACCCATACCCCCAGTGGATGTCGGGCATGGCCAGGGCCGGCGCGACGATCCCGGGCAGGGTGGCGACGTTTTGGAGCTGCTTGAGCGAGGCGTAATCCTCGGCCGAAAGCTGTTGCAGAATCGATTCGGAGGCGAAAAACACCGCCTCGACCCGCATCTTCCCCTGGCGGGGGATACGGTAGGTGAAGGGCGCGACCTTCTCAAAAGCGAGCCCCATCGTGCCCTCAAGTCTACACGTCGAGGATCACCGCCGCCTCGTACCTCGTTCCCCGCCGCTCGATCGAAAGCCCGTGGAAGGTGACCCCCTTCACCTCGCCCAAAAAGCCCATCTGGGAAAGGTCGAGCGGCGCCACGGCGAGGTGGGCTTGGAGGGCCCAGTCGCCTTCCTTTCGACAAAGCCTCAGCCTCATGCCGGCCGGAACCTCGCCCTTGGTCTGGATTAAGTAGAGCAGCTCGCCGAGCCAGCGAACCAGCAGGGTCTCGAGATCAGGGGCCCGAAGGCGAACCTCCAGCCAGCGCGCCCCCTTATGCGGGGGCTTGGCAAAGAGCGCCTGGGAAAGCCCACGGGCCGCGAGGTAGAAGAGGCCGGGCAGGGAGCGGGCCCGGATGCGAAACCCGAGGTCCGCGGTGTGGTCAAAGAACTCGATCACGGCCACCCCCTCGTTCGGGGTATCGGCGCGGGCATCCGGGCCCCACGGACCAAACCCGGGCGGGGCGGCGGGGGTATGGTTTCGGTGATTTCCCCACATTTATCCACAGGGGTGAATAGGCGAAGATTTGCGTGTCCATCGCACGTACCCCACTTTTCCACAGAGTTATCCACAGGTTATCCACAGGCCTGGACCGCCCGAACAAAAGCCGCTATACGGCGGTGATCCTTCACGCCCGGGGCGGCCTCGATCCCGCTCGAAACATCGAGGGCATAGGGCGTGTACTTTCTCAGGAGCTCGCATACGTTCTCCGGACGAAGCCCACCGGCGACGATCACCCGCTTCCCTGGAGGAACGCTCGCCAGCCAGTCCCAGGCAAAGCGCTGGCCCGAACCCGGTCGGGGACCATCGAGCAACCAGGCGTCGGCGGGGTAGTCAAAGAGGGCAGGATCGGGCGGGCCGGTCAGACGAAAGGCCTTCACCACCGGCAGGCGGCGCCCGATCCGGCGCGCCACCTCGGGGGGCTCATCCCCGTGGAGCTGCACCGCGCTGAGGCCCACGAACTCGGCGACCTCGAGGACCTCCTCCAC
>WIAM01000006.1 GCA_015519965.1 Thermaceae bacterium
CGGGGGACGTCGCCGTGGTCCACGCCGGGGCGGGCGGGGTGGGGCAGCTCCTCATCCAGATGGCCAAGATGCGCGGGGCCACGGTGATCGCCACCGCCAGCAGCGAAGAAAAAAGGGCCATCGCCCGCGCCGCCGGCGCCGACTACGCCCTGGCCTATGAAGGCTTCGCGGAAAAGGTTCAGGCACTCACCGGCGGCGCCGACGTCATCTACGACGGGGTGGGTCAGGCCACCTTCGCCGAGGACCAAAAAGCCCTCAGGACCCGGGGCACCCTGGTGCTCTTCGGCCAGGCCTCGGGGCCGGTTCCCCCCATCGATCCGCAAGTCCTCAACCGGGCGGGCGGACTCTTCCTCACCCGTCCCAGCCTGCGCCATTACACGCAAAACCGGCGCGAGCTGCTCTTCAGGGCCGGGGAGGTCTTCCGCTGGATCGCAAAGGGCGTGCTCAAGGTGCAGATCGGCGCCGAGTTTTCCTTGGAGGAGGCGCAAAGCGCCCACCTGGCCCTCGAGGGCCGAAAGACCACGGGCAAGGTGCTCCTCCTGAACGGATAGCGCACCGCCCTCACGCCACCCCGCTCCGGTCGCACGTTCGCGCCACCTGAGTTTGTCGGCCAGAAGACCGACAGGTCCCGGCCGGCCCCTTAGGCTTGGCCCATGCGATGGGCATGGGCGGCGGCGCTCATTTTGGTGCTGGGCACGATCGGCCTGGGACAGGGCACGTTTGGCCCTCTGGAAACACCGCGCCAGGGAGCCCTGATTCCCCTTACGGAGCTGAAGGAAGGCGGCCCACCACCCCAAGGCATCCCAGCGCTGGGGTTTGGCGGCAGTCGGTGGGGCAAAATCCCGCCGAGCCCCGAGCCAAGGTTCGTGACCGTCCGTGAGGCCCGCGCCTGGCTTGACGAGCGGGAGCCGGTGCTGGTCCTCAGCGCGGGCGACGAAACCCGGGCCTATCCCTTGCAAATCCTCGTGTGGCACGAGATCGTCAACGACACCGTGGGCAACGTCCCCATCGCCATCACCTTCTGTCCGCTTTGCAACAGCGGCCTGGCCTACCGCCGCCGGCTGGCGCTCAGCCCCCAACAAGCCGAGAAAGTGCGCCGCCGGAACCCCAAGGCCGCCCTCGAGGCCACGGACGAAGGATGGGCCCTCGAGGTGAGCTTCGGCACCAGCGGCCTGCTCTACAAATCCAACCTGGTGCTGTTCGACAACATCACCGGAAGCCTCTGGTCGCAGATCCTGGGCAAGGCGGTGGTGGGCACGCTGGCCGGGGTCGAACTGGAAACCTTTCCCATCCAGCTCCTTCCCTTTGGCGCCTTTGTCCGCGACCACCCAAGCGGCCTCGTCCTCTCCCGAAAGACCGGTTACCAGAGGAATTACGGCGAGAACCCTTACCTCAAATACGACTCCAGCCGACGCCCCTTCCTCTTCGAGGAAGCCCTCGACCGCCGGCTCCCGGCGATGGCGCGGGTGGTCACCGTCCGCCAGGGCGGCGAAGCCGCCGCCTACCCCTTCAGCGCCCTCGAAGCGCAGCGGGTGGTGAACGATTGCATCGGCACGCGCCCCATCGCCATCTTCTGGCAACCGGGCACCGCAAGCGCCCTGGACGCGGCGAGCATCGCGCTCGGGCGCGACGTTGGCTCGAGCGGGGTCTTCGACCGCCGCGTCGCGGGACGCGAACTAGCCTTTGTCTGGGACGGCGAACGAATTCTCGACCTCAACACCCGATCGAGCTGGGACCTCGAGGGCCGCGCCACCTCGGGCATCCTGGTGGACACAAGGCTCACCCCAATTCCCCACGACAACACCTTCTGGTTCGCCTGGGCGGCTTTCTTTCCCAACACCCGGATCTACCCCGACCAGGGGGCAAAAAAGCGTTGCCGCCCTTAAGGGCGGCAACGAGGTGGTGCCGAGGGGCGGAATCGAACCGCCGACACCGCGATTTTCAGTCGCGTGCTCTACCGACTGAGCTACCTCGGCAACTGGCGGCCCCGACGGGACTTGAACCCGCGACCTCCCACGTGACAGGCGGGTGTGCTAACCAATCTACACCACGGGGCCTCGCTGTACCCGCACCAAAGCGGGCAAAAACCATGCTACCGATGGGGATGGGGACTGTCAAGTTGACTTTGCGGGCCGGATCGGATAGCCTTGGTGAGCTTTTGGGGAACCGCGCAGTCTTCCTTTTCGGGGAAGCAGCAGGATACCCCGGAAAGGAAGCAGCAGAATGTTTGAACGTTTTTCACTTTCGACGGAGACCCTTGCCCGTTTGCGGGCCCGGGGAATCACCCAACCCACCCCAATCCAGGAAAAGACCCTCGAGGCCGGCCTCGCCGGGCGTGACGTGCTGGGGCAAGCCCGCACCGGCACCGGCAAAACCCTGGCCTTCGCCCTCCCCATCGCCGAGCGGCTGGAAGCGAGCCGCAAAGCCGGCCGCCGGCCCCGAGCGCTGATCCTCACCCCCACCCGCGAGCTGGCGCTGCAAGTGGCGGGCGAGATCAGCTGGATCGCCCCTCACCACAAGGTGGTCGCGGTCTACGGCGGCACGGGCTACGGCTCGCAGGCCGCCGACCTCCGCGCTGGATGCGACGTCGTCGTCGCCACCCCAG
Organism: Thermaceae bacterium; assembly: GCA_015519965.1. Classification (GTDB taxonomy): domain Bacteria; phylum Deinococcota; class Deinococci; order Deinococcales; family Marinithermaceae; genus WFXV01. The sequence continues at coordinate 2,606 of WIAM01000006.1, forward strand.
GGCGGGCCAAAGACTACCTCGAACGGGGAACGCTGGGGCTGGCCGAGGTCGAGATCGTGGTCCTGGATGAAGCCGACGAGATGCTCTCGATGGGCTTCGAGGAGGACGTCGAGGCCATCCTGGCCCAGACGCCGAGCGCCCGCCAGACCCTCCTCTTTTCCGCCACCCTCCCCCGCTGGGCCGAACGCCTGGTCAAACGCCACCTCAAAAACCCGGTTTGGGCCAACGTCGCCAAGGACGAGCGGGTGACGTATAAAGAGGAAGTCTACACCGCCCACGTCGGCCGCGAGGAAGCCCTCGCCCGCGTGCTCTTTGCCAAATCCCCCGAGCGCTCGATCGTTTTCGTTCGCACCAAGGCCGAGGCCGACCGCCTCGCCGCCCGGCTGGTCGAGAGCGGCCTTGCCGCCAGCGCCGTCCACGGCGACCTCAGCCAGCGCGAACGCGAACGTACCCTCGGCGCCTTCCGGCAGGGGGTGCTTCGGATCCTGGTGGCCACCGACGTCGCCGCTCGCGGCCTCGATATCCCCGAGGTCGACCTGGTGGTGCACCACCAGCTCCCCGACAAGGCCGAGTCCTACCAGCACCGGTCCGGGCGCACCGCTCGCGCCGGCCGTGAGGGGACGGTGGCCATCCTGGTGGGGCCGCAGGAAGCCTGGCAGGTGAAACGCCTTGAGCGCACGCTGGGTCGGCGCTTCGAGCGCTGCACGCTCCCCACACCGGAGGCGGTCCGCACGGCACGGATGCGCGCCCTGGTCGAACGGGCCCGGGCGCAAAGCGAAGCCGACAAGGCCGAATACCTGGCCTTCGCCGAAAGCTGGATCAAGGCCGGCGACACCGAAACCCTGGCCGGCCTCCTCGCCATGCTCCTCAAAACACCGAAGGCAAAGGCAAAAACCCGGCCGGCCAACCGCCGCCGGGTCGTCCGCCGCTAAGCGATCGCCAACGAGCCCTTCAACTCAACATGCCCGTGCATGGCGGGGTGCGCTCAGCACCCCTTCAACCAGCGCATCTGGAACCAGATGAGCTGGTTGAAACGCACCTCGCCGGTGAGCAACCACCAGCCGGGCTTTTCCGGACGCGTGGTGGGAACGAGCTCAAACGGCACCCCCTGCCAGCGGCCAGAGGTGTAGCAGGCGAGGAGGGTCAGGGTGGGGTCGCCATCCGGCACCGGCATCATCCGGAAAATGCGCTGGCCGCGATCCCCCTCGAACCACACTCGCACCCGGCCCGACATCCCCCCTTCGATCCGAGCGGCGGGACCCTCGTAGTAGGCCCAGACCTTGGGGCGCTGGACCTCGAGGTCCAGCACCTCGATGCGGTTACCATGGACGCGGCCCTTGACCTCGAGCAGCATGCCCGGGGCCAGGTATTTCAGCATGGGATCGTCACCCAGCAGGGTGCGGTTTTCGACCACCACCTGGCTGGCTGCGAGGCGGACCTGTCCGTAAAAGGCGTAATTCTCGTCGTAGCGGTCGTCCTCGTTCTCGCCCTTGTGGCCGCCGTTCATCTCGCCCCCGCCCTGGCGATCGTCGCCGCCCTGACGATCCTTGGGCTTCATTTCCTCGGTGCCGCCCATACCCCCGTGATCGTCGTCCCCGTGATCGTCCTCACCGTCGTCGTGGCCATCCCCCATATCGGCGGCCACGGCCGGCGGTCGGTGATCCGAGGCGGCGAGCACCCCGGCGGGGAAGACCCGTGCCCCGGCCAAGAGCAGCAACAGGACCAGGAGCCAGCGTCTACGCATCGCCGACCTCCGCGATCGGCAGGCGCAGCTCGGCCCTGAGGCCGGGGTCGGCCAGCCGGATGACCAATTCACCGCCCATGACCTTGGCCGCCTGGTGGGCCAGGGCGAGCCCCAGCCCCATCCCCTCGGTGGCGGTGTTGAAACGGACGAAGGGATCGGTGAGCCGGGCGAGCTGGTCCTCGCTGACCCCCGGCCCGTGGTCGCGGACCGAGAGCACGCCCCGATCGCCCTCGACGGCGAGCGAAAGCTCAACTCTGGCGTCGGTGTGCTTGAGCGCGTTGTCCACCAGGTTGCCGATCACCCGGGCGATGAGCTCCTCGTCGCCGAGGACCCAGACCTCTTCCCCCGGCAATTCAAGCCGGACGCGGGACCTGGCCTTTTCGGGCAAACCGGCATGGAGCTGTCGCAACAAGGCCCCGGCCGGGACGGCCTCAAGCCGTGCCTTGGGTTCGCGGCTGAGCGCCAGGAGGCCCTCGAGGATCTGGTGCATGCGCAAAAGCGCTCGCTTGCTCGCCGGAATCGCGGTCTCCTGGGGTAAGAGCCCGGCCTCGAGGGCCTCGATCTGGGCCTGTGCGGTGGCCAGGGGCGTGCGCAGCTCGTGGGAAGCGTAGCGGGTAAACGCCCGTTCGCGCTCAAAGGCGTCGCGAACCGAGCCCACCATGCGGTTAAAACTCTGGGCCAGATCGGCGATCTCGCCCCCACCGGGCGGGGAGGGAACGGGGTCCGGGAACTGCATGCGCGAGAGCGCGTCGGCGGCACGGGCGAGCCGGGTGATGGGCCTGGCGATGTGGCCGGCGAAGATCCAGCCGAAAAACGCCGCCAGCACCATCACCAAAGGAAGGCTGAAAAGACTCGCCCGGAGCTGCCCCGAAAGCGCCTTGCGATACTCACCGATGTACATCGCGAGCTCGAGGACATACCCCTCGGCAAGCGGTGTGGTGGTATACGCCCAGTCGCGGCTCGTCCCCTCGGGGAGGGTGCCGCCCTCGAGGTAGACCCGTCCCCCCTTGCGCACGCGAAAACCGAGCGCGAGCCCCGAGGAAATCCAGCCCCAGTTCTCGCTGTCGAGTCGGGGAAAGCCGTCTTTGATCTCGATGGCCCCGGCGATGGCCGGCGTCCAGATCGCGAGATCCCGGGCCACATCCTCCTGGATCAGTCGAGAAAAGCTGTAATACCCGATGGCCACGTGCATGGCCGCCGCCAACGTGGCCAGCAGCGCGGTACCCAGGGCGATCCGGACGCGGAGGCTCATGCTCACTCCTCTCTCAAGCCAGCCCCAAGCGGTAGCCGCCGGGAACGGTGGCGATCACTTCGGGCCCGAGCTTTTGCCGCAAGCGGTGCACGTAGACGCGAACGATCCTGAGGCCGGAGTCGGTCCCCGGGAAGAGGCGGTCGAGCAGCTCCTCGGCGTCATAGACCCGATCCGGGTAAAGGGTGAAGAGCTCGAGCAGGGCGAACTCCCGGGCCGAGAGGCTGACCTCGCGACCGTCCCAGAAAACCCGGCGCGCGGCGTAGTCCACCTTGAGGGGACCACGCTCGAAAACACTGGAGTGCACCCGGCTCTGTCGTCGCAGGAGCGCCCGCACGCGGGCGGCGAACTCCTTTAGGCTGAAGGGCTTGGTAAGGTAGTCGTCACCCCCGAGGTCGAGCCCCGCCACCCGGTCTTCGACCGCGTCTCGGGCGGTCACGAAGAGAATGGGGCCGGAATACCCCGCCTCGCGGAGTTCCTTGGCAAAGCGAAAGCCCGCGTCTTCCCCCTCGGGGAGCATCACGTCGAGCACCGCGAGGTCGGGCTCGGCCTCTATCACCGCCTCGCGGGCCTCGGCCAGCGAGCCCGCCTCGTCGACCTCGTGCCCCTGGTGCCGCAAGAGCGCCGCCAGCGGCTCCCGGATGTCTCGCTCATCCTCCAGCAAGAGTATGCGCATCCTGTTGATTTTCCTCCTTCGCCACCAGTCCCATCAAGGCCAGGGCGGCCACCCCGGAAAGGCTCAGGGGCGCAAGCGGCGGGGGCGTCGCCTCAGTCTCACGCTCGTAAACCTCGCCGCCTTCGTCCCCTTCCCAATGCTCGGCCATGCCGATCAGCCCAACACCAGCCACCAGCAAAAGCCCCAGGGCCACCACCAGCTTGGGGGAGGTTCGCAAAAGCCCCCACAGCGAAAGGAAGAGTCCGACGAGCGATGCCGACGGGGCCAAAAAACGCTCGCCTCCGGTGTGGTTGGTGAGCAAGAGCTCGGCCAGCAAGAGCATGAACCCCAGCGCCGCCCAGATCAAAAGCAGCTGCGGTAGCGCACGACGAATCCGTGTTCTAATCCTCTCCATCAATCACCCCTCCATGCTTTTTGATCGAGTCCGTGGCAGTAGGCACAGAAGTTGTTGGGCAGGGTCTTGTTGAAGGCCCGGTCGTTCTCGGGGTTCTTCCACAGCGAAAGCTGGGCGTGGAAGAAGTCCTGGACCTGGTTGAGCTCGTTGGCGCTGATCGCGGTCGCCCCCCGGTGGCAGTCGGCGCAGCTCGCCGCACCCCCCTCGGCAATGTCGCCGTGCCAGGGGGTGAAGTCCTGCCCGTGGTCCTTGGGGACGTGGCAGCGACTGCAGCTCGCATCACCCTTCTGGCCGAAGGCGCTAAAGAGGGTGGCGTTCACCGGCGGCTTGGCGCCGGGGATCTTGGCGGCGACGTCCTGGATTTGCTTTTGGCCGTCGTGGCAGGACGCGCAAAAGCGCCCGATCGACGTGGGTCCGTGGGGCTCGAGGCTGGGACGCCGCGCCAGGCTCGGCCAGGTAGTGACGTCGGAGAGCTGCTGGTGGCAGCTCTCGCAGGCCGCGCCCTTGGC
>WIAM01000034.1 GCA_015519965.1 Thermaceae bacterium
CTTCGGTTGAAACGGCCATAGGTCGTCGTTGCGTCTTTGGCCTGGTGGCGTGGAAAGCGTATTTACATGCCGCCTTGTATTGGAGATAAAAGTGTCCTGGCCTTAAGTTTTTGCTTCTTTTCTTGAACCTCAGAAGCATAGCGGCGCAGTTTATTCTCTAGGGAAAGGGAGGCGCCCGTGCAAGACCACTACCGCAAACTCGAACGCGTGTATGCCAGGGCTCCCATCAACCGCTACTTCGAGCCGCGACTTCGGGTGGAAGAGGGGCGGGCTACCTTGACCATGGCGGTCAGACCCGACTTTTTCCACGCCGCAGGGGCCGCCCACGGCGCCGTCTACTTCAAGGCCCTCGATGACGCGACGTTTTTTGCCGCGCAGTCCCTCGTGACGGACGTCTTTGTCCTCACGGTCACTTTCAATATTCATTTTTTGAGACCTGTTTCCGAGGGCGAGATCAAAGCGGTGGGACGCGTGGTTCACGCCTCGAGGCGGTTGCTGGTGGCCGAGGGAGAACTTTTCGATGCCGGCGGGCGGGTTATCGGCCGCGGCAGCGGTACCTTCATGCCGAGCCGCATCCCCCTCGATGAAAAGATCGGCTACGCCTGACGCGAGAGGCCTCGAGGCCGATGGAAGACCCCGATGTGAGCAGTTTTTCCCCTTTCGGGGTGACCGAATTAGGATGATCCCATGCGCGAACCCGAAGAACTCCTGGACCTCCTTCTCGACCTTCCCCAGCTCTACCAGGCCGAACTCAGCCCGAAGGGCGGCTGGTTGGTCTGGGTGTGGAACGGGGTCGACGAGGTGCCGAACCTCTGGGCGCGGCCGGTGGGCGGCGAGCGGCGAAGGTTGACAGAGGGCCCGACGAAAAACTTCTTCGTCTCTTTCCTGCCCCACGAACGCGGCGTGGTCTTTGAGGCCGATCCCGGTGACGAGCGGGCCGGCCTTTTTGCCCGGCCTTTCGACGGCGATGCCCGCCCCCTTACCGAGCCCCACCCGCCTTACTTCGTGCGCGGGGGTGACCTGCACCCCGAGCGCCCCTGGCTCTTCTTCGGCGCCAACTACGATTTTTCCCGCGGGGTGACGATCGAGCCCACCTGGATTTGGCGGAAGGATCTGGTCACTGGCCAGTATCTTCCTCTGGCCCGGCCGCCAAGGCCAGGAAGCGGCTGGCCCGAGCTCTCCCCGGACGGCCGTCACCTGATCTATTTCCGCGCCGACCTCCATCCCGCAGGGCGGCAGGTCTGGCTGGTCGACGCAGAGGGTAGGGAAGACCGCGAGTTTTTGAACGCCGGCCCCAAAAGCAAAGTCTGGGCCACCTGGACCAGCACCGGCCAAGTTGCGTTTCTGGCCGAGGCCGAGGGATACCGGAAGCTGGGCATCAAGGCGCTTTCCGGCGAGACGCGCATGCTCGTCGATGACCCCGCCCTCAACCTCGAGCACCTCTCGCGCCTCGCGGCCACCGAATCTGTGCAGGCTCTGGTCATTGAAGATGCCCGAAACTACCCGCTCGTCATCGATGTGACTGGCGGCCGGCAATTTTCGATGCGCCCACCTTATGGCAATCTCTCGTTATTGGGCCGCACCGAAGAGGGCTGGGTGGGGGTGTTTTCGAGCTCGGTTCACCCGGCTGACATCGTTCTCCTCGATCTCGACCAGCCCGATCCGGAGACGTTCCAAAGCCTTACCGGTATCGGCGACTTTACCCCCCTGCGCCCCGGCGACCTGGTGCCGGCCGAGCCCGTCGAGTGGCGGAGCACCGACGGGCTCAGGGTGCACGGGTTCGTTTACCGAACCCCCCGCCGCCCCAAAGGGACGATCGTGCTGATTCACGGCGGGCCCACCGCGCACGCCGCGGAGCGGGTCAACCCCGAGGTGCAGTACTACCTGGCTCGTGGCTTCAACGTCTTTTTGCCGAACTACCGCGGCTCCACCGGTTACGGCTTAGCCTTTCAGGAAAAGATCAAGGAGACCGGCTGGGGCGGGATGGAGCAGGAGGATATCCGGACCGGCATCGAGGCCTTGATCGAGGCGGGCATCGCCGAGCGCTACAAGGTGGGGGTGACCGGAACCTCGTACGGCGGCTACTCGAGCTGGTGGCAGATCACCCACGCCCCGAAGGCCCTGGTGGCTGCCGCGGCACCGATCTGTGGCATGACCGATTTGGTGGTCGATTATTACACCACCCGCCCCGACCTCCGGCCCTACTCCGAGGAAATGCTTGGGGGCAGCCCCGAGGAGGTGCCCGAGCGCTACCGGGAACGTTCGCCGATCCACTACGTGGACCGCATCGAGGGCAAACTCCTCATCGTCCAGGGGGCGCTCGACCCCAACGTCACTCCGGAGAATGTCGCCGCGGTCCGGGAGCGTCTGGAGGCGCACGGCATTCCCTACGAGCTCCTGATTTTTGAGGACGAGGGCCACGGCATCGTTAAAAAGGAAAACCGCCGGGTACTCTATAAGCGCCTGGCGGATTTTTTCGAGGCCGCGTTCGATGGCTAATGGGCGGGGCACTGCCCCGCCCTCGCCTTTCGCCGGCGTTTAGATGATTTCGAGCTCTTTGAGCTTTTCCTCCGGCACCACGCCGTTTTTCCACCCGCGCTCGACGTAGTATTCCTCGAGCATTTCCTGCAGTTCGGTGACGTGACCCTTCGAGCCGCCCATGTCGGAGGGCTCTTTGAGGAAACGTTCGGGCAGGTAGTCCGAGCCCTCGCCCCATCCGGCCAGGTTGTTGTAGTAGCGCTCGAGGTTATAAATCCGCTCGCCGATCTTCAGGATGTCTTCGGCCGTGACCTCCATGCCGGTGTAGGCGGAGAACTGCTCGGCGAACTCCTCGGGCCCCTCGGCGAACTGGCTGAACTTGCACACATCCAGCGAATCGGTGAAGCCGGAGAGGTCCTGGAACAGCTTCGTCATCTTGCCTTTGCCGCGCCACTCGAGGGGATCGGTCTTTTCAGGCACCCCGAGCAACTCGGAGGCCGGGGTGTAGGCCCGGAGGTGGCAAGCCCCGCGGTTGCTGGTGGCATAGGCGATGCCCATGCCCTTAAGGCCCCGGGGGTCGTATGCGGGGATGGCCTGGCCCTTGACACTCATGGCCAGTTCGGGGTGCCCGAGGGCCTCGGCAAAACCGGCGGCGCCGGCGGCGAGCTGATCGTAGAAGCCTTCCCTGAGCGCGATCTTTTTGATGAGCTCTGCCTGGCGCATCTTGTCGCCCCACGAAAGCCCCTCGTGCTCGGCCACGTAGCCCTTCTCGGTGGCCTCGGCCAGCACCGCCAGCACGTTGCCGAGCTCGATGGTGTCCATGCCGTAGGCGTTGGCCAGGTAAATGGCGTAGCCCACCCAGTGGGTGTCGCCGTTGCCGACGTGCGCGCCGAGCCCCCAGGCCGACTCGTACTCGTAGGACTCGAAGACGATCTCCTTACCGTTGACCTGAATGCGGACCATCTTCTTGCAGGCCACCGGGCAGGCGTGGCAGGTGTTGTCTTTTTCCAGGATGTGCTCGCGGACGTACTCGCCCGAGATCTTCTCCGCCTCTGCGAACTGGGTGTGCTGGGCGTTGTAGGCGGGAAGGGCGCCGATGGCGTTGGTGATGTTCATGAGCACGTTGGTCCCATAAAGGCTCAGCCCGCCCTTTTTCGGGGCGGTGACGTTCTTTTCGTCGACGATTCCTGCGAGGGCACGCTGGTCGGCCTCGCGCCAGGCGTCCTTGTCCACCGGCCTGGGGATTTTGTCTTTGTCGCCGATGATCACGATGGCCTTCAGCTTTTTTGAGCCGGCCACCGCCCCGGTCCCGTTTCGGCCGGCGGCGCGCTCGTCGTTGTTGATCCAGTTGGCGAAGCGAACCAGGTTCTCACCCGCGGGGCCGATGGCCATGACGTCGGCCTCTTCGCCGTGGCGCTTCCGGAGAATTTCGTGGACCTCGTGGGTGGTCTTGCCCCAAAGGTCCGAGGCGTCCTCAATGCTGACCTCGCCGTCTTTGACCAGAAGGTAAACGGGCTCTTTGGCGGCCCCTTTGATGAGCAGGCCGTCGAAACCGGCCCACTTGAGCTTGGCCGCGGTCCAGCCGCCCATGTGGGAGTCGGCAACGGTGCCGGTGAGCGGGCTTTTGGTCACCACCGCCAGGCGTCCGCTCATCTTGGCCAGCGTGCCCGAGAGCGGTCCGTTCATGACGGCGATGAGGTTTTCCGGAGAGAGCGGGTCGACAGAGGGACCGTTGTCGAAAACGTATTTGACCCCGAGTCCGCGTCCGCCGATGTACTTTTTCAGGTCTTCTTCCCGGGGAGCTTCGTAGCTGACCGTTTTGTTGGTGAGGTCGATCTTTGCCAACTTGTGGGCATAACCACCAAGCATGCTTTCCCCTCCTATCCAGGCAGGTTTGCTGTAAGCGCCTTTGGGGCCATGCTACTCCCGGGACGAATGGCCCGCAAGGCCGTCCTGCACAACCATGCAATACGCCGGAGGGGTGTCGATTCAGGAGTTTTCCAGGAAGGCTTCGTTTTGCAAAGACAAAAGACGGGGGGAGACCGTGACCGGGTAGGTGGGGTTCTCGACCGGGCTGAGGTCTTTCAGCGCTTCCGGGAGCGAGAAAATCCGCTCGCGCGTCGCTTCCCGGAGTTTTTTGAGGTCGGGCGGGGGAACGAGCCGCCGACCCTGACGCATGACCTGGCGAAGGAGCGGGCGCCCTTCGCCAGTTTCCTCACGCAAGGTGATCCGGTCCGAAGGATGGCCGTCGTCCTCGAGGCGCCAGACCTGTTTTTTGCCTGGAAGGGTGTGCTTCCCCGGACTCTTTTTGATCCGGGGTCCGGCGTCGTCCTCGACCAGCTTGTAAACCCCGCCCAGAGCGGGCAAATCGTAGGAGGTACCGAGCCGGGTTCCCACGCCGTAGCCCCAGGCGACGCCCCCCTGGGCCTTGAAGGCCTCGATGCGGTACTCGTCGAGGTCGCCGGAGATAAAGATCTTGACATCGTGGAGCCCTGCGGCGTCGAGTCGCCGGCGGACCATACGGGTGGCCTCGGCGAGGTCGCCAGAGTCGATGCGAACGCCGACCAGGCTGCGTCCTTTGGCCTGGAGCTCTTTGGCCACCGCGATGGCGTTCTCGAGTCCCCGCGTCAGGTCGTAGGTGTCGATGAGCAAGATGGGGCGGGGGTGATCTTCGGCGAACGCTCGGAAGGCCGCGCCTTCGTCCGGGAAGCTCATCACGTAGGAATGGGCCATCGTCCCCACCACGGGGAGACCAAAGAGTTTTCCGGCGAGCACGTTGGAGGTTCCGTCGAAGCCGGCGAGGTACGAGGCGCGGGCCGCCTTGATCGCCGCATCGGCGCCGTGATCGCGCCTGGGGCTAAAATCGACCACGCTGGCCTCTTTTCCGGCGGCCAGGAGGACTCTCGCCGCTTTGGAAGCGATGAGCGTTTCGTAGTTGACCGTATTGAGGAGGAAGGTTTCGACGATTTGAGCCTCGATCCGTGGGGCCTCAATCGTGATGAGCGGTTCGCCGGGAAAGACGATCTCGCCCTCGGACACCGACCAGACCTCGCCCTGGAAACGAAAACGGCTCAGATAGTCGAGAAAATCCCGGTCGAAGAGCCCGAGGGTGTCGAGGTAAGCGAGGTCGTCGTCGTCAAAATGGAGATTTTCCAGGTAGGAGAGAGCAGACTCGAGGCCGGCGAAGACCAGAAAACGACGGTTGGGAACCGGGGGGCGCACGAAAAGATCGAAGGTCGCGGGGCTGTTCATTCCCCGCTTGAAGTAGGAATAGGCCATGGTTAGCTCGTAGAGGTCGGTGAGGAGCGCTTGCGACATCTTTCCCTCCAGTGGTTGAGGGCCCGCTCGAGGACCGTTCGCTCGTTATCATACGCCAGCATCTTCAGCGCGCGTTGCACGCTCACCCATCTGGCGTCGTCGACTTCCTCGAGTTGAGGCGTCAGCTTGCCGCCCAGGAAGCGCATCAGGTAGTAGTGCACGGTTTTTGAGATGCGAATTTGCCCGACTTCTTCGTGGACGGTGAAGTAATAGCGAACGTAGCCCAGATCCCTTACGATTCGGGCCCGCACTCCGGTTTCTTCCTCCACCTCACGGACGGCAGCTTCACGGTGGCGTTCGCCGTGTTCGACGCGTCCTTTGGGTAAAGCCCAGATCCGGCCATTGCGCGTGGAAATGAGCAGGACCCTGGGGTTTTTACACCCCCTGATCACGACGCCTCCGGCAGATACGACGCGCTTTTTGAGCACCTTCATCGCTGGCCCCGAAAAGAAAAATAGGGCGCCCTGGGGCGCCCTCGGTTCCTCAAAAAGCGGGAAAGCAGGCCTCTAGCTCCTTAGAAAGGAGGTGATCCAGCCGCACCTTCCGGTACAGCTACCTTGTTACGACTTCGCCCCAGTCGTGAGCTCCACCCTAGGCGCCTGCCTATTGGGCTCCCGGCGACTTCAGGTGGGGCCCACTCCCATGGCGTGACGGGCGGTGTGTACAAGGCCCGGGAACGTATTCACCGCGGCGTAGCTGATCCGCGATTACTAGCGATTCCGGCTTCATGGGGTCGAGTTGCAGACCCCA
>WIAM01000007.1 GCA_015519965.1 Thermaceae bacterium
GAACTCATCCAACGTCTCGACGCCCTCAGGGGGTATCTTTGACATCCCTCAAAAGGAAGCCCGTTTAAAGGAAGTCGAGCAGAAACTCGAGGACCCCTCGCTCTGGTCCGACGCCGAGCGGGCCAAGCGGCTTTCGCAGGAGGCGGCGCGGCTGAAAAAGGTGGTGGAGAACTTCCGGGGCCTCGAGGCCGACCTTAGGAGTCTGGCCGAACTCTTACAAGAACTCGGCCCCGAGGCCGCGGAAGAGCTCGCCGGCGAATTCGCCGAGGCGGAAAAGAAGCTCGATGCCCTCTATCGCGAGACCCTGCTCAACTTCCCCCACGCCGAAAAGAACGCGATCCTCACCATCCAGCCGGGGGCCGGGGGCACTGAGGCGATGGACTGGGCAGAGATGCTCTTCCGCATGTACACCAAGTGGGCGGAAAAGAAGGGGTTTGACCTCGAGGTGGTCGACGTGGTCCCGGGCCCAGAAGCCGGCATCGACTACGCCCAGATGATCGTCAAGGGGGAAAACGCCTTCGGCCTCCTCTCCGCCGAGGCCGGCGTCCACCGCCTGGTGCGCCCGAGCCCTTTTGATGCCTCGGGGCGCCGCCACACCAGCTTCGCCGGCGTCGAGGTCACGCCCGAAATCGACGACGAGGTTGAGGTCGAGATCAAACCCGAGGACCTCCGCATCGACGTCTTCCGCAGCCAGGGCGCCGGGGGCCAGCACGTGAACACCACCGATAGTGCGGTCCGTATCGTCCACCTCCCCACCGGCATCACCGTCACCAGCCAGGCCACCCGAAGCCAGCACAAAAACAAGGAGCTGGCGATGCGGGTGCTCCGGGCCCGCCTCTACGAGCTCGAGGAGAAAAAACGGCAGGAAGAGCTCAAAAAACTCAAAGGCGAGGCGCGACCCATCGAGTGGGGCAGCCAGATCCGGAGCTACGTGCTGGACAAGCAATACATCAAGGACCACCGCACCGGCCTGATGCGCCACGACCCGGAAAGCGTCCTCGAGGGCGACCTGGACGAATTCATCTGGGCCGGTCTGGAGTGGAAGGCCGGGCGCTCAAAACCCGAGGCCCCGAGCGGCGACTGAGCAAGCGTCCTCGATGCTTTTCGGCCCTACCAGGGAATCGCCTCACCCTCACCCTGGAAGAAGCCGCCGGTGGGGCCATCATCGGGGAGCGTGGCAGCCCAGACCAGGGCCCGGGCGCCTTCCTCGGGCGAGAGCGGCGCCGCCTCGCCCCCCATCCGGGTGCGCACCCAACCGGGATGCACGGCGTTGACCAGAACGCCGGTGCCTGAGAGTTCGGCCGCCAGCACCCGGGTCACCATGTTGAGCGCTGCCTTCGAGCTGCGGTAGGCAAGGTAACCCTGCCCCGCACCTGCCAGCGACCCCATCACCGAGGAAACGTTCACGATGCGGCCATAGCCCTGGCGCACCATCAGGGGGGCGAAGGCCTGGCTCATCCGGAGCGCGCCGTACACGTTGACCCGGAACGTCGCCTCCACCGCCTCGAGCGGGACCTCGAGCCCCCGCGCCTCCCGATCGAGCAGGACCCCGGCGTTGTTGATCAAGACCTCGAGGCGGCCAAAGTTTTCCTCGACAAAAGCCCGGGCTCGCTCAACCGCCTCGGCCCGGGTGACATCGACCGTCAGCGGAACGGCCCCGAGCTTCCCGGCCGCCGCCTCGACCGACACCGGGTCGCGCCCGGCGACGATCACCTCAAACCCCAACTGCAAGAGCGCCCCGGCCGCGGCAAACCCAATGCCGCGGTTGGCGCCGGTAATCAGCGCAACCCGCTTGGACATAGCCCCAGTTTACGGGCAGACCGCGCTCGGTTTCTGCCCGGACGCCTTGCACCCCGTCCCGGCGAAAAAATGCTACGCCTTTAGCGCGCGCGATGGCCGGAGGCACAAGAAGAGCAGGTCCCCCAGGGAGTCTCAGATGTGTTGACCGATTACAATGCCTTGACAAAGCGTTCCCCATTTGGTAAATTTGCCTTTGCCCCATGGGGGCAGCGGACCTTGAAAGCACGGGTCAGGTAGAAGACCATGAAACTTACTTCCCAATGGGAAGTTCCTCTGATCTGGAGAGTTTGATCCTGGCTCAGGGTGAACGCTGGCAGCGTGCCTAAGACATGCAAGTCGTGCGAGGGATGGCCGAAACTTCGGTTTCTCCCATCCCTAGCGGCGAACGGGTGAGTAACACGTGGGTGACCTGCCCGGAAGTGGGGGACAACCCGGGGAAACTCGGGCTAATCCCCCATGTGGACCCATCCCCTGGGATGTGTCTAAAGCCATCCGGCGCTTCCGGATGGGCCC
>WIAM01000035.1 GCA_015519965.1 Thermaceae bacterium
ATGGCGTAGTTCAGGCACGGTTTTCGCCGCTTTTTCATGGGGACGCCGGAGTTTTTCCGCAGCGGGAAGGTGCGGTCGATGAGGTCCTTGATTTTGCGCACCGTGCCCGCGTTGGGAAAGGGACCCCAGTAACGCGCGCCGTCGTCCTTAATTCGGCGGACGATCCGCAGGGTGGGGAAGGGTTCGTTGGTGAGCTTGAGGAAGGGGTAGTGCTTGTCGTCCTTGAGGAGCACGTTGAACGGCGGCCGGTGAGATTTGATGAGGTTGGCCTCCAAAAGCAGCGCCTCCACCTCGTCGCGGGTGACGATGTACTCCAGGGTTTCCGCGGCCTGGACGAGTTTTCTCGCCTTACTTTCGTCCGCGTGGAAGTAGCTACTGACCCGCGCCCGCAGATCCTTGGCCTTGCCCACGTACAGCACGCCACGGGCGTTTTTGAAGATGTAAACGCCCGGCGCGTGGGGAAGGAGAGGCAACTCGGCGTGCCGCATCGTGCCTAGTTTAGGCTTTGCGGCACCGGCGGTGTGTGGCTGGCGCCGCCGTGTCGCCGTGTATACCATGGAGGCATGGAACGCGAAGAGGGGCTCTATTCTGCTTGGGCCGAGCTCATCGCCTGGATGCAGGAGTATGCCAAGGAAAAAGGCGTGCGCTTTATCGTCGAGGCCTACTTTCCCGACACCATCTACCGGTTCACCAAGCCCTGGAATTTGCCCACCCGGTGGATGAGCGTTTCTCTCGCCGACGCCCGGGGAGAGCGTTTCGTGCTGGCGAGTGTGTCACAGCCCGGCGCCCGCAGCTACGGCGTTGAGGTTCGCTTCCTCAAAGCACACATCTACTGGCACCTGCACTTCCACGAAGGGGCGCTGGTCCTCGAGGGCCAGCCCCTGACCAAGGCGCGCCTATTTAAGGCGCTGGACGAGGCGAAAGCGGCGCTCGCCGCCTAAGCGAAGGCGCCCTGGAGCCCCGAGCCGCAAGGCTCGGGGCTTTTTTACAGGAGCTTTACGCCCAGCCCTTAACTTGACGCTGCCATGAACGAGAAACGCTATTTCGCCGTAGAACTGGGTTCGGACGCCGCGGGCAAGCTGCCGCCTGCTTTGCGCGAGCGCGTGGGCTATGGGGCGACGTTGGTCTTGCTCGACCGCGAGGGCGTTCCGATCTGGAGCAGCCGCGATGAAAACGTTCCCACCCCTGATCTCGCGGCCCGGGCGCGTGAGGTGGCGGTGGTGGTGCTCGAGGACGAGGGCGTGGTGGTCTATAAGCACGCGGTTACGGGAATGGCCTCCGTGCTCGCCGCCTTGGAAGACTTTGGCGTTTCTATAAAGGCCGAAGACGTCGCCGTGGCTTCCTAAAAAGCGCCCCTGAGCTGCCGGCAAACGCCGCGGCGGGGCGGGCACCTTTAAAGCGGCCCCCGGGAACGGGGGCTATTTCCGTCCCAGAAAGAGCATGCTGATCGTGATCAGGACGAAGGCGGTGAGTGCCATCAGAGGAATGGTTATGAAGCCGAAGTAGTTGACGTACTGGAGGCTGCAGGGAATCGGCGTGGCGTCGCAGGCGGTGGGCTGGAAGGCGGGGATCTTTTGCTCTAGGTAGTGGATGAGGCTGATGCTGCCGCCCACCAGCGTCATGCCCAGGACGTAGGGTCGGATCTTGGTATCCAGGCGGTAGAGGGCGATACCCAAAATCAGCACCAGCGGGTACATGAAGATGCGCTGGTACCAGCAGAGTTCGCAAGGGATGAACTTCCTGATCTCCGAGTAGTAGAGGCTTCCGCCGGTGGCGGCGATGGCCACGAGCCAGGCGAAAGCGAGGATCAACGCGTCCCGATCTTCACGTTTCATGGCAAGAACTCCCCAAAAAGGGCGATCTCAACCGCCCCGGTGTTACCCCCACTCGAACGAACCACCCGAAAGGTAAAGCGCTGGCCTTGGGTCTGGGCCGGAAAGACGTAGAGCCGTTTGGCGTCGGGCAGGCGGAAAGGCCCGTAGGTCCGGCCCTGTTCGTCCTCGAGGCCAAAGCTTTCGACCTGGGCCGAATCGCCCATGGTCCGGGTCCAAAAGCCTACCGCCCGGATTTTCGCCGGTCGGGGCAGGGCGATGGTGATCCAGGCCCGGTCCCCGTCGCCGTTGCTTGACCACTCGGTGGTCGGGTCCCCGTCGATGGCGTTTTGCGCGCCCCAGGGCTCATCATCCGCCGCACCCGCGTAGTTACTGCTCTTGGCGATCACCCGGGTCCCCAGCTTGGCCAGGGCCAGGTTGATGCCGTAAGGGCTGGGCGACTTTTTCGTTCCAGCGGGCGTGGTAAAGGTGTAGGTCCGACTCTGGTAGAGGTTTCCCCGGGCGTCGCTGCCCTGGAGGCGGTAAAAATAGCGACTCCCGGCTTTGAGTTTCGGGAAGACCACCCGGTGCACCCGGTGGGCGGCCTGGCCCATGGCCTGATCGAAGGCCATCGACCCGAACTCGGGGGTCGGGCCGTAGACCACGACGCAGGCGACCGGAATCGTGGTCTCAAGTGTTAATACGGCCCGGCCGTCTTCAAACACGACGCGCGGCGGGGCCTTGAGGATGGATTCCACCGGGCGGACGGGGGGTTGCTGGGCGCTGGCCAACGCGGTGAGCAGCGCGAAAACGGCGCTCCAGGTGATGATCTGCCTGGCCCGGACCGGGATTGCCGACATCCCCTCAAGGTTACGCAAAGGGAGAAGGCGGCGCAAGCGAGGCGCCGAAGTCCGTGGCCTCAACATGCCGGGGCGAGGTTGGAGGTCGCTCGCGTTTGCCTCGTGGCCCCCGCCGTGGCAAACGCCACCGCGGGGTACTTAAGCCGCGCCCTCAAGAAGCGCTTCGGCATAGGCCCCGGCGTCAAAAGGCTGGAGGTCTTCCGGCCCCTCGCCGACACCGATGAACTTGATGGGCACGCCAAGCGCCCGCACGATCGGCACCAAAACCCCGCCTTTGGCGGTGCCATCGAGCTTGGTCACGATGACTCCCGTAAGCCCGACGGCTTCGTGGAAGGCCTTGGCCTGGTTGATGCCGTTTTGGCCCACCGTGGCGTCCATGACCAGCCAAACCTCGCCCGGCTCGCCGGGCTCGGCTTTGCCGATGGCCCTTTTGACCTTTTTGAGTTCCTCCATCAGGTTGTGCTTGGTGTGGAGCCGCCCGGCGGTATCGACGAGGAGCAGGTCGTGGCCCCGGGCCTTTCGGGCCTGGGTCGCGTCGAAGGCGAGGGCTGCTGGGTCGGCCCCTTCTGGCGCCTGGATCACCGGAATGCCCAGGCGCTCGCCCCACACCTTGAGCTGGGTGCCACCGGCGGCCCGGAAGGTGTCGCCAGCGGCAAAGAGTACTTTTTTCCCGGCCCGCTGGTAGTACTGGCCGAGCTTGGCGATGGTGGTGGTTTTTCCCACGCCGTTGACGCCGACCATGAGGACGACGTGGCCTTTGGGGGCCACGAACTTCTTGGTGGCGTCGGGCTTAAACCCTAGCTTGCGCAGCTTCCTCCGGCGCTCATCGGGTTCCAGCTGCAGCATGATCGCCAGCTTGACCGCTTCCTTGAGGTTTTTTTGCGACGATTGGCGGACCTCGGCCAGGATCTCCTCGGTGGCCTCGATCCCCACGTCGGCGGCGATCAGGGCGTACTCGAGCTCCTCGAGCACTTCCTCGGGATCGCCGCCCCAGGGGACGGCTTTGCTGAGGTTCTCCGCGGTTTTCTTCAGGCCCTGTTTGAGGCGAGCAAACCAAGACACGCTTATGATTCTACGAGAGCCAGCGCCCGCTCGATACGCCGGATGACGGTTTCCTTGCCCAGCACCTCGAGCATCTCGTACATCCCCGGGGTGGCCAGGCGTCCGGTAATGGCGGCGCGCAGGGGTTGCATCACGTGGCGGAGCTTTTTGCCGCTTTCTTCCGCGAAGGCCTTGATGAGAGGTTCGGTGTACGCCTGGCTGAAGTCGGGAAGGTTTGCGAGCTTCTCCTTAAGCTCCCTGAGCAGCGCCGCTCCCTTGGCGATCTCTTTTTGTGCCTTGGCCTCGTAGTCGAAATCGTCCTGGAAGAAGTAGATGGCTTTTTGCGGGAACTCCTTGAGGGTTTCAAAGCGGGGGCGCATGAGCTCGAGGACCCTCCGGAGGTAGTCCTCCGACGGCCAGGTAAGACCCGCTTCGGTCATGAACGGCTTGACCCGCTCGGCGAGTTCATCGAGGGTGAGGACTTCCCGGATGTACTTGCCGTTCATCCACACCAGCTTTTCCCAGTCGAAGACGGGACCGCCGAGGCTCACCCGGTCCCAGGAAAAGGCCTCGACCATCTCGCTTAAGGTGAAGACCTCGCGGCCGTCGGGCATGGAAAAGCCCATCAAGGAAAGGTAGTTCCTGAGTGCCTCGGGGAGGATGCCTTCTTCGCGATAGTGATCGACGCTGGTGTGGCCGGTGCGCTTGGAGAGCTTGGCACCGCCGGGGGCCCTGAGGAGCGGCAGGTGGTAGAACTTCGGCACGTCCCAGCCGAAGGCCTGGTAGAGGAGGACGTGAATGGGGGTACTGACCAGCCACTCTTCTCCCCGGATCACGTCGGTCACGCCCATGAGGTGGTCGTCGACGACGTTCGCCAGGTGATAGGTGGGAAAGCCGTCGGATTTGAGCAGCACCACGTCGGGGATCTCGGCGCTGTCGTAGCGCACCAGTCCCCGGAGGGCGTCGTGAACTTCGATGGTGCCGGGTCTCGGGACTTTAAGGCGGATCACGTGGGGCTCCCCGGCCCGTGCCCGGGCCTCGGCCTCCGCTTTCGGAATGTTGCGAGCCCGGCCGTCGTAGCCGCCCTTTTCCCGGCGGATCCGTTCCAGTTCCTCCGGGGTTTCGAAGGCCCTGTAGGCCCAGTCGCGCTCGAGCAGGATCTCGGCGTAGCGCCGGTAGAGTTCCAGGCGCTCCGACTGGCGGTAAGGGCCGTGCGGACCGCCCGTGTCCGGACCCTCGTCGTAGTCGAGGCCCAGCCAGTGGAGCATGGCGAGAATGCGCTCCTCGGCACCGGGGACGTAGCGCTGGCGGTCGGTGTCCTCGATGCGAACGATGAAACGCCCCCCGTTTTTCTTCGCCCAGACGTAGTTGAAAATGGCGATGTAGGCGGTTCCCACGTGGGGGTCTCCGGTTGGCGATGGCGCGATGCGGGTCGTGACCATAGGCCCCATTTTAAGGACCGCGCCCGGGCCTTGGCCACGGCGGGCCGTTAAGGGCGGAGCCG
Organism: Thermaceae bacterium; assembly: GCA_015519965.1. Classification (GTDB taxonomy): domain Bacteria; phylum Deinococcota; class Deinococci; order Deinococcales; family Marinithermaceae; genus WFXV01. The sequence goes on from WIAM01000035.1 coordinate 5,217, forward strand.
AAAGCTCGTGGTCCCCATGAGCTCGCCGTTAAAGAGAAAGTAGACGGTCCAGGTACCTTCGAAGATCCGTGCCTTTTCCGGAGTAATGCGGAAATACCAGAAGGTGGGGATCACTTTTCCGGCCCAGCTCTTGCCAACGGTGAGCGTGTAGCCGGCTCGCTCGACGGTGTCCCGAGGGGAGATCAGGTACATCTCGAAGGCCCGCTCTCCGGCGTCGTCCTCAAAAAAGCGCCAGGAGGTGATGAACACCACGGCCCCGGCGTCGCCGTTGAACGTCTGGGTTGCTTTGGCGATCCGGTAGGTTCTGAGGTCGCTGGGGTTGAAGCCCGGTTGCGGCAGGCCCATACGGACCTTGGCCAGGCTCGCCGCCTGGGCGGAGCCCAAAAGAAGCAAGAGGATCCAGAAGATGGCGACGACCTGATTTCGTACACGCGACCGTCTGGCGTTCAACATGGCTCACTCCGGTTTGTGCCGCCTTGCCAGTTCCTTGGCCAGGTCCTTTGGCGAGAGGTCGAGCTCGGCCAGAACGAGGAGGAGATGGAAGTAGAGATCTGCCGCTTCCCAGGCCAGTTCATCGCGGTTTGAGTTCTTGGCCGCGATGATGACCTCCCCGGCCTCTTCGCCGATCTTTTTGAGCAGTCGGTCGAGTCCCTGGCGGTGAAGCGTGGCGACGTAGGAGCCCTCGGGGAGTGCTTGCAAGCGATCCTGGATGGTGCGAAAGACGCGTTCGGTGACCTTGCCCAGATCGCTCTCAACCGCGCTTTCCGCCGCGGGCTGGATCGGGTTGTGGAAACAGCTTCGTGCGCCGGTGTGGCAGGCCGGTCCCTGGGACTCGACCCTGTAGAGCACAGCGTCGCCGTCGCAGTCGAGGATCACCTCGACGACCTTTTGGACGTTGCCGCTGGTTTCGCCTTTCTTCCAAAGCCTCTGCCGGGAGCGCGAGAAAAAGTGGGCAAACCCCGTGGCCAGCGTTAGCTCGATGGCTTCCCGGTTGGCATACGCCAGGGTGAGCACCTCGCCACTTCCGGCATCCTGCATAACCACGGGGACGAGCCCGTTTTCGTCGAAGCGAATGGCGTCAAGCTCCATGGGTATCCTCCAGGCGGACGGTCACTCCGCGGTTGGCCAGGTAGCGCTTGAGTTCTGGGATGGGGATTTCGCCAAAGTGGAAGACGCTCGCTGCCAGCGCGGCGTCGGCCCGGCCACGGGTGAAGGCGTCGGCGAAGTGCGAGGGCGCACCCGCTCCGCCGGATGCGATCACCGGAACCTCAACCGCCTCGCTCACGGCGCGGGTGAGCTCGAGGTCATAGCCGGACTTGGTTCCGTCTTTGTCCATGCTGGTGAGAAGGATCTCGCCCGCCCCGCGCCGCACACCCTCCCGGGCCCAGGTCACGGCATCGAGCCCAGTGGGCTCGCGACCGCCCTTGACAAAAACCTCCCAGCCTTCGCCACGCCGCTTGGCGTCGATCGCGAGCACCACGGCCTGCGAACCGAAATGCGATGCGAGTTCGGTGATGAGCTCGGGGCGAAAGACCGCGGCCGAGTTCACGCTGACCTTGTCTGCCCCGGCGAGCAGCAGGGCGCGGGCGTCCTCGAGGCTCCGGATCCCGCCGCCAACGGTAAAAGGAATGAACACCGATTCCGCCACCCTGGCCACGATTTCGAGCATGGTCGACCGCGCTTCAACCGTGGCGGTGATGTCGAGGAAGACCAGCTCGTCGGCCCCGGCGGCGTCGTAGGCCCTGGCCGCCTCGACGGGGTCACCGGCGTCAACCAGGTTGACGAAATTCACCCCCTTGACCACGCGTCCGTCGTGGACGTCGAGGCAGGGGATGATCCGCTTCGCCAGCACGGGCACGATTATACGCCGTTCGCCCTGGGCTCAGCGTACGTTGCGGGGATCGAGGGCATCGCGCAACCCGTCGCCGAGCAGGTTGAATCCCAGCACCGCCAGCATGATCGCAAGGCCCGGGAACAGGCTGATCCAGGGAGCGGTGGTGAAGTACTGGAAGCCCCGGGCGATCATGACCCCCCACTCCGGGGCCGGGGGTTGGGCGCCGAGACCGAGGAACCCAAGACCGGCGGCGTCGAGGATGGCGGTGGCGATGGAGAGCGTGGCCTGGACGATGATGGGAGAGAGGCCGTTGGGAAGGACGTGTCTCAGGATGATGCGGGCGTTGGTGGCGCCCAGCGCCCGGGCCGAGGCGATGAACTCCTGCTCTTTGAGCGAGAGTACGTTGCTGCGGGCAAGCCGGGCGAAAACCGGTATTTGAACGATGCCGACCGCGATCATGGCGTTGGTGATCCCTGGCCCCACGACGGCGACGATGGCGATGGCGAGGAGGATCGATGGGAAGGCCAGCATGATGTCGATGAGCCATGAGATGACCATGTCCAGCCAACCACCGAAGTAGCCTGCCACCAGGCCCAGCAGGGTGCCGACCACCAACGCGAGGCCGACCGCGAACACTCCGACCCGGAGGCTGATCCGGGCCCCGTGCCAAACCCGGATGAAAATGTCGCGCCCAAGCTCGTCGGTGCCCATGACGTGCTCGATGGAGGGTGGTTTGAGCCTAGCTCGGAGGTTTCGGTCTTTGGTCGGGTTGTAAGGCGCGAGGAGCGGGGCCAGGATGGCGAGCAGGATAAAGGCGGTCACGATGAACAGGCCAGCCCGGCCCGGGCTCGATCGCCAGAACCTCTTCAGCGCTTGCTGGGTTGGGGTGCGTGCCGCGACAGTCATGTTCCTCCTAGCGGTACTGGATTCTGGGGTCCAAAAGGCCATACGAGAGGTCGACCAGGGCGTTGACGATGACGTAGATGGTGGCAATGAAGAGGGTGCCGCCCTGGACGATGGGATAGTCGCGAGCCTGGATGGCTTCGTAGAGCCACTTGCCGATACCCGGCCAGTTGAAGATGGTCTCGGTCAGGATCGCCCCGGTGAGCAGGGTGCCGAACCAGAGGCCGATGATGGTGATGACCGGAAGCATGGCGTTTTTGAGGGCGTGTTTCCAGACCACCACCCGCTCCGGCAGGCCCTTGGCCCGGGCGGTGCGAACGTAGTCCTGCGAGAGGACCTCGAGCATCGCGCTCCGCATCATGCGGGCGATCACCGCGGTGGGAATTGAACCGAGTGCGAGCGAGGGCAGGAGCAGGTGCCGGAAGGCGTCAAAGAAGACATCGAACCGCAAGCGCAAAAGCGCATCCAAAAGGAGCAGGCCGGTGACGGGCTCGAAATTGAACCCAAGCCCCAGTCGCCCCGAAGGCGGGAGCCAGTGGAGGTTGACGGCGAATATGTAGATGAGGAGGAGGCCGAGCCAGAAGATCGGCATTGAGACCCCGACCAGCGCTCCGGTCATGACCATGAGATCCCAGAGACTGTTTTTCCTGAGGGCGGCCAGGATTCCCGCCGGAATTCCCGCCAACAGGGCGACGGCCATCGCACCCAGCGTCAGCTCGAGGGTGGCGGGAAATCTTGCCCTGAGCTCGCGGCTGACGTCGACCTTGGTGAAGATCGATCGGCCGAGGTTGCCTTTAAGGGTGCGGGAAAGGAAGGCGAGGTACTGGCTGTCGAAGAGCTTTTTCACCTCACCGCTTTCCCGGAAGGCCTTGAAGTTGAGGAAGAGGGGTTTGTCGAGGTTGAGCTCCTTGCGTAATCGCTCCACCGCCGTGGGCGTTGCCCGCTGGCCCAGCATGACGCGGGCGGGATCACCGGGGATGAGGTGGACGAAGGTGAAGACCAGGAGGCTGACACCGAAGAGCACGGGGATGAGGCTGAGAAATCTTCGTAAGGCGTATGCGGCCACGAGGAAAAGTATAAAGGGCCCGGACGCGCCGGGCCCAATGGAAGGTGCGCTTGCTACTTGACTTCCACCATGTAGAGCTCTTCCGACCCCAAGGGGCTCGGGATGTAATTCTTCACGTTCTTGCGGGTGGCGTGCAGCGGGTTGTTGTGGGCCACGGGAATCGAAAGCACGTTGTCGTGGACCAGACGCTGGGCCTTGGCGTAGAGCGCCTTGCGCTGATCGAGGTCCGCCGTCACCCGGGCCTTGAGGATCAGATCGCCGATCTCCTTACAGACATCGGTTTCGCAGCCGAGGTTGGTCTTGATCGAGGTGGGGCCGAAGAAGGTGTAGAGGTAGTTGTCGGGGTCGGGGTAGTCGGGGCTCCATCCCAGCATGTACATGGGGAACTTGCCCTGGTCGTAGTCGGAGAGGTAGGTCCCCCAGTCCTCGGTCTTGAGCTTGGCCTTGATGCCCACGTCGGCCAGGTAGGTGGCGATGGTCTCGGCGATCGGCTGTGGTGCCGGGAAGTAGGGTCGTGAAACGGGCATGTACCAGATCTCGGTCTCGAAGCCGTTCGGATAACCGGCTTCGGCGAGTAGCTGCTTGGCCTTTTCGGGGTCATAGGTGAAGGGCTTGATGTCGCCGGCGCGCCCCCACATGGCCGGAGGAACGAATTCGGTGGCCCGTTCGCCCAGCCCCCCGTAGAAGGCGTCGACGATCGCCTGCCAGTCCACGGCCATGGCGATGGCCTGGCGCACCTTGAGGTTGTCGAGCGGCTTGTTTTGCTGATGGAAGGCCAGGTAGCCGATGTTGAGGCCCTTTTGGACCACGGCCACCAGGTTGGGGTCGTTCTTGATGGTCTGGTAGTCCTCGGGCGAGAGGTTGTTGGCGATGTCGATCGAGCCCGCCCGGAGCTCGGCCAGGCGCGAGGTGGGCTCGGGGATGCCCCGGAAGACCAGGGTCTTCACCTTGGCCTTTTCGCCCCAGTAGTTCTCGTTGCGTTCGAGGATGACCTTGTCGCCGATGGTCCAGCTCTTGAAGACGAAGGGGCCGGTGCCCACGATGCCGACGTCGGGTGTGCCGTAGCGGTCGGGATCGGCCTTGACCGCGGTGGGGCTGTCGATGCCGAAGTAGCTCGCCGCGACCATTTGCGGGAAGAAACCGACCGGCTTATTCAGGTAGAAGCGGACCGTGTAGTCGTCCACGACCTCGACCTTGTCGATCACCGATCCCTCACCCTTGAAGCCACCGAAGACCCAGGTGAAGGGGACGAACTGCTTGTTGCCCCGGTAGGGGTTTTGCTTGTCGTTCCAGCGGTCGTAGTTGAACTTCACCGCTTCGGCGTTGAAGGGGGTGCCGTCGTGGAACTTGACCCCTTTTCGGAGGTAGAAGGTCCAGACCGTCGAGTCGTCGTTGGCCTCCCAACGCACCGCCAGACCGGGGATGGGGATCACGGTGCCGGGCTTGAACGCCACCAGGGTCTCCACCACTTGCTTGGCGACCCGCAGCGAGTTGCCGTCTTGCGCGTCGGCGGAGTCGAGGGTCTTGGGCAGGTCGGACTGCCCGTAGACCAGCGTTTGGGCAAAGCCCATTCCCGCGACCAGGAAAAGCGACATGATGCCGATGAGTAGTTTTTTCATACACACCTCCAGTTTCAATTGCGCTTCAAAGTATAACCGCCCCCACCTGGGGGCGGCAACGCTGGCGTGGAATTTTTATCCACCCAGATAGGCCTTTTTGACCTCTTCGTTGCGCGCGAGTTCCTCGGCCGGGCCCTCGAGGGTAATCTCACCGGTTTGCAGGACGTAGCCGCGGTGCGCGACCTTGAGCGCGAGCAAGGCGTTTTGCTCGACCAGCAGGATGGTCTTGCCGCGTTTGTTGAGCTCGACGATGATTTCGAAAATAGCGTCGACCAGCACCGGGGCGAGCCCCATCGAGGGCTCGTCGAGGAGGAGGATCCTGGGGTCCTGCATGAGCGCGCGGCCGATGGCGAGCATCTGCTGCTCGCCGCCCGAGAGCGTGCCTCCGAGTTGGCGGCGGCGCTCCGCCAGGCGGGGGAAGAGATCGAAGACCTCGGCCTTGCGCTCGGCCACGGCCTGGCGGTCGTTGGTGAGGTAGGCGCCGATCTCGAGGTTCTCCTCCACCGTCAATCGGGGGAAGATCCGCCGGCCTTCGGGGACGTGGCCGATGCCCCGTTTGACGATCTCATACGCCGGCAGGTGGTTGACCCGCTGGCCCTCGAAGATAATCTCGCCTTCGCGCGGGGCGACCATCCCGGAGATGGTTCGCAGGGTTGTGGTTTTCCCCGCACCGTTGGCCCCGATCAGGGTGACGATCTCGCCTTCCCTGACCTCGAGGCTCACCCCTTTGAGCGCGTGGATGTGCCCGTAGTAGGTGTGAACGCTTTTGAGCTCGAGGACCTTCTTCATTGTGCGCCCTCCACCGCGCCCCGCCCGAGGTAGGCCTCGATGACCCGGGGGTCGTTTTGCACTTCTTTGGGCGTGCCCTCGAGCAGTTTCTTCCCGTAGTCGAGGACCGCGATTCGCTCGGAGATGCTCATAACCAGCTTCATGTCGTGCTCGATCAAAACGATGGTGATCCCCAGATCGTCGCGGACCTTGACGATCTGTTCTTGCAACTCTTCCGTCTCCTGGGGGTTCATCCCGGCCGCGGGCTCGTCGAGCAAAAGCAGCCTGGGTTCAAGGGCCAGCGCGCGGGCGATCTCGAGCCGACGCTGCTCGCCGTAGGGCAGGTTCTTCGCCAGCTCCTGGGCCCGGTGGCCGAGCTGCATGTATTCGAGCAGTTCCATCGAGCGCTCGAGCGCCTTTTTCTCTTCGCGGTGGTAACGGGGCGTGTGGAGGAGTGCGTCGGCGTAGCTGGTCTTGGTGTGGACGTGGCGCGCGACCATAACGTTCTCCAGGGCGGTCATGGCGCCAAAGAGGCGGATGTTTTGGAACGTCCGGGCCATGCCCCTGGCCGCGATCCAGGCCGGGTCTTTGCCCGTGATGTCTTCCCCGTCGAAGCGGATGCTGCCGCGGTCGGGTTTGTAGATGCCGGTGATGAGGTTGAAGAAGGTGGTCTTGCCGGCCCCGTTGGGTCCGATGACGGCGAAGATCTCGCCGCGCCGGATCTGCATGCTCACGTCGTTGACCGCCACCAGGCCACCGAAGGTTTTGGTGACCTTTTCCACGTCGAGGATCACGTCCGTGTTCTGGCTCATCGCTCGACTCCCTTCACTGGGGGACGGCTCACTCGCTCTCCCTCATCTCGAGCACCCGCCGCTTTTCGGGGATGATGCCCTCGGGTCGGTAGATCATCATTAACACCATAATGAGACCGAACACCATACGCTCGTACTTCGCGGGTTCGAGCTGGGTGGGGAGGTTCGCGAAGTTGTACTTGAAAAACCCGAGGTTAATGGTAAAGCCGCTGCTTCGGAGACCTTCCAGGTACTCCGAGGCCGTTTTCAACACGTCGACGTTGAGGATGGTAACCGTGGCCGCGCCCAGGATGGCCCCCGGGATCGAGCCCATGCCGCCCAGGATCACCATCACCAGGATGATGATCGATTGGATCAGGGTGAACGATTCCGGGCTCACGTAGAGCTGCTTGGCGGCAAAGAGCGCGCCCATGGCTCCGGAAAAACTCGCCCCGGTGGCAAAGGCCAGCAGCTTGGTGGGGAGAAGCGGGATCCCCATCGCCCGGGCCGCGATCTCGTCTTCGCGAATCGCGATCCAGGCCCGGCCGAAGCGCGAGTGGTCGAGGCGGATGTTCACCAGGGTGACGATTCCGATAATGCCGAGGACCAGGAAATAGAAGAAAAGGGGGTAAGCCTGGGCCTTGTCGAGCTGGATCCCGAACTGGTTGAAGATGGCGATGAACCAGTCGACCGGCGGGCGCTGGATGGGCGTGATCCCCTGCGGGCCGTTGGTGATGTTGATGGGCTGGTCTAGGTTGTTGGCCAAAACGCGCACCACCTCACCGAGCCCAAGGGTGACGATGGCCAGGTAGTCGCCCTTGAGCCTGAGCGCCGGCAAACCGATGATGAGGCCGGTAATCGCCGCCGCGACCACCGCCAGCAGCATGAAGAGATAGAAGTACTCCCCGGGGAGCGGAAAGATCTTAACCGGCATGAACTCATTGGCCTGCTTCGAGCCGAAGATGGCCCAGGTGTAGGCGCCCACGGCGAAGAAGGCCGCATATCCCAGGTCGAGCAGACCGGCGAGGCCGACCACGACGTTGAGGCCGAGCGCCATGGCGGCGTAGATTCCGATCTGGACGCCGAGCTCGAAGAGGAAGGAGTTCTGGAAGCCGGCGGCAGGGACCACGATGAGCAAGATGGCCCCGCCGATGAGCACCTTGAGCCACTTGGAGATCGGCAGCAGAAACGCGCCGAGCAGGGAGGCGAGGGTCAGGAGGAAAGGAAGGGTACCTCGAGGATCGGAGAGCAACCAAAACCCCGACGCCACCGCGACCAAAGCGATGGCCAGGCTGAGCAGGAGCTGGTTTCTGGCGAGGTTCTTCATACTTTTTCACCTACCTGCTGGCCGAGGATGCCCTGGGGCCTGAAGAGAAGGATCAAGATGAGGATCACGAAGGCCAGAATGTCCTTGTACTCGGTGCCCATGGCGCCGTTGGTGAGGAAGGTCAGGTAGGTGCCGCCAAGCATCTCGAGCATGCCGAGCACCAGCCCGCCCACCGCGGCGCCGGTGATGTTCCCGATCCCCCCGAGCACCGCGGCGGTAAAGGCCTTGATGCCGGGGATGAAGCCCACATAGGGGTGGACCAGGGTGTAGAGCAGGCCGAAGAGGACCCCGGCCACGCCCCCGAGAAAGCCGCCGATGAGGAAGGTCCGCGAGATGATGACGTCGGGGTTGATTCCCATCAGGCTCGCCGTTTGAGCATCCTGGGCAACAGCGCGGATCGCGACCCCGAGCTTGGTTTTGTTTACCAGCCAGTTGAGGCCAAAGAGCATGGCCAGGGACACCACGATGACCAGAAGCGACTTCATCTGGATCGATAGGCCCATGTCGGTGGTGAGGACCTCGCGATATTTCAGTGAGAACAAAACCGTGAAGAGGATCGACAGGCCGGAAAGGGCATAAAGGGTGTTGCGGGTGGGGCGCTTTTGCTTGGCCCGAGCGAGCCGAACCCCGACCCAGTAGATGAGATAGACGATGGCAAAAAAGAAGGTAAACAGGCTCAGGATAATGACGATATCCCCGAGCCATACCGGCAAGTTATACGTCCGTTCAAACGCGTCGAAGGTGGGATAGCGGCGGTAAAAGGCGTTGTTCCACAGGCCCTCGATGAGGCGCACCAGGTCCTGAAGGAAAAACGACGCGCCGATGGCGGTGATGAGGGGCACCAGCCGGTTGGTGGTCCCGCGTTTGCGAAGCGGGCGGTAGGCGAGTCGCTCGACCGATACCGAAACGAAGGCCGCGACCGCGCCGCCGATGATGATCGCCACCAGCAGCAGGAGATAGGGATTGGCGATGGTGCCCTTGAGCAGAATGAAGGTTTCGGCGCCGGCAACCGCGCCTGACATAAAAATTTCCGAGTGGGCGAAGTTGATGAGCTCCAGGACGCCGTAGACCATGGTGTAGCCCAGCGCGATCATGGCGTACACGAAGCCAAGGATGAGGCCCTCGAGGAGGACGCTCGGCAGTAGCGAGATCAAGACTTCGAACAAGACACACCTCCCGATGGGGTTAAAACTCTCATCACAACGAATAAGTTAGCATATGTTCCCCGCTTTGTCTCCGGTCCACGAGTGAGGGGGCGCCGCAGCGCCCCCTGGATCACACCTTGCTCAAGACATTAGCGAATGCTCTTGCAGACGCTCGCCGGGGCCGGGAAGGAGATCACCTTCGCGACTTCGCCGGGGTACTTCGCCTCGGCCAGGTGGACGACGAAGTAATCTGCGGTCTTGCGGTCACCCTTGTAATCGAAGGCTACGTCGCCGGTTACCCCGCTGATCTGGGTCTGGCGGATGAGCATCGAGAGCTCGGCGCGGGTGGGTTTACGCTTGGCCTGCTCGATGAAGCTCTTGAGGGCGGCGATGACGACGTTGGCCGAGTCATAGCCGTAGATGGCGAACGACTCCGGCACTTTCCCGAAGCGCTGCTTGAACTTCTCGGCCATGGCCTTGGCCTTGGGGTATTGGTCGATGGGACCGGCGACGGTGGTGTAGTATGCGCCCTTGGCAGCATCGCCGGCGATCTCGACGAACTTGGAGGAGTCAAGCCCGTCGGGGCCCATGAAGGTGGCCTTGATGCCCCGCTCGCGCATCTGCTTCAGGAGCACCGCGCCCTGGTTGTAGATGCCGCCGAAGTACACGAAGTCGGGACGGCTGGCCTTCATCTGAAGGATCAAGGCCTGGAAGTTGGACTTTTCCTCGGTGCCGACGAAGGCGACGACCTTGGCCCCGAGCTCTTCGGCCTTGATCTTGAACTGCTCGGCTACGCCCTGGCCGTAGGTGGTCTTATCGTGCACCACGAAGATCCGCTTGGCGCCGAGCGTCTTCACCGCGAACTCGGCGCCTGCCGGGCCCTGAACGTCGTCACGGCCCACGAGGCGGTCGATGTTGAGGTAGCAGCGGTCGGTCACCGCGGGACCGGTGTTGGCCGGGGATACCATGGGCAGCTGGTAGTCTTTATAGACTTCCGAGGACGGGATGGCGACACCGGTGTTCAGGTGCCCAACCACGGCAAGGACGTCGGGGTCGGTGACCAGACGACGGGCCACGGCCACGCCAACATCGGGGTTCGCCTGGTCATCCTGGGGCGCGAGCTCGAGCCGGAAGCCGAGCTTTTCGAACTCGGGTTGCGCTTCCTCGACCGCGAGCTGGGCCCCGAGCTTAATCATCTCGCCCAGGGCGGCCTGCTCACCCGACAGCGGCGACACCGTAGCGATCTTGATGACGTTGGACTGCGCAAATGCCAGTGCACCAAAAGCCACGAGCAACGCTGGGAGTATACTTTTCCTCATATCCCCCTCCTTTTCGTGCGAGTTCTATCTTGTCTCGCACCGGTATTTTACAAAAAAATACGCCGCGCTTGTCAATAAAAAACCGCGGGAGCTTTCCCCCGCGGCCTTTTGGTGTGTCGGGCCTTAGTAGCTCGCCAGGTAACGGTCGAGCTCCCACTGGTGCACGCTGATCCGGTAGTCTTCCCATTCAAGCTGCTTGGCCTTGACCAAGTGTTCGTAGATATGTTCACCAAGTACACCCTTGATCAGTTCATCTTTTTCCAGTGCCTCCAGCGCCTCGCGCAGCGTACCCGGCAGCTCCTTGATCTTGTGGCGTCGCCGATCACGGATGCCCATCTGGAAGATGTTGCGCTGGATGGGCGGCGGCGGGGTGAGCTTACGTTCAATGCCGTCGAGGCCGGCGGCGAGCATGACCGCGAGGGCCAGGTAGGGGTTCGCGCTGGGGTCGGGCATGCGCAGCTCGGCCCGCGTACCCACGCCGCGCCGGGCGGGAACGCGGATCATGGCCGAGCGGTTGGAGGCCGACCAGGCGATGTTGGTGGGCGCCTCGTACCCCGGGGTGAGGCGTTTGTACGAGTTGACGAGGGGGTTGGTGATCGCCACCATCCCCGCGGCGTGGGTGAGCAGCCCGGCGATGAAGTTGAGGGCCACCTCCGAGAGCTGGTATTCGGCCTCGGGGTCGTAGAAGGCGTTTTCGCCCTTTTTGAAGATCGATAGATGGGTGTGCATCCCCGAGCCGTTGATGCCCCGGATGGGTTTGGGCATGAAGGTGGCGTGCAGGCCGTGGAGGAGGGCGACCCTTTTCACCACGAACTTGAAGGTGGCGATGTTGTCGGCGGTGGTCAGGGCATCGGCGTATTTGAAATCGATCTCGTGCTGTCCCGGCGCCACTTCATGGTGGGCGGCTTCGATCTCGAAACCCATCTCCACCAAGACGTTGACCATGTCGCGCCGGGCCTCCTCGCCCTTGTCGATGGGAGCGAGGTCGAAATATCCCGCCTGGTCGTGGGTCAGGGTTGTTGGCACCCCGCCGTCGTCCCGCATAAAGAGGAAGAACTCGGGCTCGGGGCCGGCGAACATATCGTCGAAGCCGAGCCTATGGAGCCGCTCGATCTGTTTTTTGAGTACCTGGCGGGGGTCGCCCTCGAAGGGCCGCCCATCGGGGTAGGTCACGTCGCAGATGAGGCGGGCGACGCGGCCGCGTTTGGGGTCCTCGAGGGTATCCGGGAAGATCACGAACGAGTTGTAGTCGGGGACCAGGTGCATGTCGGACTCCTCGATGCGGGTGAACCCCTCGATCGAGGAGCCGTCGAACATGATCTCCCCATCGAGCGCCTTCTCGAACTGGCTCACCGGCACCTCGACGTTTTTGTTGATGCCAAGGATGTCCGTGAACTGAAGGCGCAGGAACCGGACGTTATGCTTTTCCATCTCCTTGAGGATTTCTGCTTTGCTCAAGCCCATGGCAGCAGTTTACCCCATGTTGGCTTGAATGTATATGCGTTATCCGCCGGTGTCCTGGTGGTTGCTATGATGTGGCGCATAGTGCATTAAATCGGGTTCGGAATGCCGGATAACAGGCGCTATAAGGAGGATCAGTGCCAATAACGGCTACAGAGGACAGGAAAGTCTTGACGATAATGCAGAGCGTATGTAGGCTCAGTGTGTAATATTTTGCGTGGAGGTGTGGCGGTGTTCAAAAACGCGGCTGAGGCCATCGGATACATAAAGGAGCAGGGGATTGAGTTCGTCGACCTACGCTTTTCCGACCTCCCGGGGCGGTGGCAGCACTTCACCGTTCCCGCCCGCGAAGCCGACGAAGCCTTCTTCACCAAAGGCGTCGGGTTCGACGGGTCGTCGATCCAGGGCTTCCAGGCGATCAACGAGTCCGACATGCTCTTGATTCCGGATGTCAGCACGGCGTTCGTCGACCCCTTCCTGGAGCACAAGACCCTGGTCGTGATCGCCGACGTGTACGATCCGGTCGAGAAGAAGTTCTACGAAAAAGATCCCCGTGGGGTCGCCAAGCGGGCCGAGGCTTACCTCAAGCAAAGCGGCGTGGCCGACACCAGTTACTGGGGCCCGGAGATCGAGTTTTTCATCTTCGATCAGGTGAGCTTTTCCGTGGCGCCCCACCAGTCGGGGTTCTGGATCGCCTCTGAAGAGGCGCACTGGGAGAGCGAGGGCGGGGGTGATGGGCTTTGGATCCGTCCCAAGGAAGGCTACTTCCCCGCGCCACCGGTCGATAAGAACCAGGACCTCAGGAGCGAGATGGTCAAGAACCTCGAGGCCATCGGGGTCGAGGTCGAGCTCCACCATCACGAGGTCGCGACCGCCGGTCAGGCCGAGATTGACATTCGCTTCGATACCCTGACTCGGGTGGGGGATAAGGTCTTGAAGTACAAATACGCGGTGCGCCAGACCGCCGCCCGGGCCGGGAAGACGGTGACCTTCATGCCCAAGCCGCTCTTCGGCGACAACGGCTCGGGAATGCACACCCACCAGTCGCTCTGGAAAGGGGGCGAGCCGCTCTTTTACGACCCCGAAGGCTACGCCGAACTCTCGCAGCTGGCCATGCACTATGTTGCTGGCCTGCTGGCCCACGGGCCGGCGCTCGCGGCCATCACCAACCCCACCGTCAACTCCTACCGCCGCTTGGTCCCCGGTTACGAGGCGCCGGTGAACCTGATCATCTCCAAGCGCAACCGTTCCGCGGTCATCCGGGTCCCCATGTACTTCAGCGGACCCGAGTTCCGGAAGGCCAAGCGCATCGAGTACCGTGCACCTGACCCGTCCGGCAACCCCTACCTGACGTTTGCCGCGATGCTCATGGCGGGCCTGGATGGGATCCGGCGAGAGCTCGTTCCGCCCAAGCCAGTCGACAAAAACCTCTATGCTCTCACCCGCAGCGAGGCCCGGCGGATCAAGACCCTCCCCAAAAGCCTCGACGAGGCGCTGGATGCCCTGGAGCGCGATCACGACTTCCTCCTCGAGGGCGGCGTTTTCACCGAGGCCATCCTCGAGGAGTGGATCGCGAAAAAGCGCGAGGAGGCGGCCGAGGTTCGCCTGCGCACGTCGCCGATCGAGTACCATCTTTACTACGACCTCTAAGCACCCTGCTCTGGCTATTTGAGCCTGGTGCGAAGGAGGGGCGGGTGGCAAAGCCACCCGCCCCCACCGTTTGCACTGAGGGCCTATTTCCGGACGATGCGACCTTCCACCTTCGGCGCCACCGGGCTATGGGCCTCGATGTAGTCCACCACCACCTGGGCCAGCAGGCGCCCGCTCCGTTCGTCGATGACGCGGGGGGCGTTTTTAAACATGGCGTAGCCGTCGCCACCGCGCCCCATATAGTCGTTGATGGCGCAGGTGTAGGTCTTCGCTGGATCGAGGGGCTTTCCGCCGACGTAGACCTCGAGCACGCGCTCGCCGGGGGCGCGTTTGGGGTCAAAGGTGAAGCGGATGCCCGAGACCTGCGGGAAGCGGCCCTTGGTCCGTTCCCACTGCGAAACGCCATTTTCGAGCGCGGCCTTGAGGTCAGCTCCCGTGACCTTGACGCTGATCACCACGTTGCCGAAGGGCAGGATCGAGAAAATGTCCTTCTTGGTGAGGGTGCCGGGGCCGTAGAGACGGTCGGTGCGGATGCCGCCCCCGTTTTGAATGGCGCAGTCGGCCTGGGCATAATCCCGGATGGCATCGGCGATCAGGTTGCCGAGGTTGGACTCCTCGCGGCGGACGGTTTTGCGGCGGGCATCGAGCGCGACCTTGGTTTCCCCGATCGGCTCGGCCATGGCTTTATCGAGCGCCTCGGCGTATTTGGCGACGACCGCCGCCATCTGGGGATCGGCGGGAATGGTGGCGTCGACGGTGTAGAGGGTGGGCACGACGATGGGCTTTTGACCGGGGATGGTGTAGACCCTGAGCTGGGACAGCCAGCGCCAGTCGGAGCCGGTCTTCCAGATCAGCGTCCCGTTCACCACCTTCCACATCGGCTCGTGATCGTGCCCGCCGAGGATCAGGTCGATCTCGGGAACCTCCGCCGCCAGCTTTTCGTCGTTGACCATGTCCATGTGGGTGAGGGCGATGACGACCTCCGCGCCTTTGGACCGGAGCAGCTTGGCGTAGGTGCGGGCGGTCTTGATGAAGTCGAGGTATTTGGCGTCGGGCCCCGGGCTCGTCAGCTCGAGCCAGTCATCGGCGAGCCCCAGGAGGCCGACCTTCACCCCGTGCCACTCAACGAGCGCCCAGCGGGCGGCGCCGGCCAGGGGGCGATCGTTGCCGTCAACCAGGTTGGTGGCGATCCAGGTGAACCTCGAGGCCTTGACCCGCTCGGCCGCCACCTCGGGACCGAAGTCGAACTCGTGGTTTCCGTAGGCGGCATAGTCCACCCCGAGCCGGTTGAAGACGTCGATCATCTGTTTGCCTTTAAAGACGCTGGACATCAGCGAGGGGCTGAGGGTGTCGCCCGAGAAGAGGATGAGGTTGTCCTGGCCGCCCAGGGACTTGATGAGGGTGGCCACCCGGGCCGCTCCACCCAATTTTCCGCGCTTGACCGGCTGGATCTCATAGACGTCGTTGAAGTGGACGATGGAGAACTCGCCCGCCCAGGCCATGACGCCCATGGCCAAAGCGGCCACAAGAACGAGGAACCGCTTCATATGATCACCTCCGGTCCCCATTCTAGGCGAGGTGAGGGGCCACGGATTGGAAAATGCGGGCCAGCCGCCGCGGCAAACGCCATGGCGGCCCCCTGGGTGCTTGCTTAGCTTGGCGTCAGGGGACGGTCCGAGGAGTGGCCGGGGAAGGCCTTTTCGCCGGTGATGTAGGAAGCGGCGTAGTTGGCGGCGGTGGCGGCTTCGCCGAAGTTGACCTGGAGGAGTTTCAGCTTCCCGGGGTAGGTTACGGTATCGCCCGCGGCGAAGACGCCGGGGATGTTGGTTTCCATTCGGGTGTCGACGACGATCTTCCCCTTATCCATGGCCAGGCCCCAATCCCGGATGGGGCCGGGTTTGGTGAGGAAACCGGCCAGGATCAATACCACATCGGCGGCAAGCGTTCGCCTGTGCTTATCCTGCAGGTTTTCGATTTCGACCGCCTCGACCCGCTCGCCGCCGCGGACGGCCTTGAGGACGTAGGGGGTGAGGACTTCGAGCTCGTCCGCCTCGGCGGCGGCTTTGAGTTCCTCGACCGATCGCTCGTGGGCGCGGAAGCTGTTACGCCGGTGGATCAGGGTCACGCGCGCGGTTTGTTTGAGCGTCAGCGCCCAGTCGAGCGCCGAATCCCCGCCGCCGACGATGAGCACCCGCTTGCCCTCGACGGCCTTCGGATCGCGGAGGGCGTACTCAAGCCCCTTTCCTTCGAACTCGAGCTCGCCTTCCGCACCGACGCGCCGGGGTTCGAAAATGCCGAGGCCGGAGGCGATGATGACCGCCCGACCGTGGTAGACGCGGTCTTTCTCGGTGGCGAGCTTGAAGCCGCCGTCTACGGGCAAGAGGCGTTCAGCGCGTTCGCCGAGCGCGTAGCAGGGATGGAACGGCGCGAGCTGGGCCACCAGCCGGGCCGCGAGCTCAGCGGCCTTAATTTTGGGGAACCCCACGACGTCGTAGATGAATTTTTCCGGGTAGAGCGCGACCAGCTGGCCGCCGGCTTCCTCCAGGGGGTCCACCAGCCGAACGGAAAGCCCCCGCATCCCGGCGTAGAAGGCGGCGGCGAGTCCGGTTGGCCCGGCCCCGACGATGAGGAGATCGGTGGTTTCCGGTTTTGACACCTCGAGCGCCCCGCTATTCCCTGACCTTTGCCAGCGCTTCCAGACCTTTACGGTCGAGGATGGTGATCTTCCCGTACCCCGAACGGATGTACCCTTCCCGGAAGAGCTCCCCGACCACCTTGGTGACGGTTTCTCTTACCGATCCTACCGCAGCCGCGAGCTCGTCGTGTGTCAGTCGGATGACAGTTTGGCCCTCAGGGGTCTTTTCCGCCACCGCGGTGTCGCTGAACTCAATGAGCGCGGCGGCGATGCGGTTTTTGAGTCGCTGGCTCACCAGCCGCTCGATGCGGCGGTAGGTCTGGTTGAGGGCCCCGATCATGTGAACGGTTAGCTCGCGGAACTCCTCCAGACCGAGGTTTTTGGGGTCGTAGGTGTCGATCGCGGTCTGGGTCACGGCCTCGGCGAAGTAGCGGCGTTCCGCGCCCACGAGCGCCTCTTCGCCAAAGAACTCGCCCGGCCGTACGAAACGAAGGGTCAGGGTGTTGCCGTCGTCGTCGACGTTCTGGATACGCACGAGGCCCTCGCGGACCCGCATCAGGGGCTCTTTCGGCCCCGGGACGCCCGGGTAGAGGATGACCTCGCCTGGGGCGAAGGTCTGGGTGTCAGTAATCCTGGTCTTGGTCACAATTCCCTCCCATCCCCAGGCTAGCACGCCGGGGCCAATTTGTAAACATATGGGTTACGAAAAATCTACCTGTCGTCGCTCTCTGGGTGGGCGGACTCGGTGAGCCATTCCAGGTACGGCGGGTACCCCCGGTCGACGGGGAGTGCCAGGACCTCGGGGACGGAGTAGGGGTGCAATTCGGCGACCCGATCGATGAGTGAATCCAGGCGGTTCTCCGTGGTTTTCATCACCAGGAGGACTTCTTCGTCGGTCACCACCGATCCCTGCCAGCGGTAGATCGAGGTCAGGCCGGGGACGATGTTGACGCAGGCGACGAGCCTTTCTTCGACCAGCTTCCGTGCCATCGCTTCGGCGGAAGACTCGCCGGAATCGGTCGATTTCGGAGCCGTGACCAGCACCACGTAGGCTTGCATGCCCTTACTCTATAAACAAACCCCGGGCGCGGGACGCCCAGGGGTTTTTTGGGATTGTGATCCGGCTCAGTCCTCGGCGATCACGAAGGCCGAAGCCACCTCGTCGCCTTCGGGGAGGTTGATGATGCGTACGCCACCGGTTGAGCGAGAGTAAGAGGGAATGCCCCGCACCCGGGTGCGGATCGCCTGACCCTTGCGGGAGAGTACGAGCAGGTCCTCGTTGCCCTGGACTGGCAGCAGCGCCGCGAGTTGGCCGACCTTGGGGCTGACCTTGAAGCCGATGACCCCCTGGCCGCCCCTTCCCTGGCGGGGGTATTCGCCCGCGGGGGTGCGTTTCCCGTAACCCTTGGCGCCCACCGCCAGGAGATCCCCTTCCCAGATCTCGGGGATGACGGCCAGCGAGACCACGCGGTCGCCTTCACGCAGGCGTATGCCGCGAACGCCCCGGCTGGCCCGGCCGGTGGGCCGCACCTCGGAGAGGGCAAAGCGGATGGTTTTCCCCTGGCTGCTGGCCAGCACCACGTCGTCTCCGGGCCTGGCTGTGGCTACGGCGATGAGGTCATCGCCCTGCTGCAGGTGAATGGCGATGAGGCCGGCGGCGTTGAGGTTTTGATACTCCTGGATGGGTGTTCGTTTGACGGTGCCGTTCCGGGTCGCGAAGACGAAGTCCCCCGGTTCGCTCAGGTTCTTGATGCTGAGGAGTGCGGCAACCTCCTCCCCGTCGGCCAGAGGGAGAAACTGACGGACGTGGCTGCCCCGG
This sequence comes from Thermaceae bacterium, assembly GCA_015519965.1. GTDB lineage: Bacteria > Deinococcota > Deinococci > Deinococcales > Marinithermaceae > WFXV01. The sequence goes on from WIAM01000035.1 coordinate 23,554, forward strand.
GCGGTTCGCGAAGCCTCGGGGAGTTCGAAGACCTTGGTGCCGTACACGCGGCCTTGGTTGGTGAAAAAGAGGAGCTGGTCGTGCATCTGGGCCACGAAGACGCGGGTGGCTTCGTCGGTATCCTTGCTGCGCCCCACGTGAACCCCCATGCCGCCCCGGCCCTGCGCTCGATAGGCCTCAAGCGGCGTTCGCTTGACGTAGCCGGCGGCGGTCATGGTGATGACCATGGGCTCGTCCTCGATGAGGTCCTCGATGGCAAACCCCTCGGCGAAAGTGGTGATCACCGTGCGGCGGGCGTCACCGTACTTGGCCTTGATCTCTATGAGCTCGTCTTTGACGACGCCCCAGAGCCGACCTTCGTCTTGCAAAATGGCGCGCAGCCAGGCAATGCGTTCGAGGAGCTCCCGGTGCTCGGCCTGGAGCTTTTCCCGCTCCAGCCCGGTCAGGCGTTGCAGGCGCATGTCGAGAATGGCCTGGGCCTGGATCTCGGTGAGCGAGAAGCGCTCGATCAGGGCCCGTTTGGCTTCGCCGGCGTCCCTCGAGGCCCGGATGAGCTCGATCACCTCGTCGAGGTTGTCGAGGGCGATGAGCAGGCCCTCGAGCACGTGGGCGCGGTCTTCGGCCTTTTTGAGCTCGAACCGGGTGCGCCGGGTGATCACCTCGCGCCGGTGATCGAGGAAATGGCGCATCAGCTCCAGCAGCGAGAGCACCTTGGGCTCGCCGTTGACGATCGCCAGCAGGTTGACGGTGAAGGTGGTTTGCAGGGCGGTGTGTTTGTAGAGCTGGTTGAGCACGACTTCGGGATTGGCGCCCCGTTTGAGCTCGATGACGATGCGCATGCCCTGCCGGTCCGACTCGTCGCGAAGCGCCGAGATGTCCTCGATCTTTTTGTTCCGGACCAGGGCCGCGATCTGGGCGATGAGGCTCGACTTGTTGACCTGGTAGGGGATCTCGCTGACGACCAGGACGGGCCGACCCTTTTTGTCCTCGATGTAGACCTTGGCCCGGAGGCGCAGGCTCCCACGGCCTTTGGCGTAGGCGTCTTTGATGCCGCCGCGGTTCAGGCGCCCGCCGGTGGGGAAGTCGGGCCCCGGGAGGTGGGTCATGACCTCATCCAGCGTGATCTCTGGGTTTTCGATCATCGCCACCAGGGCGTCGATCAGTTCGCTCAGGTTGTGCGGTGGCAGGCTGGTGGCCATCCCCACGGCGATCCCGCTGGCGCCGTTGGCCAAAAGGTTTGGAAACCCGGCCGGCAGCACCTCGGGCTCTTCGGTGGTGCCGTCGAAGTTGGGTTTGAAGTCGACGGTGTCCTTGTCGATGTCGCGGAGGAGCTCGAGGGCGATAGGGGAGAGCCTTGCCTCGGTGTAGCGGTAGGCCGCGGCGGGGTCGCCGTCGACTGAACCGAAGTTGCCCTGGCCGTCAACGAGGGGGTAGCGCAGGTTCCAGCCCTGCGCCAGCCGCACCATGGCGTCGTAGACTGCTTGGTCCCCGTGGGGGTGGTATTTCTTGATCACCTCTCCGACCACGCCGGCGCTTTTGGAGTGCTTGCGGTTGGGCAGCAAACCCTCTTGGTGCATGGCGAAGAGAATCCGCCGTTGCACCGGCTTGAGCCCGTCCCGAACGTCGGGGAGGGCGCGGTCGACGATGACGCTCATGGCGTAGTTGATGAAGCTCTGCTTGACTTCCTCGGTAATCTCCACAGGAACGATCTCTGCCATGTTCTCCTCACAAAAAAAGCGCGCTCATCTGGCGCCTGATGCCTGCATGGGGCGAGCCATAGACCCTTGCTCAATTATACCGCCGCCGGAAGGGAAAAAGAAAAAAGCCGCGCAAGCGGCTTTTGGCGGCCCCGACGGGACTTGAACCCGCGACCTCCCACGTGACAGGCGGGTGTGCTAACCAATCTACACCACGGGGCCACACCCACGGGAGAGTATAGGATTCGCCGCCGATTTCGTCAATGGCGTTGTAGCAGGTACTCCAGGGCGTACCGGTAGCCGAGGATCCCCAGCCCGCTGATCACGCCCGCGGCCGCGGCGGCGGTAACCGAGTGGGCCCGGAAGGGTTCGCGGGCGTAGATGTTGGAGAGGTGGACTTCGACCACCGGCAGGGGCTGCGACCGGATGGCGTCGAGGAGCGAATAGGAGTAGTGCGTCAGCGCGCCCGGGTTGAGGACGATGCCACGAAATCCGTCGTCGGAGGCTCGCTGGATCCACTCCACCAGGCTGCCTTCGTGGTTCGACTGGCGGCTGACCACGCTGACTCCGAGTTCCGAGCCCCAGGCCTCGAGGTGTTCCTCGAGCTCTTCGAAGGTGAGGGTGCCGTAGACCTCGGGTTCGCGCCGCCCCAGCATGTTGAGGTTCGGGCCATGCAACACAAGAATCACCGGAGCACCTCCTCCAACGATTGGTACGTTTCTTCCAAAAGCTTACCCTCAAGCGGCGTGATCGTGAGTTTGCCCAGCTCGAGGGGGATGACCCAGTGGATCTCGCCTTCGGCCTTCTTCTTGTCCCGCGCCAGATAGGGCAGGAGTGTCGACCAGGACAGGGGAGGGAGCGGCGGTGCGTCCAGCCAGTCGAGGAGGTCGAGGGCGCGGTCCACCAGGTCCTCGCCCCCGAGCTTCCGCCCCAAGAGGCAGGCAAAGAGCAGTCCGTAGGCCACGGCTTCCCCGTGGGTCAGTGCGTGATCGGTGACCGCCTCGAGGGCATGGGCCAGGGTATGCCCCAGGTTCAGTTTCCTCCGCTCGCCCTTTTCGCGGAAATCGGCACTCACCACGGCGATCTTCACGGCCACCGCCTTGCTGAGGTAGGCCTCCAGACGCGGGTGTTCGGGGTGGAGGTCGAAGGGGACAAGGAGGTCGGGGTCACCGGCGATGAAGCCGTGTTTGTAGGCTTCGACCAGCCCCTCTTTGAAGGTTCGCTCGGGGAGGGTCACGAGCCAATCGAGGTCGGCCGTGACCCGTTCCGGGGCGTGGAAGGCGCCGACCAGGTTTTTCCCCTCCGGAAGGTTGAGCCCGGTTTTTCCGCCCACGCTTGCGTCGACGATCGCCAGCGTGGTGGTGGGAAAACTCTGGTACACGATGCCTCGCAGATAGGTCGCGGCCAGGAAGCCGCCGAGGTCGGTGAGCGTCCCGCCGCCGACCACGTAGAGCACGCCATCGCGACCGAGACCGCTTTTGGCGAGGTCTGAAAGGAGCCCGGCGTAGGTTTCGAGGGTTTTGGCGCGCTCGCCGCCGCGAATCCCGATCTTGGCGGTTATGTTGGCCTGATGCGCGATTGCCTCGGCGAAGGGGCGGGCGGCGAGGTCATAGAGCAAAACCGCATCCCGCGGTTCGGGGGGTAGGGTCGGCAGGAGACCGCGCCCGATCTCGACCGTGTATGGGGGGTTATGAACCTTGAGCCTCACGCCACCTCCAGAGTTCGGCCACGATTGCCTCGGCGGTCTGTTTTGGCGACCGGCCCTCGCTCGTGGCATGAATCGGGGCTTGGCGGTAGAGCGCTTCCCGTTCGGCGAGCAAGCGCTTGATGCGGGGAAGGGGGTCGGGTGTGTCGAGCAAGGGCCGTTTCCCGGGCCGGCGCTGCACCCGCTCGTAGATCGTTTCTGGGCTGGCCCAAAGCGCCACCACAGGGCCGCGCTTTAAAAGCCGATCCCGGTTTTGGTCGTCGACGAAGGTGCCGCCCCCCAAACTGATCACCATCATGTCCTTGGTTACCAGCTCGGCGACCGCCTCGCGCTCGATTTTGCGGAAGGTTTCTTCGCCCAGGTAGCGGAAGATGTCGGGGATGGTAAGCCCGGCCTCGCGTTCGATGTAGCGATCGAGGTCGACGAAGTGGAGCATCAGCTCCTTCGCCAGCTCGCGACCGATTCGGGTCTTGCCCACGCCCATGAACCCGGTGAGGGCCACCCAGGTCACCGGCCGGTCGACCTCGATGCAGCGCATCAGTACTCCCGCCAGCGGCGGCGGTAGGCCTCGAGGCGTTCCACGATCTCCTCGAGGGTATCGCCGCCAAACTTTTCCAGGTAGGCCTGGGCGAGCACGATGGCCACCACCGCCTCGACGATGATGCTCGCTGCCGGGACCGCGGTGGTGTCCGAGCGCTCGCGGGCCGCGTCTTTCGGGCTATGGTCGGTGATGTCCACGGTAGGCAGCGGGCGCATGAGGGTGGCGATGGGTTTCATCGCCGCCCGGATCACGAGCTCTTCGCCGTTGGTCATACCGGCCTCGAGCCCGCCGGCCCGGTTGGTGTTCCGGTAATACCCCCTGCCTTCCTGCCAGGCGATGGCGTCGTGGACCTCGGAGCCGGGCCGCATGGCGTTTTCGAAGGCGGGGCCGATCTCGACGCCCTTCATGGCGGGAACGCTCATCACCGCCTGGGCGATACGGCCGTCGAGCTTTCTGTCGGGATGAACGTAGCTGCCAAGGCCGGGCACGAGCCCCTTAAATCGCACCTCGACGATGCCGCCCAGGGTGTCCCCCTCGGCCTTGGCCCGGTCGATCGCGGCGATCATCTCGGCTTCGGCCTCGGGGTCGGGGGTGCGCAAGGGGCTCGCCTCGACCTCGGCCCGCCTTTCCCACTGGAAAGGCTTTTTCGCCCAAACACCGCCCAGTCCCACAACGTAGCTCGCGCTCTCCACCCCGAGCGCCCGCAAAAGCCTGGCCGCGACCGCGCCAACGGCGACCCTCGAGGCCGTCTCCCGTGCCGAGGCCCGCTCCAGGACATCGCGGAGGTCGCGGTGCCCATACTTGAACCCGCCCACCAGATCAGCGTGCCCCGGCCGGGGGGCGGTGAGCGCCTTTCGCCGCGGCAGGTTGCCCGGAGCAGGGTCCATGATGTCCTTCCAGTTCCGGTGGTCGCGGTTTTCGATGACCAGCGTGACCGGGGCGCCGGTGGTCTTCCCGGCCCGAACCCCCGAGGTGATCTGAACCCGATCCGCCTCGATCTGCATGCGGCGGCCGCGGCCGTAGCCCCCTTGTCTCTTTTGGAGCCAGGGGTCGATGTCGGCGGCCGTCAAATCGAGGCCGGCGGGAAGCCCGTCGATGATGGCATAGAGCGCGGGCCCGTGGGATTCCCCAGCCGTCAGAAATCGCATATCAAGAGCCTAGCACGACGCAGGTCTACGCGGAGATCCATTCGCGTTTTCTGAG
>WIAM01000036.1 GCA_015519965.1 Thermaceae bacterium
AGCAACGGCTCAGGCATCGTCTCCCTCCTCGTAGAGAAAGCAGGCCGCAACCCGCCCGTCGCCCACCGGCCGCGGCGCCGGTCGCTCGCGGGCACAGCGATCGAAGGCGTACGGGCAGCGGGGGTGGAAGCGGCACCCCGTGGGCGGGTTGGTCAGGTCGGGCACGCTGCCGGGAAGGGCCGGGATCTCCCCCGTATCCCCGAGCTTTGGCCTCGAGGCCAAAAGACCCTGGGTGTAGGGGTGCTTGGGGCTTTGAAAGACCGATGCCGTGGGCCCGAATTCCACGATCTCCCCGGCGTACATCACCGCGATGGCGTCGCAGACCTCGGAGGCCAGACCCAGGTCGTGGGTGATGAGGATCTGGGCGGTTCCAGTTTCGTCACGCAGCCTTTTGAGGAGCCGCACGATCTGGGCCTGAACGGTGACGTCGAGGCCGGTGGTGGGCTCGTCGGCGATCAAAAGCCTGGGCCGGGCGGCCACCGCCGCCGCGATCATCACCCGCTGGGCCATCCCCCCCGAGAGCTGGTGGGGATAGCTCGAAAGCCGCCGTTCCGGATCCGGGATCTGCACCTCGCGCAAAAGCCGCAACGCCTCTTCCCTCACCCGGCCTCCGGAAATCCCCGCCCGGTAGCGGATCACGTGGGAAAGGAACCGCCCCACGCTGATCAGGGGGTTCAGGGCCATTCGCGGATTTTGAAAGATCATGGCGATGTCCCGCCCCCGGAGGCGGGCCATCTCGGCCTCGGAGAGCTTGAGCAGGTCGCGACCGGCAAAGCGGATCTGCCCGCCCACGATCTTCCCCGGCCGCTGCACCAGGCGCAGTATGGAAAATCCGGTCACCGACTTCCCGCTCCCAGTCTCCCCCACCAGGCCCACGATCTGCCCCTCGGCCAGGCTGAAGTTGAGGCCGTCGAGCACCTTGGCCACCCCGCGGCGGGTGAAGAAGTACGTCCTCAGCCCTTCGACCTCGAGCAGGCTCATCGGTGCGCCCTCCTGGGGTCGAGCACGTCGGAAAGGCCGTCGCCAAGAAGGTTAAAGCCCAGCACCGTCAGGGCGATGAACACCCCGGGGAAGGTGTAGGACCACCAGTGCCCCTGCCAGAAGTCCTGCAGGCCCATGTTGATCATGACCCCCCACTCGGCGTTGGGGATCGCCACGCCAAGGCCCAGAAAGCTCAGGCCGGCGGCCTCGAGGATCGCCCAGCCAAAGTGCAGCGTGGCGTTGACGAACACCGGGGTCAGCGCGTTCGGGACCAGGTGCCTGAGGAGCACCCGCCAGGGCGGATTACCCGAGGCCCGGGCCGCCAAGGCGTACGTTCGCTGCTTTTCCGAGAGCATCGAGGCCCGCATGAGCCGGGCGTAGCCGGGTATGTTGACCGCCGAGGTGGCGACGATCACGGTGAAGACGCCGGGTCCCAGGGCAAAGGCGATGCCCATGGCCAGAATCAGCGAGGGAAAGGCCTGCAAGATATCCATTGTCCGCATGAAGAGTTCATCGAACCACCCGCCCCAAAACCCGGCCAGCGCCCCCAAAAAGCCCCCCACGAGGAGCGAGATCGCCACCGCGGTCGCGGCGATAAAGAGGTCGAGCCGGGCCGCCCAGATGACTCGGCTGAAGATGTCCTGCCCGAACTGGTCGGTCCCCAGAAAAAAGCGCAGCGACGGCGGTTCCGAAACATGGTCGAAGTGCTTTTCCAGCGGCGGGTAGGGGGCGATCCACGGGGCGAGCACCGCGAGCAACACCATGAAGCAAACGATCCCGAGGCCCAGCATCGTGGTGGGATTTTGCCGGAGGCGGTAAGCGGCCTCGCTCTGCCAAAGGCGTTTGATCACGTCACACCTCCACCCGGGGATCGATGGTGGCCACGGCCAGGTCGAGCAGGAGGTAGATCACGACGTAGACCGTGGTCACGAGCAAGATGGCGCCCTGAATGGCCGGGAAATCGCTGGCCAAAATGGCGTTCAGCGTGTACTGGCCGAGCCCGGGCCAGCTGAAGACGAACTCCACCAGCACCACTCCACCGAGGGCATAACCAAAGACGCCGGCAAAAATGGTCAAAATCGGCACCAGAGCGTTCCGGAAGGCGTAGTCCCAAAGCAAAACCCTTCGGGGAAGGCCGAGCGCCCGGGCCGCGCGCACATATTCCGAGGCCAGCGCCTCGACCATCGCCGAGCGGGTCATGCGAGCCAGGGGGGCCATGGCGGTCACCGCCAGGGTGACCGAGGGCAGGATCAGCGCCGAGAGGGCCGCGCGAAAGGTTTCCCACTGGCCGGCCAGGAGCGCATCCAGCGTATAGAGCCCGGTCACGTGGGGCGGCGGGCTCATGGTCGGCGGCAGACGACCGATCGGCGGCGGGACCCAGCCCAGCTTGAGAAAGAACACATAGAGCAACACCAGGCCGAGCCAAAAAACGGGCACGGAAACCCCCACTACCGCGATCACTCGCCCCGCGTGATCGATGGGCGAATCCTTATTCAACGCGCTGATCACCCCAAGCGGCAGCGCCAGTAAAACCGCAAGCCCCATGCCGTAGGCCACGAGCTCGAATGTGGCGGGAAAGCGCTGGATGAGGTCCTTGGTGACCGGCTGGGCGGTGGTGTAGGACGTCCCCATGTCGCCCCTGGTGAGAAGGTCGGAGAGGTAGAGCGCAAATTGCTGGTAAAAGGGCAGGTCCAGCCTGGCCTCGTGTTTCATCGCCTCGCGCTTTTCCTGGGAAATGTAGGGGCCCGCCACCCGATCGATGGGGTTGCCGGGAAGGATTCGGGTGAGGAAGAAGGCGATGAAGAGCGTGCCCAGGAGCACCGGAATCAAAAGGGCGGTCCTTCGGAGTACGTAGCGAATTACGCGCATGGCCTCTTTCAGCAAACGGGCCCGGCCCGAAGTTTCGGGCCGGGCGGAGGGGGACCTAAGGGGTTTTGTCCATGTAGAAAAAGCGCGTCAGGGTGTCGTTGAAGTAGATGTAGCCGGTTACCTTCTTGTTGAGCACCACGTTGAAGTTGGGGCTTGCCAGGTAAACCTGGGGAGCGTCGTCGGCGATGATCCGCTGAGCCTTCCGGCTGGCCTCGGCCCGGGCCGCCTCGTCGCGGCTCAGCATGTAGGTGTCGATGATGGCGTCGACTTCGGCGTTCTTGTAGCGGACGTAGTTGGTGGGGCTCTTTGAGTGGAAGTTCCAGAACATGTGGTAGTAGGGGTCGTTAACCCAGGAGATCCAGTCGTCGATGAAGAGCTGGAGCTTGCCCCCCTGCTGCAGCTCGTTAAAGGTGGCAAAGGGCAGCTTCTCAATGGCCACCTTCATCCCGATCTTGGAAAGCGCGTCCTGTACGATCACCGCTTCTCGTTCCTGTTCTTCGTTGCCGATCCGGATCGAGAGCTTGATGGGCGGGAGCCCCTTGCCACCGGGGTAGCCCGCTTGGGCGAGGAGGGCTTTTGCCTTTTCGGGGTCGTAGCGGTAAGGCCAGGCGCTCGGATCCGAGGTGGGCATGCCATCCTCGATTGGGCCGACCGGCACCCGGGCATAGCCGCGGTAGACCTGCTTGATGATCAGCTCGTAGGGGATGGCGTAGGCGACGGCCTTGCGAACCAGCTTGTTATCAAAGGGTGCGATGGCGTTGTTCATCATCAGCCGGTCCTGGTTGGTGGTTGGCAGGCTCAGGATTTTGAGGAAGGGAATTCGTTTGAGGCCGTCGAGCTCGCGCACCGGCACCTGGTTGGCCATGTCCACGGCTCCGGTCCGCAAAAGCAGCACCCGCTGGGCCGGATCCGGGACGATCTTCATCACCACTCGCTGGATCTTGGGCGGCCCCAGGTAGTAATCGGGGTTCGCCCTGAGGACGATGCGGTCGCCCGGGACGTAGGACTCGAGGAGGTAGGGCCCCGTGCCCGAGCCCAGGTTCTTTTTGAACCAGTCGAGGGCCCAAGGGTCCTTTTCAGTGGCGTGGGCCTTAATGTCGGCGGGGTCAACCGGCGCCGCGTTGTAGATGGTCAGGTTCTTGAGGGTGAGGGTGTTGCCCTGCTTCATGGTCAGGGCCACGGTGTAGTCGTCGATCTTCTTGAACTGGTCGGCGCTGGTCACCGCGCCCCCCATCCCCACCAGGAAGGTGGTGATGCTCTTTGTTTCGAAGATCCGGCGCATGCCCAGGATGACCGCGTCGGCGTTGAAGGGGGTCCCGCTGTGGTAGCGCACGCCCCGGCGCAGGTGGAAGATCACGGTGTTGGGGTCGTTCTCATCGAAGGCCCACACCAGGGCCAGCTGCCCCACCAGCTTTTCCATATCCACCGTCTGGTAGGTCGTCCCGTCAGGTGCGGTTCGGGTGACGATCTTTGGACGGATCAGGGTTTCAAACACGTTGGCCGAGACCGTCTGGGTCGGCGTGCTGCCCACCGAAAACGCGGGGTCAAAGGTGTCGATCCCGCCCTCGACCGCGACCACCAGCGTCTTTTGGGCCGCTGCCGGCCCGAGCGCCAATGCGCCGAGTACCAAAAGCCACAAAAGCCTTCGCATCATCTCGCCTCCCCCCTAAAAGGGTGGGCTCTATCTTAGGCGGCCCCGGGGATGGCGCCCATGTCCGGCGGAGACAACTGGCGGCGACAGGGTTGGCCTAAGGTGACAATCTCGGCTTTTTGAGCAGGGTCTTGGCGGCGATATGGTAAAGCAGCTTGTGCTCGCTGTCAACTTCGCGCAGACCGAGCAGGGCTTCAAGCCGGCGCATCCGGTATTTGAAGGTGTTGGGGTGGATCCCGAGGGCTTTCGCCGCCTTGCTCGCCGACCGGTCGTGCTCGAAGTAGGCGACGAGGGTCTCGAGCAGCGCCCGGCGGTACCTGGGCTCGATGGAGCGAAGCGGGGCGAGCAAGGGCTCGAGGAGCCCGAGCAGATCGCGGTGGCGGGCGAGGGCGTGCAGGAAGATCAAGGGGCGAACCTCGGCAAAGCTCACCAGGGCACGCTTCAAGCCGTAGATCCTATGAACCTCGATCGCGGCCTGGGCCTCGCCGTAGCCCTTGGCCAGCCCTTCCGGCGGCGGATGCTCACACCCCAGTCCGGCGACGAAGGAGGCTTCTTTCACCTGGCGCCGGAGCGCCTCCAGCAGCGAGCGGGAAAGCGCCTCGGGCGCCCGGCTCCCCCGCCGGTCAAAAAGGACCACGAAGCCGGTTCCGTGAGGGACCACCACGTGGTGGGGCGCGTCGGCGAGCAACACCTCCCGCACCACGAGCAGGACCCGGCCCCGGAGCGCGTTCAGGTAGCCCTCGCCCCGTTGCAGGTGGGTGAGGTAGAAGACCTCAGGGTCCTCGAGGTCCGCCACCAGAACCCGGTTCTTCTTCCCCAGATCGAGCCCGAGCGCATCCCCCCGGGCCAGGAGGGCCTCCCGCGAACGGTAGTCGCCCTGGAGCGCATCCTCGACCACCTCGCGCCTGAGCTGATCGGCGTCGACGTGCACCGGGCGCTCGGCCTCGTACATCGCGGTCAGGATCTGGGCCCCGAGATCCAGGGGCAGCCGGGGGCCGGGGTAGCTCAGGAACACCAGATCGGAGCGGAGCGCCCGGCCCGCTTTCGGGCGTTCACCCTGGGGGAGGACGAAGGCGAGGTGGCGGAGGAGCGAGGTGCCCTGGTGGGCTTTCAACCAGCCCCAAAGCACCGCGGCCTCCTCGACCAGGTAGACCGTACCCGGCAGCGGGCGAGCGCCGGGTACGAAGGCCTGCACCCGCGAAACCTCGCACAGCCGGGGGTTTCCGGTAACGGGCGTCAGCGCCTCGAGCCTGGTCAGGATCTCAGCCAGCCGCATCGTCCTCCCGAACCAGCACGTAGGCCGGTCCCTCCCGGCCCACGAAATCGGCGACCACGAATCCCCGCGCCAGGTAGTGGCTCAAAACCTCCCGGATGTGCTGCCGCCAGCGGGCCGCGAGCGCCGGGTCTCGCGAGAGAATGACACCGAAATCCCGCGGGATGCGAACCAAGAGCCGGGGCGCTTCAACGTCGAGCCTGGCCTCGAGGGGCACCTCCCCTTCCACCCGGTTGGCAAATGGGAGCCCCGCGGCGTCAGGTTCGGCGCGACGGCCCTCGAGGCGCGCCACGACCTCCGGCGCGTCCAGCACCCACTCCACCAACAGCCGATCGGAAGGCACGCCGCGGTTAATCCCGCCCATAGGGCCGTAGAAATCGGGGAGATAGGTGCGCGAGCGCGCGCCGAGCTTCCTCAGGTTGAAGTTGGCGTTCCTCGCCCTGAGGGGGTCGAAGGTCCAGACCACGCGCCCGATTCCGCGAGCGAGGCACCACGCTCGCTGAAAGCGCTTGAGGGCAAAGCCGATGCCCCGGTCGCGGCAATCCGGCAGCACCCCCATCATGTGCGAGTGCTGCACGGTGGGATCGGCGGTGGGAAAGCCGAGCACGAACCCGACTATCCGCTCCCCCAAAAACGCGCCCGCGACCAGCCCCCCTTCATGCACCAGGGCCACCAGCAGGTCCTTGGGAACCACCTCAATATCCGGCATGCCCCAGATCGCCCGCTCGAGGGCGACCACCTCCAAGAACGCCTCCGGCGAGCGCAGCTCGCGCACGGTCACAGGGAGAAGGTCTCGAGCGCTTCCCACAGCCGCTCCGCCTCCTCGATCCGCTCGCCCCCCATCTGGCGCGCCAGCACGATGGCGAGCCCCTGAGCCAGGCTCACCATCGCGGTCACCGAGGCGAAGTTGCCCGGACCCCGGGCCCGTACGCGATAGGTCCGGTCGGCGAACTCGAGCAGCGGCGAAGGCCCGGTGTCGGTGACCGCGAGGATCCGCGCGCCCCGCTGCCTGAGCCCCTCGGCGAGTACCACCGCCGCCCGGGCATAGCGGCCGATCGAAAAGACCACCGCCCAGTCCTCCCCGTCGACGTCCAAGAGCCGCTCGGGATGGGTCAAAACCCCCTCGTCGAGCAGGCGCACCTCGCCGCGCAAAAACCCCATCAGGGTGGCGAGCAGGCCCGCCGGGGCCCTGGAGACCCGATACCCCAGCACCCAAACCCGGCGGGCCCGGGCGAGATCTCGGGCCGCCGCCTCGATCTCGGCCTGGGGCACCGAGGCCAGCGCTAAGAGCGCCTCCTTCTCCAGCTCCAAAAACCTCGGCCAGACCTCGCCCTCATCCGGCACTCGCGGCGCCATGGCCTCGCGGAGATTGCCGCGCAAAACCCTTTGCAGGGCGGGATAGCCCTTATACCCGAGCCGCTGGGCGAACCGGGTCACCGTCGAAGGGTGAACCCCCAGCACCGCCGCCACCTCGGTGATGCTCTGGAAGGGAATCTCGCTGGCGTTCTCAAGCACGTAATGCGCCAGCCGCCGTTCCACCGGCCCCATCTTCGGGTAGCGGCGCTCGATTCTCTCGCGCAGATCGATCACTTCGTGCAACCGCATTTGCACGAATATACAACGGAGCAAATTATATTGCCAAGCCGTTCAAACGATCGCCCTTGCGCTCTCCAACACGGGGGTGGGCGATTGGCGGCCGTTCGCGTTTTCCGAGGGCCCCACGGCGGCGCAAGCCGCCCTCCAACCACGGGTGTCATGGCCGGGGCCGCGGAAGAACGCGACCGGCGCCGGTTGTCGGGATCTTGCAAACCTTGCGGACGGGGCTCAGCGTACGCGCTCGACGCGCAACATGTTGGTGGTCCCGCGAACGCCAAAGGGGACGCCGGCGGTAATCACCACCTGCTCGCCCGGACCCACAAGCCCCGCCGCCCGAACCTCTTCGAGGGCAATCCGCACCATGTCGTCGGTGTCCTTGGGATTGGGCGCCAGCCGCGGGAAGACCCCCGAGGCCAGGATCAGGCGGTGGTGGGTTTCCTCGCTCGGGGTCAGCGCCACCACGGGGACCTGGGGACGGACCCGAACGATCCGCCAGGCCGAGCTGCCGCTGGAGGTAAAGACCACGATCGCCCGGGCGGGCAACGTCTCGGCCACGTCGACCGCGGCCAGGGCGATCGCGTCCTGGGTGGTGTGCAGCGGGGTGGGACGGAGCTGTACCAGGCGGTCGGCGTACTCGGGGGACGCCTCGACCCTGAGCGCCACTCGCACCATCGAGCGCACCGCCTCCACCGGGTAGGCGCCGGCGGCGGTCTCGGCCGAGAGCATCACCGCGTCGGTGCCGTCGAAGATGGCGTTGGCCACGTCCGAGACCTCGGCCCGGGTCGGGCTCGGGCTTTGGATCATCGACTCGAGCATCTGGGTGGCGGTGATCACCGGCTTACCCGCGTGCACCGCCCGGGCGATGAGGCGTTTTTGCACCAGGGGGACTTCCTCAAGCGGCATCTCGACGCCCAGATCGCCCCGGGCGACCATGACCCCGTCGGCCTCCTCTAGAATCTCGTCGAAGCGGTCCACCGCCTGCGGTTTTTCGATCTTAGCGATGAGCCCGGCGCGGGAGCCGTAGCGGCTGAGGTAGTGGCGGGCGAGCAGGAGATCGTCGCGGCTGCGGACGAAGCTCATCGCCACCCAGTCCACACCCAGCTGGACGCCAAACGCCAGGTCCTCGATGTCCTTTTCCGAGAGCGCCGGGACCGAGAGTTCAGCGCCGGGAACGTTGATCCCTTTGTTGTCGCTCAAGGGCCCGCCCACCTCGACCACGGTATGGATCTCGGTGGGGGTCACCGCCTCGACCCGCAGCACCAGCTTGCCGTCGTCGAGAAGCAACCGCTCGCCCTCGCGGACGTCGCCGGGCAGGCCCTTGTAGGTCACGGAGACCCGAGAGGCATCCCCCAGCACCTCGTCGGTGGTGAGGGTGAAGGTCTGACCCGTCTCCAGCTGGACCGGCCCCGCCTCGAAGCGCCCCACCCGAATCTTGGGGCCCTGCAGGTCCTGCAGGATGGCCACCGGCCGCCCCACCGCAGCGGCCGCCTCCCGCACCAGGGTGACCGTGTGCTCGTGATCCTCGCGTGCCCCGTGGCTGAAGTTGAGCCGGAAGACGTCGACCCCGGCCTCGACCAGGGCCCGGATCACCTCGGGGTTCCTCGAGGCGGGGCCGATGGTGGCCACGATCTTAGTGCGTCTGGAAAGCATCCCGTCCCCAAAAACGCGCGCCTTCGCCGAGGACGGCCTCGATGCGAAGGAGCTGATTGTACTTCGCGGTGCGCTCGCCCCGCGAAGCCGAGCCGGTCTTAATCTGCCCCGCGTTCAGGGCCACCGCCAGATCGGCGATGAAGGCATCCTCGCTCTCCCCCGAACGGTGGGAGATCACGGTGTTATACCCCGCCTGCCGGGCCTTCTCGATAGTGAGGAGGGTTTCGGTGAGGGTCCCGATCTGGTTGAGCTTGATCAGGATGGCGTTGGCGACCCCAGACGCGATGCCGCGTTCCAGCCGCTCGACGTTGGTCACGAAAAGATCGTCCCCGACCAGCTGAACCCGGCCGCCGAGGCGTTCGGTCAAAAGCCGCCAGCCCTCCCAGTCGTCCTCGGCCAGACCGTCTTCGATCGAAACGATGGGGTAGACCTCGACCCAGCCCGCCCAGAAGGCCACCATTTCCTCCGAGGTGAGCTTTTTCTGCCCGCCCTCGAGCCGGTAGTACCCGTCCTGGTAGAACTCGCTCGCCGCCGGGTCGAGCGCCAAGGCCACCTCTTCCCCCGGACGGTAGCCGGCCTTCTCGATGGCCTCGAGCAGCACCTCGATCGCTTCCTCGTTGACCCGAAGCTCGGGGGCAAACCCACCCTCGTCGCCGACGTTGGTGGAGAGGCCGCGCGATTTGAGCACCGCCTTGAGTTCGTGGAAGACCTCGACCCCGGCCCGCAGGGCCTCGGAAAACCGGGAGAAACCCAGGGGAACCAGCATGAACTCCTGCACGTCGAGGCCGTTGTCGGCGTGCTTGCCCCCGTTGATGACGTTCATCAGCGGCACCGGCAAAACATTTCCCGCCACGCCGCCCAAATAGCGCCAAAGCGGTAGCCCCAAGGCTTCGGCCGCGGCCCGCGCCGTGGCCAAGGATACGCCGAGAATAGCGTTGGCCCCGAGGGCCGATTTGTTGGGGGTCCCGTCGAGCTCGATCATCGCCTGGTCGACCGAAGCCTGATCGAGCGCGTCGAGCCCCACCACCTCCGGGGCGATGCGGTCGCGAACGTTGGCCACCGCCCGGAGCACGCCCTTGCCCCGGAAGCGGGGGCCGCCATCGCGAAGCTCCACCGCCTCGTGGGCCCCGGTCGAAGCCCCGCTGGGAACGATGGCGCGACCTACGGCGCCATTTTCGAGCTCTACCTCAGCCTCGAGGGTGGGGTTGCCCCTCGAGTCCAGCACCTCCCGCGCGCGAACATCAACGATCGTGGTCACCACCGCACCTCCTCGCGAAGTCTACACCCTGAGCGGCACCACCACCGCCAGGTACCCCGGGTCCTCGACGCCGGTGAGCACGCTGGGGCTGTTGGGCCCCGAGAGGCGGAAGCTGGCCTGGCCTTTGAGACCTTTGAGGGCATCGACGAGGTACTGGGCATTGAAGGCCGCCATTAGCGGGCCTTCGCCCTCGGTCTCCACCGGCAACTCCTCGCGGCCCCGCCCGAACTCACCCTCGGCGGCGACCTCGAGGGCCCCCGGCCGGAGGTGGAGGTCGATGCGCTGGTTGCCCTTATCTGCCAGCACCCGCACCCGCTCGATCGTTTGCCGGAGCGCTTCGGCGTCGAAGCGGATCTCAAACACGAAGTTCTCGGGTACCACCCGCTCGTAGTCGGGGAACTCACCCTCCATGAGCCCGATGCCCATGCGGAATCCCCGGGCCTCAACGCCCAGGCGCGCGCTCCCGAGCCTGACCGAAACCTCGCCGCTGGCGTCTTTCAAAACCCGAACCAGCTCGTCGGCGCTGCGGGCGGGGAGGACCCGCTTGGCCTCCGGGGCCCTGCTCAGCGGGGCGTCGTAGAGGGCCAGGCGAAAGCCGTCGGTGGCGACGGCGCGCATCCGGTCGGGCCTGAGCTCGAGCTGGATCCCCCGGAAGACCGCCCGGTACTCTTCGTTGGCCGCGGCGTAGCGCACCCTCGAGAGCGCCTTTGCGAGCTCCTGGGCGGGCAGCGAAACCGCGTCGCCGTCACCGAGGTCGAGCGGGGGGAAAGATTCGGGGTTCGACACCGCCATCCGGGTCAGGAACGAACCGCTCTCCACCTCGAGGCCCTCACTGCTGAGCTCAAGCGCGGCTAACTCACCGGGCAGCGAGCGGACGATCTGACCGAAGACGTGAGCGGGAACGAGCCCGGCACCCTCGCCCTCGACCTCGGCTGGAACCCGCAGTTCGAGGTCCAGCTCCCCGTTGCTGGCCCGGAGGACCAGCTCCCCCTCAGCCCCCTCGAAGTAGAGGTAGCCGAGGGAGGGCAGGTTGGGGCGGTTGGGCGCGATCCGTTCCAGGACGCTGGCCGCTTCTGCAAGAGAACGTTTTGAAACACCGATTCGCATGGAGCCTCCTTTAAAGATTACTACGATGATCTTTGCTTAAAGATATAAAGAGAGTCGTCGTAGTAGTAGGGGCTGTGGAAACTGTGGAAAAGTAGCCAAAAGGCCGTCAGGGACGAGATTTGCGCTGTGGAGAAATCTGTGGAAAAGTTGGCGGTGGCTGTGGAAAAACTGGGGATAACACCCCAGGTTTTCCACAACCCCGAGCGGCTCTGAGTTTTCCACAGCCTTATCCACAGGGTTATCCACAGGTTTTCCACAGGGTTATCCACAGCTCAGTACACCCGCCCCAGGATTCCCTCAACCGTCTGCTGGAGCTCGGGGTTGGAGGCGATCTCCTTCTTGACTTTCTGGACCGCGTACAGGACCGTCGTATGGTCGCGGCCCCCGAAGTACTGTCCGATTTCAGGGAACGAGGCCCCGGTTTTTTCCCGGATGAGGTACATCGCCAGCTGGCGGGGAACGACGATCTCCTTGGAGCGCCCTTTGCCCTTGATCTCTTCCGGCTTGACGCCGAACCACTCTGCGACCGCGCCCAGGATGTCGTCCATGGAGACTTCGCGCTGTTCCTGGGTGAAGACGTTCGACAGGGCGCGGGCGGCCACCGCCCGGCTGATCTCGACCCCGTTGAGCGAGGCGTAAGCGATGAGCCGGACCAGGGCGCCCTCAAGCTCGCGGATATTCGATGTGATCCTCCGGGCGATGAACTCGAGGACGTCTTCCGGGATCTCAACCCCCCGGTACTCGGCGTTCATCTTCAGGATGGCGATTCGCGTTTCCAGATCGGGTGGTTGGATGTCGGTGATCAGCCCCCACTCGAAGCGGCTCCGGAGCCGGGATTCGAGGGTCTGGATTTCTCGGGGGGTGCGGTCGGAAGACAGGATGATCTGCTTGTGGTTTTCATAGAGGGCGTTGAAGGTGTGGAAAAACTCTTCCTGGGTCCGCTCCTTCCCGGCGATGAACTGGATGTCGTCGACCAGGAGCAGGTCCACCGAGCGGTAACGCTCGCGGAACTCGCTCATCCGGTCTTCCTTGATGGCGTTGATGAGGTCGTTGGTAAAGGTTTCGGTCGAGACATAGGCGATCTTGGCCTTGGGGTTTTTCCGGGCCACGTAGTGGCCGACGGCGTGCATCAGGTGGGTCTTCCCGAGCCCCACACCGCCGTAGATGAAAAGCGGGTTGTAGGCCTTGGCCGGCGATTCGGCGACCGCGAGCGCGGCGGCGTGGGCCATCTGGTTGTTGGGGCCGACGACGAAGTTTTCGAAGGTGTACTTGGGGTTGAGCTTGCTGCGGCCGGCGCTTCCGTTCTCGCTGCTGACCGGTACGTGGGCAAAGATGTTCTCCTGGACCGCCTGACCGGGAACGACCCTCAGCGCGAAGCGGGGGCTTGCGGCACCGAGGCGCATGAGCGCCTCCTTGATGAGGCCGGCGTAGTGCTTTTGCACCCACTCGCTGGCGAAGGTGGTGGGTACGCCGAGCGTGAGCTCGCCACCCTCGATCCCCAGGGGCTGGATGCGTTCAAACCAGGTGTGGTACTCGACCTCGGTGATGCGTTCTCGAATGTAGTTGAGCGCTTCTTGCCAGATTTCTGCTTCGGTGATCACCGTGCACCCCCAGGAACCTCCATTTTAAGCCCAGAGAATGGCTGTGGCGATGCGGTTGCCTCCGGCTCGACACGGGCTGGGTCTTTGCTTTGGCAGTTTACCCCGGGCCGGGGTGTGAGGTGGGCCGGTCGCCTCTTCCGGTGAGGTAATAAAATATCACGTTTGGGGAAGCTATGGAAGAGAGGATCGCGCGGCTTGAGCGAATGGTAGCGAATCTTGGTTACCGGCTGGCCTACGACGACGAGAAGGGCCAGGCGCTGGCTTTTTTCGATGACATCCTCTTCGGTTGGGGCGAGGGACGGACCCGGGAAGAGGCGCTGGAGGACCTCCTCCGTCGCTTGGGCGCCGACCCCGACGGCGAGGGGTAGGGGTATCCGGGGCGGTGGCGCCCCCCGTGTTACCTTGTAAGTGATGGGCGTTTCACGTGAAACGTTCGACGTCGTGGTGGTCGGCGGGGGGCACGCCGGTGTTGAAGCGGCGTACGCGGCTGCCCGCCTCGGCGCCCAGGTCGCCGTGTTGACGCTCGACCCGCTGCGTATCGGCGCCATGCCCTGCAACCCGGCGGTGGGCGGACCCGGCAAGAGCCAGCTCGTGCACGAGGTCCACGCCCTGGGCGGGGTGATGGGGCGAGCCGCCGACGCGGCTGCGATTCACACCCGGGTGCTGAACCGATCGAAAGGGCCGGCGGTTCAGAGCCTGAGGGTGCAGGTCGATCGGGACCTCTACGCCCTCGAGGTCCAAAACCTCCTCCTCTCGCACCCGAACGTCACCGTGGTTCGGGGCGAGGCGGCGCAGCTCCGCCTCGAGGGCCGCCGAATAGCTGGGGTCCTGACCAGCGACGGGCGGGCGCTCGGCGCGGGCGCCGTGGTGGTGGCCGCGGGGACGTTTTTGCGGGGAAAGGTCTGGTATGGGCGCCGCTCGCGCCCTGCCGGCCGCCAGGGCGAACCCCCGGCGACCCACCTTTCGGGCCACCTGGCGGCGCTCGGTCACCGCCTGCGGCGGTTCAAAACCGGGACCCCGCCGCGTTTGCGCCACGACAGCATTGATTTTTCCGCCCTCAGCGAGGTGCCACCCGACGACCCGCCGGGGAGCTTTTCCGGTCAGGCGGGACCACACGCCAGCGCCCACCCGACCTGGATGACTCGAACCACGACACAAACCCACCGGCTCATCACCGCCAACCTCGAGCTCTCCCCCCTTTACGCCGGGGACGTTTCGGCGGTGGGCCCCCGTTACTGTCCTTCGATCGAGGACAAGGTGGTTCGGTTCGCCGACAAGGACAGCCACATCCTCTTCGTCGAGCCCGACGGGCTCCACACCAGCGAGGTGTATTTGCAGGGTTTTTCCACCAGCCTGCCCCCGGCCCTGCAAGAGGCGATGGTGCGTTCGCTCCCGGGCCTGGGACGCGCCGTCATCCAGCGGTATGCCTACGCGGTGGAGTACGACGCGGTGGACCCCACCGAGGTCACCTGGGGGCTGATGTCGCGCCATGTCGAAGGGCTCTTCTTCGCCGGGCAGATTCTCGGTACCTCGGGATACGAGGAGGCGGCGGCGCTCGGCCTCCTCGCCGGAGTGAACGCCGCCCGCTGGGCGGCGGGCCTCGAGGAGGTACACCTGCCCCGCAGCTCGAGCTATCTGGGGGCCATGGTGGATGACCTGGTGAGCAAGGGCGTCGACGAGCCCTACCGGATGATGACCTCGCGTGTTGAGCTCAGGCTCTTGATTCGAGGCGACAACGCCGACGAGCGCCTGGTGCCGCACGCTGTGGCGTGGGGGCTCTTGCCGCGGACGCGCCTCGAGGCCGTCGAGCGGAAGTATGCCCGGGTCGAGCGTGAGCTTTCCCGGCTGGCGAACGCCCGGATCGCCGGGACCAGCGCCCTGCATTACCTGCGAAGGCCGGAGGTGACCTACGCCGAGGTCCTCGATCTGATAGGCCCGCCCGAGGAACCCCTCGACCCGGAGATTCTTCGGCAGGTCGAAATCCGCGCCAAATACGCCGGATACATCGAGCGCCAGGAACGCTTGCGCCAGCGCTTCGCCGAGCTGGCGGCGCACCCGCTGCCGCGGTCGCTTGATTACTCACGGGTGCCATCCCTGAGCAAGGAAGCCCAGGAGCGGCTGAGCCGCCAGCGCCCGCGAAACCTGGCCGAGGCGGCCCGGATCCCGGGTGTTCGTGACTCGGATGTCACCGCGTTGCTCGTTCACCTGGCCAAGCTCGCGAGGGGGGCGCGGTGAGAGAACGCCTCGAGGCCTACCTCGACCTGCTCCGCGAATACGGGAAGGTCGCCGACCTCTCCTCGGCCCGCGTCCTCGAGTACCCCGACCGTCAGTTACGGGACGCCCTGGCCTACGGCGAGGTCCTGCCCACCGGGGCCGAAGTGCTCGATCTGGGCTCGGGGGCTGGCTGGCCGGCGATTCCCCTGGCCATTGCCCGCCCCGACCTGACGCTGGTCCTGGTCGAACGGCGCCAGAAGCGGGCCGCCTTTCTGTCGCTGGTGGTGGCCAAGCTGAACCTCACCAATGTTCGCGTTCACGCGGACGACGTCCGGACATTGCGGCTCAAGGTGAATCACGTGACTGCCCAGGCGGTCGCGCCATTCCCTGACGTTTACCGGTCGGTTCGCCACCTGGCGAGGCTTCCGCTGGTTCTGGTTTCCCGCAAGGGGGAGGATTGGACGCAGGAGGTCGAGGCGCTGGCGGCCCTGGTGCCGGCGGAGGTGTTTCACGTGAAACGCCTCGAGGGCGGCGGGTCGCTGGTCGCGGTGAGGGTGGGGGAAGGATGAAGATCGCCATCGCCAACCAGAAAGGCGGCGTGGGGAAGACCACCACCGCCATCAACCTGGCGGCGAGCCTGGCCGACAAGGGGCGGCGGGTGTTGCTCGTGGACCTCGACGCCCAGGCCAACGCCACCTCGGGGCTGGGGGTTGGGCCACCGGAGCGTGACGTGGGGACGTACCTGCTGGGCGAGGTCGAGCTCGAGCCGATAAAGGTTCGCCTTGAGGCCCTCGAGCTCGACCTGCTGCCGGCGGGGGAGGACCTGCTCTCGGTGATGGCCGAGCCGGCGGAAGCCGCCGCTCTCGCCCGGCGCCTGGCGAGGGCGGCGGAGGGCTACGATTACGCCATCCTGGACACCCCGCCCAGCATCAGCCCCCTCTCGCTGGCGGCGATGGCCGCCGCCGATGCGATTTTGGTCCCCTTGCAGGCCGAGTACTACGCCCTCGAGGGCCTGGCGGCGCTGCTCGCCACCCTCGAGCGGGTCCGGCTCCGGCTCAACCCCCGCCTGCGACTTCTTGGTATCCTGCTCACGATGTACGACCGTCGAACCCTGCTCTCACGGCAGGTGGAGGAAGAGGTCCGAAGGCACTTCGGGGCGCGGGTCTTTAAAACCGTGATTCCGCGAAGCGTGCGGCTGGCCGAATCCCCGAGCCACGGGCTGCCGATCGTTCGCTACGCGCCCCACACGCCGCCGGCCTGGGCGTACCACGCGCTGGCGCGGGAGGTGATCGAACGTGTCGAAACGGCGTAGCGGGCTGGGGCGTGGCCTTGACGCGCTCTTGCCCAGCGATGGCGTGCGCATGAGCCAGCTTCCCCTGGCCTTGATCGAGCCCGGGCCCTTTCAGCCGCGGCGCCGTTTCAACGAAGCGTCGCTGCAGGAACTCGCCGAGTCGGTGCGGGTGAAGGGGGTCTTACAACCCCTCCTGGTGCGCCCCAAAGGCGACGGCTACGAGCTGGTGGCCGGCGAGCGTCGGTTCCGGGCGGCGCAGCTGGCGGGGCTGACCGAGGTCCCGGCGATCATCCGGGAGATGAGCGACCAGGAGGCGCTCGAGCTGGCTTTGGTGGAAAACCTCCAGCGCGAGGACCTCAACCCGGTGGAGGAAGCGCTCGGGTACCAGCGCCTCATCGACCTCGGGCTCTCCCAGGAGGAGGTGGCGGCCCGGGTCGGGAAGGCACGGAGTACGGTGGCCAACGCCCTCCGGCTGTTGCAGCTCCCCCGGGCGGCGCTCGAGGCCCTCGAGCAGGGCGCGATCACCCCGGGGCACGCCCGGGCCCTGCTCATGCTCCCCGAATCGAAGCGGCTGTGGGGTCTGCGCGAGATTCTTTCGCGCCAGCTCAGCGTGCGCGAGGCCGAGCGGCTCAAGGCACGCCTCGGCCAGCTGCCCCAAAAACGCCAGGCCTACCCGGAAGTGGCCGCGGCCCTCGAGGCCCGGCTCGGGGTCCGGGTGCGGATCACCGGCCACCGCCGGGGACGGATCGAACTCCACTACGCCTCGGCTGAGGAGCTCCAGGCGCTCTTGGACCTGCTCGGGTACGAGGGCTAAGCCTCCCCACCGTGGCAAACGCCGGGGCGAGGCCCCAGGAAGGGGCAAAGGATCGCCAATCGGGCGCCGGTTCGTTGAAGCGCGCACGGCCCTCGCTCGGGGTTTTAAGGCGCCATGCGGACCTCGATGGCGCCGAAGGCGTCGGTGCGGTACACCGCCGCCCCGGCTTTTTGGAGGCGTTCCAGGGTTTCGCCGCTGGGGTGGCCGAAGCGGTTGGGTCCCACCCCGATCAGGACCATCCGCGGGCGCGTGCGTTTGAGGACCAGGGGTCCGGTGCCGTTCTCGGCGCCGTGGTGGCTCGCGATCAGGACGTCGACCGGAACCTCGGGCAGCCCGTCTTCGTAACGAGCGGGGAGATCGCCGAGGACCATCACCCGGCGAGTGCGCCAGGAGAAAACCAGGACCAGGCTGCGAGCGTTGTCGCTTTTGGGGGCAGCGGGCCTCGGGTTCCACACGCTGATCCGGGCCGGTCCCAGCTCGAGGACATCGCCATACGCGAGGCGCAGGACGGGGATTCGCCTGGCCAGGGCCAGGCGAAGGGCGGGGTCGTCTTCGGGGAAAAAGGGGCTCACCGCCAGGGCCCCCACCGCTTTGGATGAGAGGATCTCCGGCGCGGCGCCGGCGTGGTCCCGGTCGGGGTGGGTAAGCACCAGGAGGTCGAGGTCGTCCACGCCGAGGGCATCGAGCGCCCGGATGACGCGGCTTGCCGCCCAAGGGGCGCCGGTATCGACGAGCGCCTCGACGCCTCCGGGAAAGCGGAGGAGGGTGGCGTGGCCCTCGCCGACGTCGAGCTGCCAGAGGTCGAGTTCGGGCAGGCGGGCTGGCAGCAGGGAGAGAAAAGCGCTGAGGACGATGAGGGCCAGCGCGCTCGAGGGCCGCAAGCGACCCCGCATCCAGGCGTAGAGCGCGGCCAGGGCGGTGAAGTAGAGGAGATAGCCCGCCGGCGACACCTCGCCCCAGGCCAGGGCCGGGCCCTGGGCGAAGCGCCGGGCCACGGCGATGAGGGCCTGGCCGGTGGCCTCGAGAGCCGGGGCGAGCCCGGCCAGACCCGCGGCCTCGGCCATGCCCAGGGGCACGAAGACGGTTACCAGAGGAATGGCGAGCAGGTTGGCGAGCGGCGAAAGGAGCGGCAGGGCGTGGAAGCGGTCGAGAATCAGCGGCACCGAGAGCGAGATCGCGGCCAGGGTGGTGGCCGGCGCGATCCAAAGGG
>WIAM01000037.1 GCA_015519965.1 Thermaceae bacterium
GCCGTCTTCAAGATGGTGCCGTACTACGTGCCCGACGCGGTTGGCGGGGCTTCCGGCTGGGTCGGCGGACTCGGCGCCTTTGGCGGGTTCGTGGTTCCCCCCATCATGGGCTACTTCGTCAAAACGTACGGAAAGGTCAGCGGCTACCCATTGGGATTCACCGTGTATATCGTTCTAGGCGTTCTCTCGCTGCTCTTTGTGTGGCTCTTGAGCGCAACCAAGCGCCAGGTGGCGGCGCGGCTGGGCTGACCGGCTCGTTGGAGCTTCAGGATGGCCCCGCGCGCGGGGCCATCGCTTTTTGGGGCCCCCGGCTTGGCCATGGGAAAATGGAGCGGTGCGGCTTGACCCCCTTTGGCACGCATTTTCTTTTCTGACCCGCCTGCCGGTGCCCCGGCCGAGGGAGGCGATGGACCTCGAGGCCGCCAGCGCCTTTTTCCCCCTGGTCGGCTGGGCGGTGGGGGGCGTCCTTTTCCTTATCCACTGGGCTTTGAGCTGGGCATTCGACCCTGGGATCACCGCCGCGATGGTGCTCTTCGGCTGGCTCTGGGTCAGCGGCATGCTCCACCTGGATGGGCTGCTCGACCTGGCGGATGCCCTCCCGGCCGCGGTCTCTCCAGACCGGCGCCTGGAGATTCTTCGCGATGTCCACCTCGGAAGCTTTGCTTTGGGGATCGGGGTGGTCTACCTCATTTTGAAGTGGCAGGCCCTGGTTTCCCTCGCCGCGTTCTGGCCGTTGCTTTTCGCCCCGGCCTGGGCCCGGTTCACGGTGCTGCTGCTGGCGCGGATCTACGCCCCGGCAAAGCGCTCCGCTCTGGGAGCAGCGCTCGGGCGGGGTCGGCTCGGCTTTGGCTTCGTCTTTGTGATTCCGGTCGTGCTGATCGCCCCCCTGGCAGCGCTTTTGGCGCTGGGAAGCGCGCTTTTGCTCGCGGGTTATGCTCGGCGCCGTCTTGGCGGCCTGACCGGCGACGTTTACGGCGCCGCGATCGAGGTGAGCGAGCTCGTCTTCCTGCTCGTGGCTGACGCGCTCATGAAGCTCGGGCGCTAAGCTGAAAGGGCCGGGAATGCTATACTGGCAAACGGAAAGGTAAAGGGAGGTTGGCTATGAAGCGAATCGCAGTAGTGGTAGCTACGCTTTTGCTGGTCGGGTCCGCCTTTGCGGCAAAGAAGGTCCAGATCACCTTCTGGCACGCGTTCGGCGGCGGGAGGACGGCGTTTATCCAGCGCATGGTGGAGGATTTCAACTACACCCACCCCAACATCGAGGTCAAGGCCGAATACAAAGGTTCCTACCGCGATACCTTGAACGCGGCGATTCTGGCGGCGCGTCAGGGGAGCGCGCCCCACATCGTTCAGATCTTCGAGGTGGGCAGCCAGCTCGCGCTCGACTCGGGCATCTTCGTCCCCTTCGAGGACTACGTGCCGGCGAGCCTGCGCTTCCAGCTCGACGACTACATCAAGCCGGTGGCCAACTACTACCGCATCGGCGGCAAGTTCAACTCGATCCCCTGGAACTCTTCGAACCCGATCCTTTACTACAACAAGACCATCTTCAAAAAGGCCGGGCTCGATCCTGAGAATCCGCCCAAAACCTTTGGCGAGGTGCTCAAGGCCTGCGACAAGATCATTTCCAGCGGCGCCGCGCCCAAGTGCATCACCTGGCCGCTGCACTCGTGGTTCGTTGAACAGTGGGTGGCCGAACAGGGTGCTTTGCTCGCGAACAACGAGAATGGCCGTGCCGCCCGGGCGACCGACGTCTACATCAACTCCGAGGCCATGAAGCGGATCATGACCTGGTGGAAGGAGATGTACGACAAGGGATACTACGCCTACTCGGGCAAGCCCGAGGACTGGGACGGCGCCAACCAGCTCTTCGTGAGCCAGCAGGCGGCCATGGAGATCACCTCGACCTCTGACGTGACCTTCCACCAAAACGCGGCCTTCGAAAACGGCTACGAGCTCGGCACCGGCTTCCTGCCCGTCCCCGACGGCATCGAGCGTAACGGGACCGTGGTCGGCGGCGCTTCGCTGTGGCTGACCAAGGATCACCCCAGGGAGGAGCTTGAGGCCGCGGTGACCTTCCTCCTGTGGTTCACCAACACCGAGAACATGGTGCGCTGGCACAAGGGGACCGGTTACTTCCCGGTGCTCAACACCTCGGTGAAAGTTCTGGAATGGGAGCGCTGGTTCGATCGTCAACCGGCTTACCGCGCCGCCTTCGACCAGCTCCTCCAGTCCAAGGCAAATCGTGCCACCCAGGGTGCGCTCATCGGCCCCTTCCCCGAAATCCGTAGCATCATCGAGGACGCGGTGCAGTCGATCTTCCAGGGCACCCCGGTGGACAAAGCGCTCGACCAGGCTGATGCCAAGGCCGACAAGGCGCTTCGCGACTACAACACCTCGGTCGGACGGTAGATCTTAGGCCTTTGCCCCGCGGTGCGACCGGCGACCGCGGGGCCCTTTTTTTGGAACAATGGGGGTGTGATGGAAACCCACTCCGCCTACAAGAGCCGATGGTTGCCCTGGGTGCTGCTGGCGCCGACGCTCGTCATCCTGGTCGTCTTCCTCTACTGGCCGACCATCGAAACCTTCCGGCTCTCCCTTTTCCGCGTCGCGTTTTTGGGCCTGCGCAAGACCTTCGTGGGCCTTGAGAACTACCGGGAGATCTTCACCAACCCCGAGTACGTACGGATCTTTACCCAAACCGCCGTCTTCGCCGTCCTGGTCGTCTTTTTTTCCATGGCGGTTGGGCTCATGCTCAGTGTACTGGCCAACCAGAAGGTCACCGGTTGGCGGTTTTACCGGTTGATGCTGATCTGGCCCTACGCCCTCAGCCCGGCGGTGGCCGGCGTGATCTTCCTCTTTCTCTTCAACCCCCAGTCCGGCATCGTCAATTTCTTCCTCGGCAAGCTCTTCGGCATCCGTCCCGACTGGCTGACCGAGCCGGCGCTGGCGATGGGCGTTTTGGTGCTGGCGGCGGTGTGGAAGAACGTGGGATATAACGTGGTCTTTTACTTGGCGGCGCTGCAAAACCTCCCAGGGGAGATCCTCGAGGCCGCCCTCATCGACGGGGCCACGCCCTGGCAACGCTTTTGGCGGGTCACCTTTCCGTTGCTCTCACCGATGACCCTCTTCTTGCTGGTCATCAACACCATCTACGCCTTTTTTGAGGCCTTCCCCTTCGTTGACCTTTTGACCAAGGGCGGGCCCAACGGGGCGACGAACATCTTGATCTTCAATATCTATCGCGATGGCTTCGAATTCTTCAAAACCGGGCTCGCGGCGGCCCAGTCGGTGGTGCTCTTCGTGGCGGTGGTGGTCTTGACGATCGTGCAGCTCCGCTTTGGCGAGCGGCGCGTGCACTATGGGGGGTAAGGATGATGAGGAAACGGACCGCGAACCTGATCGTTCACCTGTTGCTGATCCTTTCCGTCGTCGCGGTGGCAGCACCGGTGGTGGTGGCGTTTATCTTCTCGACGCAAACCCCCGGTGAAATCTTCCGCTACCCCCCTA
>WIAM01000038.1 GCA_015519965.1 Thermaceae bacterium
CCGATAATCAGTTCGTACTGCGCTCGGACGCGATAGGCCTTGGATCCCCCCTTGCCGTCGGGCAGGTTTTGCGTCCCCGCGCTGCGGCGCTTATGTATGCGACTGAATACGCCCAGGTTCAAGAGAAGGAGCTGAACATCTTCCAAAAGCCCGAGGCTCGACGAAGCCAGCCGGATAGTGGCGTCCTTTTTTTTCTCATTGATCTGAACCGAGCCATCGGCGCTGAAAAGTCCCTGCAAAAATCCGACGACGGCCTCGCGAGGCGCCCGGAAGATGGCCTCTGGAACCCGCTTTTCGCCCGCGGCTGCAGGGCTCAGTCCAAAGGCGTCGAAGTACTCGGCCGGGAGCTTCTTAAAGTGGAGATGATAGGTGTGCGAAGGCGTCTTTTGCTCGCTCCCACCACCGAAACGATCCTTAAGGTAGTCAACCAACCAGTCCAGGTTTTCGCGGTCCTGCTCGTTAAAGTAAAAGCCTACGCTATCTCGACGGAGGTAACCATCACCAACGAGCCATCCCAACACCACCCCTAGCTCCCGGCTCCACGACGTAGGGAGATTGGCGTACTTTTCCTTGAGGTCCTGACGCCCGTTCCCCGACCGATTCCCGGCCGTAGCAACTCGCTCACGCGCAACCTGGAGGACCTTTTGGGGAAGCGCCCATTCTTTGGCCCATACGCCTTCGCCACTTTGCACATAGAGTTTGTCGCCTGGCTTCAGCTGGGCCACTTCCTTGTAGCCCTCCGGGGTCAAAAGCCGGTGGTCTGGCGTCAGTGTGAGTTTAAACCCCTCCCGGGTTTTTAACCGTACCACCGGTTTGATCCCGGTATAGAAGACACGCAGAGCGGTGCGTACCAGGGTGCCGAAAAACGGCGAGGGCTTACCCCTGCCGGCGATCGGTGCCCTCGCGTCAGTGGTAATGAAGATGGGCTCGGTCTCCCGGACGAGTTCCTCGATTGGCACCAGTCCTTTTTCGGTGGCCACCCGCGTAGCGCCCACGAAACACGGGTTCGTCGCCCGAATCTGCCAGCGCTCGCCCAGCCCTTTCAGCGCCGATTTCTCGTTGACCCGGTCGATGAAGATGAGGCCGGGCTCGCCGGTCGCCCAGGCGTGCCAGGCGATCTCGTGCCAGATCCAGCGGGCGGGGACGCCGCCCTCAAAAACCGGGATCGGCCTGGCCCCGTCCTCGCGCTCGGGAAGCTCGGGCACCCGGCCCTGGTAGGGGCCCTCGAGGCGGACCGGGTAGTACTTTCCCGGCACCTCGCGGGGTTCGATCGGCCACAGCCCGTCCTCCTCCAGGACCTTCACAAAGGCGTTGCTGACCAACACCGAAATGTTGAAGGTCGAGATGTCGCCCTCGGCCGCCTCGCGGTCGAGGTCCTTGGCGGTCAAGAAATCGAAGAGGTCGGGGTGGCCAACGTCCAGCGTGGCCATCCCCGCACCCCGGCGCGTCCCCCCCTGGCGCACCACCCGCAGCACCGGGGCGTAAACGTAGCGAAGCGTCGCCACAGGCCCGGCCTCGGGCCCGCCCCGGTTCGCCCACTCGAGGAAGTTATCGTAGATCTCAACCAGATAGCTGGTGGGCCCACTGGCGGTGCCGCCCGAGCTCTTCACCGGCGCCCCCTCATGCCGGAGTCGCGAGAAGTCGATGTGGGGCTCCTTCCCGAGCAACGCCAGGCGCGCGGCCTCCGCGGCCACGTCCATGATGCTCCCCATGTCGTCGTCGATCTCGATCACCGCCTCCGGGCGCTCCCGGACGGTCCGGACCCCGTATTCCCGGGCCATGGCGGCGAGTTCGGGAGAGACTTGCCCGTAGATCACCCGCGTCCAGTTGCGCACCGCGTGCGGCACTTTCTCGCCATCGGGGTTGCTGCTCGGGCGCATGAGCCCCTTGATGAAGTCCTCGACGTCGCGATGATCGGCCCGCATGTAGGCAAACCCGCGGACCATCCCCCAGCGCCTGTCCTCGGGCGACGAGCGGTGGGGGTCGAGGTTGACCCCATTTCCCCCGCCGACTTTGGTGACCAGCGCGAGTTTTTTGGCGACCTCCATGATGCCTTCAAGGCTCTCCGGAGGGTGATCGGTCGCCCCCTGGACGAAGCAGTTGAGCACATTGCCATGCGGCGTCGCCGCCCCCGCCAACACACGCCCGCCTGGGCAAAAGCGCTTCGAACGCATCAGCGCTTCGAAGGCGCGGGTCCAGCGCTCGCGCTCGTCCTCGCGCTCTGGCGTGGCCACCCACGCGGCCACGCGGTGGAACATTCCATAGATGTCGCCATCACCTGGCTGCATGTACTGACGTTTGGCGATGGCCTGGGCGTGTTCGTCGAATGGGGTGTCGCGCATGCCTCTCAGCCTCCTCTTGCTGACGGGTGTCAGCCTGGGCACAACATATAGTTGTGCTCGGCGTTCAGTCTACTATATCTAGTGCCCGCCGGTGTGTGCGTAACCTACAATATCACGGCCAAGACCGGCCTATGCCCTTCCCCGGGGCACCCGTCACCTCCACGCGCCCCGGGTGCGGCCTAGAATAGGCGTTGGATACCCAATTCGATCCGGGAGCGGAAGGGAAACCTATGCCGGGCGATACGTGGGGCAGAATCTGGGCGACATGGCTTCTCAGTTTGGTATTGATCTTTGCCGGCTCGGACCTTTGGCTTTTGAACACCACTGGCCTGAGCCAAAACCCGCCGAGTCCGCAAGTGGTGAGCCTGGCCCAATCCACCGCGCCCACTCTCAAAACCAACATCGTGCGCCTGGGCTGCGGTTTGGTGGCCATGCTGGCCCTACTCGGGCTCTATGCCCTCTTCTCCGGAGCCGAGCCCAAAGCCACCGCGTTCAGAGTCGTTGTTTCCGCCCTGGGCGTCATCCTCCTGGAGCACCTCCTCACGACCGTGGCCCCACCCGGATAAAGGGGCGGCCTGGCCCCCGGGACGCTGGACAAACGGGCGAATTGGCGCTAGCATAATCGCGGGCGCACGGGGCCGTAGCTCAGCTGGGAGAGCGCCTGAATCGCACTCAGGAGGTCAGGGGTTCAAGTCCCCTCGGCTCCACCAGGAAGCCCGGTGGTCCCCGCGACCACCGGGCAATTCGATTGGCAAGCGACCTGGCCCCTTGTTGCTCAAATAAGCCCCCTGGCCATGCCAGGGGGCTCGCCTTTGGGAGGGGAAGGCCTCACTCGCCGAGGAAAACGCCGTGCCAGGTGTGCACCCAGACCTCGCCGCTGTAGGCGTTCACCGAAAGCATGCCCTCGATCTTGCCCCGACCGAAGTCGAAGGTGTAGTAACCGTCGAAGGCCTGGGCCTCGAGGATCTCCGCGCCCGGCAAGTAGCCGGCGAGGAAGCGCTTGGCGAGATCCTTCGCCGCCTCGAGGTCATAGCGCGGGTTGGTACGGAAGTAGCGCGAGGCGCCATTCCACATCATGTTGGGTCCGGGCTCGGGATAGACCACGCCGGTGTAACGGTCCACGATCACCTCACCAAGCCCACGGCCCTTGTCGTCGACGATCTGCGCGTAGTAGTTCTGGCTGAACGCCATGACGTCCTTGACCTTCGCCCCCGGGGTCACCCGGGCCACGAAGTCCTGGATGCGGCGTACGGCTTCGGACTGGTCGATGGGTCGCGCGTCGGGGAGGTAGACGCCGCCCATCATGCCGCCGCCCATCATCCCGGCGCCCATCATCCCGGGGCCCATCATGCCGCCGTACCAGCCGTCGTAACCGCCCATCATCCCATACCCGTATCCACCATATCCATAACCGTAGCCGTAGCCCCGATCGGGTGGCGCCCCGAACATCCCCTGTGCGAGCACGAACCCAAGAGCCGCTACGCCGAGCAAACCGAGCAGTATCGCGTTGGACTTACGCATTCACCATCACCTCCAGCATCCAGATTGGGGGGTCTTGGTAAAGCTTCAATAAAGGCCCCGGCCTTATACCCCCTGGGGTGTCGGTGGATGGCATCGGTTAACCTGAGGAGGCGATGCACGATCATGGCTCGCTCGCCCGTCGAAAGCTGCTTTGGGTCTTGGTCCTGACCGGCGGCTTCATGACCGTCGAGTTCACGATTGGCCTCTACACCGGTAGTCTCGCCCTCCTGGCCGACGCCGGCCACATGCTCCGCGACGTCGTGGGGCTGTTCACGGCCTGGGTGGCGTCGAAGCTGGCCCAGCGCCCGGCGGACGAGAGCGCGACCTACGGCCACGCCCGCTATGAAATCCTCGGCGGCTTCGCCAACGCCCTGCTGCTGCTCGGGCTTTTGGGCTACATCGCCATCGATGGCGTGCGGCGGCTCTTTCAACCGGAAGCAATTGCCCCCGGGGCCCTGTTCGTCGTGGGCGCGCTGGGGCTGCTCGTGAACCTGGTGGGCCTTTTGATCCTGCGATCGGAGGCCACGAACAACCTCAACTTCCGGGGGGCCTACCTCGAGGTCTTCGCCGACGCGCTCGGATCGATCGGCGTGCTCGCCGCGGCCACGATCATCGCCCTTACCGGCTGGGTGTACGCCGACGCGCTGGTGGCCTTCGGGATCGGAGGGTGGATCCTGCCGCGCACGATTACCTTGCTCCGCGAAGCACTGGAGATTCTCCTCGAGCGGGCGCCGAAGGGCGTCGACACGGCGAAGCTGCGGGCCGAGCTCCTGTCGATCCCCGGCGTCGAGGCGGTCCACGATCTGCACGTGTGGGCCCTCAGCGACCGCTACCCCATCCTGACCGTTCACCTCGTCAGCCAGCTGCCGTGCCACCAGTATCCCGAGCTCATCGAAAACGCGCGCGAGGTGGCCCGAACCCACGGCATTGAGCACGTCACGGTCCAGATCGAGCCAACCCCGCTTGGCGACGCCCCTCACGAACCGCCCTCGGCCAAAGGGTAGAATGGACGTGTCACCGGGGGTGCTCCCTGTGGGGAGCTGAGAAGGCGGACGCCTACCCTTGGAACCTGATCCGGGTAATGCCGGCGTAGGGAAGGTGACGGCCCAAAGCCCACCTTCCCCTCCTGGTGACGCAAGGAGGGGTTTTTATGTGGAAGAAACTGGCCACCATTTTGCTCCTGGTCTTCGGACTCGCCTACGCGCAAGAGCTCCGGGTCCTCACCCACAACAGCTTCGCGCTCTCCAAATCGCTCATCCAGGCCTTTGAGCAGGAAAGCGGCATCAAGCTTCGCTTCATCAAAGGCGGCGATGCTGGAGAAACCTTAAACAAAGCCATCCTCACCAAGGACGCGCCCATCGCCGACGTGCTCTACGGGGTTGACAACACCTTCCTTTCCCGGGCGCTCGAGGAAGACCTCTTTATCGCCTACGCCTCGCCACAGGTGAGAACGCTCCGTTCCGAACTCATCCTCGACCCCAAACTCCGGGTCATCCCGGTGGACTACGGCTACGTCACCATCAACTACGACAAAGAAGCCCTCCAGGGCAACGCCCTCCCCAAGACCCTCGAGGACCTGACCAAACCCGAGTGGGCCGCGCGCCTGGTGGTCGAAAACCCGGCCACCAGCTCTCCCGGCCTCGCCTTCCTGCTCACCACCGTGGCCAACTTCGGGGATCCCGGCTACCTGGATTTTTGGGCCAAGCTTCGCGACGGCGGCGTGAAGGTCGCCAAAGGATGGAGCGAGGCCTATTTCTCCGACTTCACCCGTTACGGGGGCGACCGTCCGCTGGTGGTGAGCTACACCACCAGCCCCGCGGCCGAGGTCTACTTCTCGGAAGGCAAGTACCAGACGCCCCCCACCGGCAACCTCAACGTCCCCAAGGCCGCCTTCTTCCAGGTTGAATTCGTCGGTATCCTCAAAGGCACCAAAAATCTGAAGGCCGCCCAGAAGTTCGTCGACTGGCTGCTTTCGAAAAAGGTCCAGGAGGATATTCCGCTCAACATGTGGGTCTACCCCGCCCGCCGCGACGCTGCGCTGCCTCCGGTGTTCAAGTACGCCAAAATCCCGGCCCACCCCGCGAAACTGGATCCCGGTACCATCCGTGAAAAGCGCAGCCGCTGGATTCGCGAGTGGACCAAGGTTGTTCTCCAGGGCCTCAGCCCAAAAGAGGCGCGAACCCAACCATGACCAAACGCGGATGGACGACCGGCAGCGCCTACGCTCTGCCGGTCTACCTTTTTCTCGCCATCGCCGTGGTCTACCCCTTGGCCAAGGTCCTCGCGCGCGGGGTCTCCCCCGAGGCGCTCTCGGTCTTTTCCGACCGTTATCTCTGGGAGCGCCTCCTTTGGAGCCTGGAGTACGGGCTCGCGGCCAGCTCGCTGGTGATCCTGCTCGGGGTTCCCCTCGCTTACAGCCTCCGCTACCGCTTTCCCGGGCGGGAGGCCTTCCTCGCGGTCGCCGGCGTCCCATTCGTGATGCCGACCATCGTGGTCGCCACCGGATTCCTCACCCTGCTCGGCCCCCGGGGGATCGTTGGCAGGGATCTCACGGGAACCGTCTTCGTGCTGCTTTGGGCCGCGGTCTTTTATAACCTCGGCCTTGCGACCCGGATCCTCCACGGCCTGCTGGCCCGACAGGGCGAGGCCCTCGAGGCCGCGGCGCGAACCCTCGGAGCAAGCCCCCTTCGCGCCTTTTTCCGGGTCACGCTGCCGCTCCTCAAAAGCGGTCTCTGGGCGAGCGGCGGTCTCACCTTCGTCTATACCTTCGCCAGCTTCGGGGTTCCCCTTTTGCTCGGGGGCTACAGGTACGCGACCCTCGAGGTCGAGGTGTACCGGCTCCTCGCCTACGAGCTCGACTTCCCCCGCGCCAGCGCGCTGGTGGTCTGGCAGAGTGCGGTGCTGGCCCTGGTGAGCCTTGCCTATCTCCGGGCCCAGTCGAAGCTGGCCCCGAGCCTCGGCGAGCCCCCTGTGCGCACGCTCTCGCCCCGGGCCGCCTGGCTCCTCGGTGCGCTGGTGTGGGGCGGCACGCTGGTCCTTTACTCGCCCCTTTTGGCGCTCATCGCAAGGAGTTTTTTCGGACCAGAGGGCCTGGGGCTCGACAACTACCTCCGACTGCTCAGGCCCCAGAGCAGCTACTTCTCCCCCGGGCTCATCGAGGCCACCGGCAACACCCTGCGTTTCGGCCTGGCCTCGCTGGCCCTCGCCCTGCCGGTGGGCCTCCTCTACGCCCTCGGCGTGGCCCGCAAAAGCCCGGGGCTCGACCTTTTTGGCTTCTTCCCCCTGCTCGTCAGTCCGGTGAGCCTGGGGATCGGCTATCTCCTGGCCTACCCCCACCTCCGGGCCAGCACCTGGATCCTGGTGCTGGCCTATGCCACCCTCGCCTACCCCCTTCTCGGGCGAACGCTCATTCCCGCGCTCCGCGGCTTGAAGCCCGAGTTCCTCGAGGCGGCCGCCACGCTCGGCGCCGGCGCCTGGCGGCGCTTTTGGCGCGTCGAGCTGCCCCTCATCCGCCCGGCGCTGGCCGGGGGCATGGCCCTGGCGCTGGCCAGCGCCATCGGGGAGTTCGGCGCCACCATGATTCTGGTCCGGCCGGAGTGGGCCACGCTCACGGTGGCCATCTACGACCGATTGGGGAAACCGGGTATGGCCAACTTCGGCGAAGCGCTGGCACTCTCGGTGATCCTCATGGGGCTTTCGCTGTTCCTTTTCGCCCTGGTCGGGCGCGAGGGGAAACTCGGCTAACTGCCCCGCCGTGGCAAAGGCCAAGGCGGGGCAGTTATGCTGGGCTGTTGAACCGCCCGTGGGTACCCGCTCTGGCACGCCGTGTCAGACTAAAACAGCGTGGTGAGTCATGCTTCGTCTTGATCGCATTCGACTGGTGAACGCCGGCTTCGAGCTCTCCATTGACCTCGAGGTGAATTCAGGCGAAACCCTGGCCTTGCTCGGGCCGTCGGGAAGCGGTAAGACCACGGTACTCCGGGTGATCGCCGGGCTCTCCGCGCCGGATGCGGGGCGGGTCTGGATCGGCGAGCGCGACGTCACCCGGCTGCCCAGCGAGCGACGCGGCATCGGCTTCCTCTTCCAGGACTACGCCCTCTTTCCTCACCTCTCGGTGTACGACAACGTGGCCTTCGGCCTAGTCGAGCGGCGCTGGCCCAAGGCCGAGATCGAGGCTCGGGTCGCGGCATTGCTTGAGAAAACCGGCCTCACCGCCCACCGCAACAAAAGGCCGGCCCAGCTCTCGGGCGGGGAGCAACAACGGGTGGCCCTGGCCCGGGCGCTGGCCCCAAGGCCGCCGATCCTCCTTTTGGATGAGCCGCTGGGAGCGCTCGACCTCCGACTTCGCGAACACCTGCTCCTGACCCTCAGACGGGTCTTGAAAGAAGAGCGAACCACGGCGCTCTACGTAACCCACGACCAGTCCGAGGCCTTCGTCCTAGCCGATCGGGTTGCGATCATGAGAAACGGCCGCATCGTCCAGCTCGGCACGCCAGGCCAGGTCTTCCAAAAACCCAGCAACGTCTGGTGCGCGCGCTTTTTGGGCCACAAGAACGTGCTCGCGCCAGATGAGGCGCTTCGCCTCGGGCTCGAAGGGCGCCACTGGCTGCTCCCGCCCACCGCCATCACCCTCGGCGGGTCGGAAAAGGTGGAGGTCCTGGAGGCGCTCTTCCTCGGCCCGCGCATCGGCCTCTGGCTCAACGTGCGTGGGGTGCGCCTTTACTGGGAAGGCCCCCTCGACCCGCCCCCTGAAGAAGGCAAAAGCGTGGGCTTACGGATCGATCTCGATCGCGCCGTACCCTTAGAACCATGAAGGCCGTCATCCTTCTCGCCGGGCCGCTATTTGCCACCGCCGCTGTACGAAACGCGGTCGAGGGCGCGCGCTGGGTCATCGCCGCCGACGGCGGGATCCGGCACGCCCAGGCCCTCGGCCTTGAAGTCGGGCTCTGGGTTGGTGACTTTGACTCAAGCACCCCCCAAGACCTCGCCAACTTCCCCGCCGTCCCCCGTCGGACCTACCCCCAAGCCAAGGACGCCACTGACGCCGAGCTGGCAATCCAAGCGGCGCGTGCGTCCGGGGCGAGCGAGCTCTTGCTCCTGGGCGGTCTGGGCGGCGAGCTCGACCACACCCTGGCCCACCTCACCCTCTCGCTCAAGCTCGCCGAGGCGGGGCTGAACGCCTCGGTGACCGACGGTCTCCGCTGGGCCTGGCCCCTGGTCCCGCCGGGGCGCGAGCTGGCCCTGGAAGCGAACACCCCTTTCAGCATCGTTCCCATGACCGACCTCGAGGGGCTCACCATCGCCGGCGCCCGCTGGGAGGCGAGTTCGCTCTCGCTCGGCCTGGGCAGCACCCGCACCCTGCGCAACGTGGCCCAGGGCCCCCTTCGCCTCGGGCTCAGCCGGGGCCGGGCAGTGGTCTTTGCCGACCGCTCGCCTCGGGCCGCTCGGGCTCCTTAAGCTAAGAGCCATGGACGCCTTGCCCCTCAACGCCTTGATCGAGGAACTCGAGGCCTTCGACCCCCTGATGCGGGCAGAGATCGACCCCTACGGAACCCTCCTCGCCCATCTGGAGGGGGGCTACGGTGGCGAAACCATCCTGCTCTGGGTCCCCTGGGCCGACGCCCCCCAGGCGCTCTCCGCCCTGGGGTCGCTGCGCTTTCGCGGGCGGGTCATCGTCGGCATCGACGTCTCTCCCGGCGATGCCTGGCCGCTCGGGCGCGCGGTAGAGCGCATCCGGCCCAAACGGGTCCTGATCGTCACCGAAGGCTCGGGCATCGGAACCAGCTTCCAGGGATTCAAGGAAGTCGAGGCCGAGGGAGAAGTTTCCCGGGTCGCCTTCGACGACCCCAAACCGGCGAGGACGCTCGTCCGGAAAACGCCGACCGGGGTCCGTTACCTCGAGGTCCGAGCCTACGCCCCCTGGAAAAGCTCTCTGCCGGGCCAGGCGCCGCTCACGAACGGCGCCCCCGCCCCCCACCAGGGCGCCTCCGTCCTCGAGGCCGGGGCCACGCCTTACGGTCTCGGGCGGGTTAATCTAGAAGCGAGCCTGAAAGCGTGGCTTTTTGCTTTCGGGCTTTTGAGGGAGGGAGAGCCATGACTTGGATCCTCTTGCTGGCGGGTTTCACGCTCGGCGCGGCCATCGTTTCGTTCATCTTCTACCGTCTTTTTAACCCCAAGACGCTCACCACCGAGGGAGAGGGGTTCGATCTCACCTTGACCCTGGGGCTCGTGGTCATGATCGTCTTCACCGCCGCCGCGGTGAGCTCGATGTTCCTCTTGGGACGGCTGTATCTTCCCCTCGAGCTCGGCGGTTAAACCTCGGCCAAAGCCCAAAGCGACGGCGGGGTCCTTAGCCCTCGGCGGGGGCCGCATCCTTTTCGGGCGAAAAGCGGTTCAGGTAACGGAGGTCGTCTTTCAGGGCCTGGCGGGTGATCGCCAGCACGGGCTTGAACTGGGCCGACCAGCCGGCCTCGAGGGCATCGAGGCAGAGCAAGAGCTCGCGCACTCGCTGGGCCTCGGTCCGGCGTCGTTTGAGGCCGCCCTTGCGAGCGCTCTCCGCCAGGTTCTCAAAACGACGCACCAGACACACCCGGGGCACCCCGCCCACGTCACGACACGTGAGATCGGGATGTCCCGGGCAAGTGGCGTAGACGCTGGGGTAGCGGGTTCCGAGTTCGGGGTGCCCGGCGAGCGCCATGCCGAGCGGCCCCGAAAACACCGCGGCCAACCACTCGTATCGTCGGGATCGCTGCCGCCGTCGATCGCTCTCGGTCATTACCGCTCCCTGGTCCATAAAAAGCCCTTCACTTTCAGTCTACGCCAAAGGCCCCACTCGGGGCCTTTGGCGCTCTGTTTTGCCTCCGGTGGCGCTTTTGCAAGGCCCGGGCTCAGCTTTTGCCCTTATTCATCATCTTCTCCATCATCGACTTCAGCTCGGCCTCCTTGGCCTTAGCCTTCTCGAAGGTGCGGGAAACCACGCGCAAGAGCTCAAGTAAGAGCCCGAGCCCCTTTTCGATCTCGGGGTCGGAAAGGGCCCTGAGCAGGCCGATGACCGTGACCTTGGGCGGGTTTTTGAGCTTTTCCGGGGCAAACACCTCGCGCGCGGCGTCGACGCCGAGGTCGAGCATCATCCCCGCAGCGGTGGGATCGATTCGGCTGAGGAAATCGAGCGCGTTGCCGGCATGGGAGAGCAAACGCAACACCTTGGGGTCAGCGAGCATGCCGAGGTTTTCCGCAAGCGACTCGGAGAGGCTCCCCAGGATCTCCAACGCCCCGCTCTTGTTGAGCTTTTCCAGGGTGTCGGCGAGCTTTTCCAGCGCCTCGGCCTGCTCGAGGAAACGGGCGAGCACCGAAATGAGGCGCAGGTTGCCCGGCTCCATGATCATGCCGAGGTTTTCCGAGAGCGTCGCCCCAAGCTCCATCTCCCCGAGCAGCCCCAGCCCAGACCCTTCGAGGATCTTTTCGATTCGCTCGAGGCGTTCTTCTACCGTTGGCATCCCAACCTCCTAACCGATCAAGGTGGCGAACCAATAGCTCTCGAAGAGCATCTTGGTCACCCGGACCCAGCGTCCGACCGCCATCACGCCGCACGATGGCATCCCGGTGCCCTCAAGCACCTTTTCGAAGCTGCACTGGGGCAAGAGCGCGTTGTCGCCGAAGTCCATGATGCACATCGCCACCGGGTCGAAAGGCTGGCCGATGTAGGCCCCCTTGAGATCGGAGGTGATCACACCGGCGATGTACTCGGCCTGGAAGTGGGCGACGACCCCCGCCGGGGGCAGCATCAACGAAGGGTTCACCGTGTCGCCGATCACGAAGACGTTGGGGTACTTGACGTGCCGGAAGGTGCGGCGGTCGACCGGGGGGAAACCGCTCTCACCGGCCAGGGGGGAGCTCCGGACCACGCGGTTGGGGGCAAACGGCGGGACCAGGATGAGGAGATCGTAGGCCAGTGTTCGCCCGTCTTTGGCCCGAATTTCCCCATTTGCAGCCTCGGCGAACTCGAAGCCCCCGTGGAATCCGATGCCTTTTTCCTCGAGAATTCGCATCACCCGCTCGGAGATCACCGGCCCCATGCCCGCGAGCGGCGCCGGATTCATGTGGAACACGTCGACGCTCGAGCGGTCACGCACGCCCTTGACCTTGAGGGCGAACTCGGCCATGCCCGCCACCTCATAGGGCGCGGGGGGACAGGGGTAGTAGGGGCTCGACACACCG
Organism: Thermaceae bacterium; assembly: GCA_015519965.1. Lineage (GTDB taxonomy): Bacteria > Deinococcota > Deinococci > Deinococcales > Marinithermaceae > WFXV01. The sequence continues at coordinate 12,081 of WIAM01000038.1, forward strand.
ATGACCACCCGCCCGCCGGGGAAGGCCTTCATGCGTTCCCGCAGCGCCATCGCCCCATCCGGCGACCAGGGTGCGACCGCGTCGGCCGTCGGCTGAGGCTGGGGCTCGGCCCCCAGGGAGACTACGAGGTAGTCGTAGGCGAAGGTTCCCTGATCGGTGACGACCCGGTTGGCGTCGGGCTCGATCGCTTGCACCTCGGCTTTGACGTATTGGATGCCACGCTTTTCCACGTTGGCGAGCGGGCGCCGGATATCGTCCACCTCCCGCATCCCGAACGCGACCCAGGGCAGACCGGGGAGGAAGTAGTGATACTCCGACCGATCGACGAGCGTGACCTCGACCTCGCGGCCGAGCAAGGCCTTGACCTTGTTGGCCGCCACCAAGCCGCCTGAACCTCCGCCCAGTACCAGCACCTTTACTGCCATCTCGAAACCTCCTTTGCCATACCCAATACCCGTTTTTAATGTAGATCCTTTCACAACGAGAAATGTCCCGGCCTGGATCTGACATAAAGGAATTTCCCCTCCCCCACCGGAAAAACGACTTCAGGAGGTCAGGCGACCTCCCGAAGTCTTCGAGGGCACTGTTAGGGGTATATGTCTAGAGCGCGCGCAGATCCCCGAAAATCAACCAGCCCACGCCTTCCGGCGTCGCCTCGAGGCGCGCTTCAAGCCAGCTCGCCACCCGTTCGGCGAGCGCCAGTAAAGCCTCGTCCGGCGACGAACTCAAAACCAGGGCGGTCAGCTGGTAAAAGCGCTGGCTCTCGGTCGGGGTGCCGTCGTCGAAGAAGGCGAAAGGCGGGCGAATTGGGTCGGTCGCCAGGTGCACCGTCTCGCCCTCGAGCTCGATCTGGGAAGGAAACCACGACACGGGGTCGACCTTAAGGGCACGGGGGTGCCAGAGATAACCCTGCAGCAAGCGAACCGCGCGCATACCGATCCGGATTCAGGGCCGCGCGGGCGCTGCGGGGAGACGGATGCCTTCGTCCTTGAGGGCCTTGAGGAAACGCGGGGGATCGGTGAAGCGGTGGACCTTAAACCCGAGCGCCCGGGCCGCCTCGGTGTTGACCTCGTTGTCGTCAACGAAGAGCACCTCCGGCGCCGGCAGGCCCAGGCGTTCGAGCGCCAGCTGAAAAGCCTCGGGTTGCGGTTTTTTCAGCCCCTCTTCGTTCGAAAACACCGCGGCATCGAAGCGATCGAAATACTCCTCGGCCCGCAGAAACCGCGAGATCACCGGATAGTTATTGGAAAGGAGACCCACAGCAACGCCCTGGGGCATGGCGGCGAGCAGCTCGTACATCTCGGGTCTCGGGGCCACACTGCCCAAAAAGAGCCGCTGGAAAGTGGTATACGGCGCCTCAACCCCCAGCGTCTGAGACACAACCTCCCAAAACCGCCGCAGCGACCACTCCCCGAGCTCAAGGCGTTCCACGTGTTCGAAGTAGGCTCGCGACACCCGATCCTCGGGCAGGGCAAAGCGCCGCGCCAAATTGCGGATGACCCGGCCGTCAAAGGTCCCGACGGTAAAGACACCGCCCCAATCAAACAGCACCCCGCGGATCCCCATGCGCTCCATTTTAGTGAGACCGGGGCTCAAGAGCCAGCCTCGCTCGCCACCCAGGTGCCCGATTTGCCGCCTTCTTTGTACAAAAGGCGTATTGGGCCGATCTCAATACCCTTGGCCGCCGCCTTCAACATGTCGTAGACCGCGAGCGCCGCCACGCTGGCGGCGGTGAGCGCCTCCATCTCGACGCCGGTCTCGGCCTTGGTCTTGACCTCGGTGGTAATCCGCACCTGCCGGGTCTCGGCCACGAGCGCCAGGTCGACCTTGACCCGGCCGATCGGGAGCGGGTGACACAGGGGAATGAGGTCGCTCGTGCGTTTTGCGGCGGCGATTCCGGCGATCTGCGCCACCATCAGGGGATCCCCCTTCCCCACGCCGCCCTCCTCGAGGGCGCGCCAGGCCGGCTCGGGGAGGCTCACGACCGCCTCGGCCCGGGCCACCCGAACCGTGGGCGCTTTCTGGGTCACGTCGACCATCCGCGGCTCGCCGTCTTCGAAGTGGGTCAGCTTGCCCATGAAAAAACCTCCTCAGACATCCTTGTGTTCAAAGAGCAGTACCGCAAGGACCGCAAAACCCAGCGTATAGATCACCAGCAGCAATAGGCCCGGCCCCGCTGCCTCCGGCCGCAGATAGAGATCGAGGTAACGGGTCAGCAACAGCGGCGTGATCGCCGGGAAAACCACCAATAGGCGCATCAGCAGCACGGTGGCCAGGGTGGCCAGAGCGCTTGCGGTCGTGGAGAGGAACACCACCGCGTAGAGGAGCGCGAGCACCGCGATCGGCAGCAGGGTGAGTGCGGCCAGGCCGTAGGCGCGAAAAATCTCGGCCAGCGCCTCGCCGGCCCCAAGATACCCCATGCCGGCAAACCCACCCTCGCCAAGCCCGGTGCCCCCGAAAAATCCACCGAAGCCATGGGGAAGCCCGGCCACGATGCCGGCGCCAAGGCTGGCGCCGAGGAAAAGGAAGGGAATGAGCGACGCCGCGAGGAGCTTTGTCAAAACGATCCGCGTTCTCGGCATCGGCCGCAAGAGCAACGCCTTGAGCGTGCCCATGCTCACTTCGCTCCCGAGCACCTCCGAGGCGGCCATGGCGACCAGGAAGGGGTACAAAAACTCCATTCCCGCGAGCAAAGCGAGGGCCGGGACCTGCCACCCCGAAACCAGCTGCAGTCCGTAGACCGCCTTGAGGCCGGGTGCGACCGACCAGATAAGCGGCAACACCACCGCGGCGAGCAGCCCCAGCCTGACCGAGCGCAGGTGCCGGAGTTTTTCAATCTCCCACAAAAACAACCTAGCCATGCGCCACCCGCTCCCGATAGTATTCGTAGAGATCGAAATAATCGCGCGTCACCTCGAAGACCTTGAAGCCCCCGGCAACGAGAGCGTCGACCGCCCCCTCGACCGCGCCCTCCACGATGACCCACTCGCCGCGCAAGCGAACGTTCTGCAGGGAGGGCAGGGTTCGCAAGAGGGCCGTCGCCCGGGGCGGGTCATCCACCCGGATGCGGTGGCGAGCCTTCTCGGCGGCCACGATGACCTCGTCGACCAACCGGCCGCCGCCCAAAATGCCGACTTTGTGAACGTAGGCGCTGACCTCGCGCAGGTGGTGCGTGGAGATGAGCACAGCGGCCCCCCTCGAGGCCTCCTCGGCGAGAATCTGGTGCACCTTCCCGATCCCCACCGGGTCCAGGCCGCTGGTTGGCTCATCGAGCACCAGCACATCGGGCCGGGCGAGAATGGCGGCGGCAAGCCCCAAACGCTGCCGCTGCCCGAGCGAGTAGGTGGCGACCCTCTGATCGGCGACCGCCATGAGCTCGAGCTGGGCCAAAACCTCCCGGATCCTCGAGGCCGCCCTTCTTAGGCCCGCCATCCAGGCCAGGCGCTCGAGGTTCTCCCGGCCCGAGAGCTGGGGATAAAAGGCCGCCGGCGCCTCGACCACCGCGCCGAGGTGCCGCCGAAGGGCCCAGCCCCCCTCGTGAACCTTTTGTCCCATGAGGCGCACTTCCCCGGCGGAGGGGAAGGCGAGACCGGTGACCAGTCGGATCACCGTGGTCTTGCCCGACCCGTTGGGGCCGGCGAGGGCGTAGACCTCACCCGGCTGGACGCTGAAACTCACCTGCTGCAAGACCCATCGCCGACCGTAACGCTTTCCAAGCTCAATAGCCTCCAGGGCGGACACGTCTTTGAGTCTAGGAAAAGCCAAAGCTTTTTGCTACACTGCCCTTGCCCCCGGTCCGACGCGGCGACCCGCCGTGAACCGGGTCAGGCCCGGAAGGGAGCAGCCCTAAGCGGTCAGGGTCGGGTGCCGTCGGGGCGCCGGGGGCGCTTCTTTGCATTCTCACCCCGTTGCCGCCTACCCTAACGGACGACAGACCCGACGGCGTTCCCGGTATGCTGGGGACGTTGCCCAAAGAGCGCTTATGGAGGATCTATGGACCCTATCTTTATCGAAATCGGCCCCCTGACGATCCGCTGGTACGGCCTTTTGATCACCGCCGCCATCTTCATCGGTTACACCATCGCCGAACGCATCATCAAAGCCCGGGGTCACGACGTGGAACTCTTTTCCCAGGCAGCATTTTGGGCGGTGATCGCCGGGGTCGTGGGCGCCCGCGTGTTGTACGTGCTCACGAGCTGGCAGGATTTCGCCGGCGATCCCGTGCGCGCGCTCTACATCTGGCAGGGCGGGCTCAGCTTTCACGGCGGCATTCTGGGTGGCGTCGCCGCGTTTTACTACTACGCCAAACGCCACGGCGCGCCGATCTACGACTACCTCGACGCGGCGCTCCCCGGGGTCGCGCTGGGGATTATCGCCGGACGGATCGGCAACCTCATGAACGGCTCGGATACCGTGGGCCGCCTGACCACCCTCCCCCTCGGCTTCACCTGGCCGGACTGGGCGGTGGGCTTCCCCGGGATCTGCACATCGACGGGCGATTTGGCCTGGGGCTATTGCGCTGGCGAAATCGTCCGCGGCCCCGTGCACCTCACCCAGATCTACGGGGCGCTGGTGGGGCTCATCCTTTTGGTCCTGGTGTGGCGCTGGCTTAAACGAGGCACGCCGGGCTACGCCTTTTGGAACTTCGTTTTGGCCTACAGCCTGCTCCGCTCGCTGATCGAAGAGCCCTTCCGGCTGAACCCCCTTTGGTGGCCGGTCTATCAAAACGATCAACTGGGTATCGGTCTTTTCACCGCCACCCAGCTGGTCTCGATTCCGCTTATCCTATTGGCTTGGTACATGCTTCGGCGCATGGGGGAGAAAAGGCATGGAACATAGCGTGGTGATTCTGGCAGCCGGTCTCGGAACCCGGATGCGATCGAAGGTGCCCAAGGTCTTGCACCCGCTCCTGGGGCGTCCGATGCTCCGCTACCCCGTGGAGGCCGCACGCCAAAGCGGCGCCAGGGAAACGGTGGTGGTCGTGGGGCACGGCGCCGAGCTGGTCATGGAAGCACTGGCGGACCAGGGCGTGCACTTTGCCCGCCAAAAAGAGCCTCTGGGAACGGCGCACGCGCTGGCCGCGGCCAAACCAGCCCTCCAGAACTTCACCGGCGCCCTGCTGGTGACGAGCGGCGACACGCCGCTCATTTCCGAGCGCACCCTCCACCGCCTCAAAGAAGCGCTTCGGGCCCAGGGTCGGGGCATGGTCGTCCTCACCATGAAGAAGGACGACCCTTATGGCTACGGGCGCATCGTCCGAGGCGCAGATGGCCGGGTGGCCAGGATCGTCGAGGAAAAGGATGCCTCGCCCGAAGAGCGCGCCATCACCGAGGTGAACACCGGCGTCTACGCCTTCGACGCCCAGGTGTGGGACCTCCTGGCCAAGGTCAAAAACGATAACCGGGCCGGGGAGTACTACCTCCCCGACCTGGTGGCGCGCTACCTCGAGGCCGGCCTTCCCGTCAGCGCGCTCATGGCCGAGGACCCGCAGGAGCTCCTCGGCGTGAATACCCGTGCCCAGCTGGCCGAGGTCGAACGCGTCCTGCTCGACCGCCTGCGCGCCGGCTGGATGCAACGCGGGGTGCGCATGATTCTGCCGGAGACCATCTACCTCGAACCCGGGGTCGAGCTCGCCCCCGACGTGGTCCTAGAACCGGGGGTCATGCTCAAAGGCACGACCAAGGTCGCCGAAGGCGCGCGCATCGGCGCTTACAGCGTGGTCGAAAACAGTGTGGTCGGCGCCGGGGCCGAGGTCCGCCCCCATTCGGTCCTCGAGGGCGCCCGCCTCGAAGCGGGGGCCGTCGTCGGTCCCCTTGCCCGTTTGCGCCCGGGGGCGGTGCTCGAGGAAGGGGCCTTCGTCGGCAACTTCGTCGAGGTCAAAAACAGCGTGCTCGGGCCCGGAACCAAAGCTGGCCACCTGGCCTACCTGGGCGACGCCACGGTGGGCGCCGGCTCGAACATCGGCGCCGGGGTCATCACCGCCAACTACGACGGAGAGAAAAAACACCCGACGCGCATCGGCCAAAACGCCTTCATCGGCTCGAATTCGGTCCTCATCGCCCCCCTCGACATCGGCGATCACGCTTTCGTGGCCGGTGGCAGCGCCATTACCAAAAACGTACCCGAAGGCGCCCTGGCCATCGGCCGGGCCCAGCAACGCACCATCGAAGGCTGGGTGTGGCGAAAGCGGAAAGGAGTATCCTAGGGGACAGGGAGGTTTGGGGATGAACCTTGGCATGCCGGAAATTCTCGTCATCTTGGTCATCGCGCTGTTGCTCTTTGGTCCGAAGAAGCTCCCCGAACTGGGGAGAAGCCTGGGACAGTCGATCCGCGAATTCAAAAAAGGCGCCTCCGAAATTAAGGAAGAGCTGGAATCGGCCATGAACGATGAGACTGTCCAGCCAAAGGCGTCGCCGAAAGCCCAGGAAGACGTCCAGGTCGGGGCCAAAGAGAGCTAGGCGATGGCCGAAAACCCGTCAAGCGGGGGCTTGAAAGAAGCCCCTCTAGTCGAGCATTTGGAAGAACTCCGGGCCCGGATTCTGAGGGCATTGCTGGCCTGGTTCGTCGCTGCTGGCGTCGCGTATACCTTTCGCGTCCCCCTCCTCGCCTGGCTCAAGGTTCCGCTCGACCGCGCCGCGGCTCAAAACGGCACCCCAGTTAACCTCATCGTCCTCGACATCACCGAACCGTTTATCACCGCGCTCCGGGTGGCCGCCTTTGGCGGTTTGGTGCTGGCCCTACCCTTCATCATCTACCAGCTCTGGGCTTTCGTTGCCCCCGGGCTCTACCCCCACGAACGCCGCCTCGCCGCCCCGTTCATCGTCGCCGCCGGGTTTTCCTTCGCCGTGGGCGCCGCCTTTGCCTACTACGTCCTGCTGCCCTTCGCCGTCCCCTTCCTACTGGGTTTTCTGGGCAACGTGGTCACGCCCCAGATCTCGATCGGGCGTTATATCGGCCAAATCCTGACCTACATGACGGTCATGGGCATCCTCTTCGAGATGCCCGTCCTGTCGTACTTTCTCTCTCGCCTGGGCATTCTCTCGGCCGCCTTTTTGGCTAGGAACTGGCGCATCGCCGTGGTGGCCGTGATCACGCTGGCCGCGATCATCACCCCCACCGTGGATGTGATCAACCTCTCGCTGGTCAGCATCCCCTTGCTGGCGCTCTACTGGCTGTCGGTGGTGGTGGCCGGCGTCGGCGAACGCACGCGAAAGCGTTCGGAGGACCGTCGTGGAAACGCGGATTAAGGAACTGAGGCGCGAGATCGATCGCATCAACCGGGAACTTCTGGCCCTCCTCTCGGAACGGGGACGCATCGCCGCCGAGATCGGCCGGATCCAAACCGCACTCGGCCTCCCCCACTACGACCCGGTCCGCGAATCCGAGATGCTCGACGCTCTGACCCGGCAAAACCCGGGGCCGTTCCCCGCCGAGACGATCAAAAAGCTCTTCAAGGAAATCTTCAAGGCCAGCCTGGCCCTCGAGGAGGCCGAGGACCAAAAAACCTTCCTCTACTCGCGCCGAAGCCACCCCGAACCTACGGTGGTCCGCGCCGGTCCGGCGGCGTTCGGCGGCGGTGAAAAGCTCGTCGTCGCCGGACCTTGCGCCATCGAATCGCCTGCGCAGATGGAGGAGGCGGCGGCGTTCCTCGCCAGCAAGGGCATCAAGGTGCTCCGCGGAGGCGCCTACAAGCCGCGCACCAGCCCCTACGCCTTCCAGGGACTCGGCAAGGCGGGCCTGAAGATCGGCCGGGAAGTGGCCGATAAGTACGGCATGGCCTTCGTGACCGAGGTCATGGACACACGCGATGTGGAAACGGTGGCCGCCTACGCTGACATTCTCCAGGTCGGCGCCCGCAACATGCAAAACTTCGCCCTTTTGAAGGAAGTGGGGCAGGCGAAAAAACCGGTCTTCCTCAAGCGGGGCATGAGCGCCACCATCGAGGAATGGTTCTACGCCGCCGAGTACATTTTGAGCCAGGGAAACGACCAGGTGGTTCTGGTCGAACGCGGCATCCGCACCTACGAACGGTGGACGAGGAACACCCTCGATCTTTCGGGCGCGGTGCTGGCCAAACAGGAAACGCACCTTCCGGTGGTGGTCGACGTGACCCACGCTGCCGGGCGCACCGACCTCCTGGCCCCCCTGGCCAAAGCCGCACTCGCCGCCGGGGCCGACGCGGTCCACGTCGAGGTCCACCCCAACCCGCTGGTGGCGCTTTCGGATAACCAGCAGCAGCTCGACTTCCCCGCTTTCGAACGCTTTCTTGAAGAGATCTCAGCCTTCCTCGGGACAGGGGCGGGTAAGTAAGTCGAGGGCGGCCCGCCAGACCTTTTCCGGATCGTGGTTGTAGTCCCGCGTGAGCGCGGGCCACAGTACGCACTGCACCAAAGCGGTGATGGCCATCGCCAGCTCCTCGGCCTGGAGATCCTGACGGGCGATGCCTTGCGACTGCGCCGCGCGCACCGCGCCCAAAAGGGCTTCCCAGGTCTTGGAAAACTGGGAGCGGAGCGCCCTTTTGTCCTCTTGGGGCAGGGCTTTTTCGAACTCCCGGGAAAAGAGCAAGCCGAGCCCCGCGTCCTGAAGGAGCGCGCGGCTCCGGGCCTCGACGAACTGGTGTAGCCAGGAGAGGGGATCCTCCTCGGCCGGGAAGGCGGGCAGCGTGGCCTCGAGGCGGGCGCAAAGACGCTCGGCGAGCGCCGAGAGGATGACCTTTTTGCTGGAGAAGTGACGGAAGATCCCGCCCGAGCTCAGCCCCACCCGCCGGGCGATCTTCTCGGTGCGAAGCGCCGCGACGCCCTCCTCGAGGCACACCTCGAGCGCCGCATTTAAAATCTCCTCCCTGCGCTCGGCCCCCTTACGGCGCCGTTTTTGAGGTCCCAACGCGGTGGTCATCGCCCTCCCCTTCCATAACCTGCGGGGGCGGGCAACGCCCGCCCCCGCCGAAAAGCCTGATGCCTTCACGATGTCGCTTTGGGTGTCGCAGGAGACGTCGCCGCCCAGATGGCAATGATAACCACCGCCAGCGAAATAATCCAGAAGTTCCACGCCGCGACCGAAGTTCCGAGGAAACCGAACAGCCAGGGGGCCAGGAAACCGATGACTCCGACGGCTGCGTTCCCCCAGTCTTCCCAGCGCTGCTGGTCGGAAATCGAGAGCCCGGAAAGGATGACCACCAGCGCGCCCAAAACCCAGGCGCTCCATGCCGCCGCTGAGGTGCCGGAAAACCCCAGGATCCACGGCGACAGGAACAACCACGCACCCAACACCAGGTTCGCCCACTCCAGCCGGTTTTTCATCGCTCTCCCCTCCCACCGTCCATTGTATAAGTAAGCACTCACTTATACAAGGCTGGGTTATGCTGGGGCGGATGGGGCTTTTCGACAACTTCCTCGAGGTCTTCCTCAAGCTCACCGATCCTACCCCGAGTTTCGTTGCCGAACGCTGCTTGCTCGAGCGCTACACCGTGGGGGGGTGTTCGGCCTGCGCCGACGCCTGCCCGCACCAGGCGATCGACCTCAACCACTACACGGTCCAGATCGAGGAAACCGACTGCACCGGTTGCGGGCTCTGCGTGGGGGTCTGCCCGGGCACGGCCCTCGGCTACCCCCTCGGGCCGCTGCAGGAAGCTCTGACCAAGGGGCGGGGCCAGATCAAGTGCAGCCGGGCCGAAGGCCACGGCGAGGAGATCCTCTGCCTCGGACGCCTCACCCCGGGGGTTCTCGCCGAATCGGGCAGCCGCTTGGGCCGGCTCACGCTGGCCCGCGGAGACTGCCCCACCTGCCCCATCGGTGGCGAGACGGTCATTCCCCACCTGGAGCGAATGATCGAGGAAGCGCGGCGGTATTTCCCGGGCCTCGAGGTCACCGTCACCACCGATCCCCTGCCCGGTCCGCCTCTCGGCCGCCGGGAGATCTTTACCAGCTGGCTGGGAACGGCGCGCCGGGTGGTCGCGGAGGCCCTGCCCGAACCGCCCCCTGAACTCCTCCCCGGCGACGACGAGAGCCTGCCCGACGAGCTCCGCCTCAGGTCGCTTGCCGCCCGGCGAAGCGATTCGGTGCGCTGGCCGGGGGTGACCGTGGGGGAAGACTGCACGCTGTGCCCCGTCTGCACCAACGTGTGTCCCACGGGGGCCATTCACCGCAGGCAGGAAAACGAAGAGACGGTCCTCGAGCTGGAGCTGGCCCGTTGCACCGGGTGCAACGCCTGCGTCGAAAGCTGTCCGCCCCAGGTGATGGCGCTCGTCGACTTCGACAAACCAACACTCGAACGCGACACGCTCGAGCTCTTCCGCGGGGTCCCGGTGTTTTGATCAACGGGCCTGGCTCGAACCCTCTCCCGCGGCACTCGGAGCAATCGCCCAGGCGTAATCTTCACGAAGACGCTGGAGGTCTTTCTCGTCCACGACCCCGTCGCCGTTCAAATCCTGGCCGAGCGGCGCGGCCTTGGTGGCTTTCTTCTTCCACTCACGGGCCAGGGCCAGCAAATCCGGGTAGCGATAGCGCCCCTCGCCCTCCCGTTTCAAGGTGACGGCGCTCGAGGCCGCAAATAGCTCTCCCGAGGGGCCGTAAAAGCGCGCGCTGTAGGTCACCCTGGGCCGCAGCTCGCGCAAGGGTACGAGGGTCAGGCGCAGCACCTCCTCGTTCGAAACCGGGGCAAGCCAGGCCAGATCAATATCGAGCGCCTCATCCTTTTCCACCCAGCGAAAAACGGCCACCGCCTTGTTGCTGATCTGGAGCGTCTTCAGGTCGGGACGAAGGCCCTTGAGGGAAAATCGGGCCTGGAACCCGAGCGAGCGCCGGCCCTCCTCACGCACCACCCAGATGAAGGGGGCGCTGGTCGGGCTTTCGGGGAGAAGCATTCGCAGGCGGGGCGGCGGGGGATCGCCGACCAAAAGCTCGTAGTTCGCCTCGCGAACGTTGAGCGCGGCATCGCGCAAGGTCACCGCGAAGCGAAAGCGCCCCTTCTTCTTCGGAACCCCGAGCAGGCGTCCGCCCTCAAAACGTAGGCCCGGCGGCAGCTCGCCTTTGAGTTCGTAGGTGTAGGGGCGCACGCCACCGGCCGCGACCAGCGCCCCCTGGTAAGGCTCGCCGACATAGGCCTCGGGGAGCCGGTCGACCGCAAAGCGCAAGGGCTCACCGGCGCTCTCCGGCAGCTGGGAGCCGCAAGCCGAGAGCACGATCAAAAGCACCATCAAGCCGAGGTGGCGCACGCCTCATTTTATCCGGCCCCACGGTATGCTGATGCGATGAACGACCAGAGGCCCACGCCTCAAAGCGGCGACCGCCTGGCCGCCGCCGTGATCCTGAGCGGCTGGTTTCTGGCCATCGGGTTCGCCAGCCGGGGTTCTGTACTGCAAATCCCCCTATTCTTCATCGGTTACGCCTGGCTCCCGGGGCTCTTGGCGGTGATCGCCGCCCGGCGGGCCGGCCTTTCCATCCCCGTGTTGGGACGGCCCAACCTCTGGTGGCTCATCGCCTGGCTCAGCCCGCTCGTGCTCCTTGCCGCGACCGTCGTTCTCTCGCTCCCGCTCGCCGAGTTCTCCGGACTCACCGAGCTTCGCGCCAAGCTCCCGCCGACCGTGGCCGACGCCAGCACCCTTTCGCTCGTCGCGCTCTTCATCACCCAAAGCCTCATCGCCGCCGCCACCGCCAACCTCTTCTTTGCCCTGGGGGGCGAGCTGCTTTGGCGCGGCTATCTTTGGGAAACCTACCGGGAACTCGGTCTCTGGCCGGCTTCGCTTCGCATCGGCCTCGCTTGGGGCCTGTGGCAAGCCCCGCTGTTCCTGCTTGCCCCGAACCAGGACGCTCCGGCGTGGGCCCGAGCTGCTTTGGCAGTCGCGTTTTCTCTGCTCCTTACCCCGAGCATGCTCTGGCTGAGGCAAAAAGGCGGCACGGTTACCGTCCCGGCACTTTTCCAGGGCGGCATCACGGCGCTCAGCGGCTTCTTACCGCTCCTTTTCGCCGATGCCTCGAGCCTGCTGGTCGGCTTTACGGGCCTTTCCGGCCTGGCCGCCCTGGCTGCCGTCAATTTTGCCCTCAGGAGGTGGGTGCGGGATGATCAGGCTACCGCCGGTGCTTGAGACCTCACGTCTGCGCATTCGAACACCGCAGCTCAACGACGCGAACGCCCTCTTTTCCTGGGCCTCGGACCCCGAGGTGACCCGCTTCCTGGGTTTTCGCCCGCACCGCAGCACCGACGACAGCCTGGCGGTCCTCCGCCGCTGGATCAAGTCCTGGACCCAAAGCCAGGGCCTCGTCGCCCACTGCCAGGAACTGACCTACCTGGTCGAACACCAGGGGCGACCGATCGGCAGCCTCTCGGTCCACGCCGGACGCCTCGGCCTCGAGATCGGCTACGCGCTCAGTCGCGAGGTCTGGGGAAGGGGGTTCATGCCCGAGGCCGTCTCGGCCCTCAGCGAAACGCTCCTGGCGCTGGGCGCGGTCCGGGTCATGGCCACCGCCCACGTCGACAACCACCGCTCGCAGCGGGTTCTGGAAAAGGTGGGATTCGTCCGGGAGGGTCGCTTAGAGCGCTATTTTTACTTCCCCAACCTCGGCAGCTTCGGCGACGGATTCCTCTACGCCCGCACCGCCCCAAAGCGGGGGATTAAACTAAGCGCTATGCGGACCGACCTCACCGTCGAGGAAGCGCTCAATGCGATCACCGAGCGCGTTTTTGAAATTCAAGATATCGAAGAGGTGGCCCTCGAGGCCGCGCTTGGCCGAACCCTGGCCAAAGACCTGGCGGCGCTCGTCGACCACCCCGACGTCGACAACACCGCGGTAGACGGCTACGCCGCCCGGGCCGCGGATACACTGGGGGCAAGCCCAGACTCCCCGGTCCGGCTCAAGGTGATCGGCGAAGCCCCGGCCGGTCGCCCCTTTGAGGGCCGGGTCGGGCCCGGCGAGGCGGTGGCCATCTACACCGGCGCCCCCCTTCCAGAGGGCGCCGATGCCGTGGTGGCGGTAGAAGACACCCGGTGCGAGGGCGACGAGGTCTTGCTCTTTTCCCCCGCCTCGCCGAAAGACATTCGGCCCAAGGGCGACGACTATAAAAAGGGTGAGGTGCTGCTCAAAAAAGGAACCGTGGTCTCCCCCGGGCGGGTCGGCCTCGCCGCGGGCATGGGGCATGCCCGGCTCCCGGTCATCCGGAAACCGAGGGTGGGCATTCTCTCGACCGGGGACGAGGTGGCGGAGCCGGGTGAGCCGCTGCCTCCCGGCGGCGTCTACAACTCGAACAGTTACGCCCTGGCGGCCATGGTCCAGGAGGCCGGCGGCGAACCCGTTTTGCTCGGCCGGGTCGACGACCGCCTCGAGGACCTCAAAAATCGCATCGGTTCCGCGGGCAGGCTCGACCTGCTGCTCACCTCGGGCGGGGTGAGCATGGGCGAATACGACCTCGTACGCAAGCTCCTCGAGCGCGAGGGGGACATCCATTTCTGGAAGGTGCGACTGCGCCCCGGGGGTCCGCTCCTCTTCGCCCACTGGCAACGCCTCCCGCTCCTCGGCCTGCCCGGAAATCCGGTGAGCGCCATGGTCACCTTCTTCCTCTTCGGGCGGCCGGCGCTCTTCAAGATGCTCGGCCGCACCGACCCCCCTTACCGAAAGGTCAGGGCCCTGGCCGAGGAACGCTTTAAGGGCGCGGGGCACAAGGTGGCCTTCCGCCGGGCGATTTTGAGCTATGATCCCGAATCCCCCGGTGGCTTCCGGGCCCGCAGCACGGGCAGCCAGTCCTCGGGGGTGCTCAGGTCCATGGCCATCGGGAACGCGCTGGTGGTGGTTCCGCCGAACACCCAGGTGTCGGCCGGCGACGTGGTCGAGGCCATCCTGCTCACCCCCGAGCAGATCGGAAACGACTGAACTCAAGTGCCTGCGCCCGGGTGAAGTTCACCCGGGCGCGGCCCGCTTTGGGAGAAGGTCGTTTTGGCGCCTTAGCGGTCTGAAAAGCTCAACGCGTAGCCCGCGCGCTGCCAGGCGTTCATGCCCCCGGAGACGTTGTAGACCCGGGTGTAGCCGAGCTCGACCAGGGTCCGCGCCGCGTACTCGCTCATGGCCCCGCTGCGGCAATAGACCACGATCGGCGCGTTCTTATCCTGGGGCAGCTTGTCCTGGAAGGCGGCGATCTGGTTATAAGGAATCTTGAGGTCGGTTCCGGGGATCTCGCCGGCGTAGGGAATGTGGACGTTGATCAAGACGAAGGACCGATCCTCGGCCTTGAGCAGGGCGCTCAGCGTCTCGACCGAGATGTCGGCGTAGCTCCCGGCGGGAACCTCCGGCAAGCTGGCGCTCGCCTTGCTCGAGGAGCGTCCGGCCAGGGCCCACACGGCCAAAACCCCCACCGCTGCGATCAGGAAAAAGTAGGTCCAGCCCCGCTTCATGCCTGCCCCAGCTCCTTTTTCAGGGCGTCGAGCTCGGCCTCGAGGTCATCCCCCTGGAGCTCCTCAAAGGCCTTTTCCAGATCGGCCGCCTCGTCGAGCTCGACCAGCGCCTGGTGACGGTCCTCCATGGCGTTGATCCGGGATTCCATCTCGCGGAAGGCCTCGAGGGCGCTGTCGGCTTCCAGGTGCGCGTCGAGCCGGCGGACAGCCTCCGCCGCCTGCACGCTCTTCTTTTTGGCGACCAGGGTCTTCATCTTGCCCTCGGCCTCGGAGATTTTGGCCTCGAGGGCCTTGAGGCGAACCTTCAACCGCTCGACGGCCTCGCGCTGCTGATCGATCTGATCGGCAAACCCCCGAGCCAGAGCCTCGGCCTGCTTGGCTTCTTTGAGCGCCTCGCGGGCCAGGTCCTCACGCCCGGCTTTGAGCGCGTCCTTGGCCCGGTTGCGCCAGGACTCGGCCATCTCCAGGTAGGCCTGCTCCTCGCGCTCGAGCTGTCGCAGTTCGGCGATCGCCGAGGCCACCTCGCTCTTGGCCGAGCGATAGGCCGCCTTCATGTCCAAAAGCGCCTGGCGCAAGACCTTCTCCGGGTCCTCGGCACGGCGCAGAAGATCGTTCAAATTGGCGCGGATCAGCCGACCCACACGATCGAACAGGTTCATCGCATTCCCCCTTTCAGCCGGGCCACCCGCTCGGCCCAGGCGTCCACCTTGGCCTCGAGGCGCTCGGCCTCGAGCTCCTGAAAGAGCGCCTCGAGTTTTTCGAGCGAAGCGCCCAGTCGCGCGATCTCGGTTTCTAGACGCCGCAGGCGCTCCTCCTTGGCCACCTTGTCCTTGAAGAGATTGTGGGCCTCAAGCCCCGAATCCTCCAACGCGCCCTCGGCCCGCGAGGATGCCCGCTCAAGCTCGGCCAGAAGCCGGGCCCGCTCCTCGCGCAGGGCGGAAACGCGGTTTCGCACCCCGATGATCTCCTCGGAAAGGGCCTTGAGCTCGGCCTCGAGGCCGGGATCCCCGGAGGTGGTCGCGGGCAGCTTGCCCTCGCGGAGGGCACGGATGTCCTCCATACTCAAGCGGCCATCCTCGCCGAGCTCGCGATAGCGCAGGAAGGTGTCGCGGTCGATCTTCCCCTTGGCGTAGAGGGTGGCCAGCTCCTCGAGGGGATCCGGTTCGGCCCGGCGCGCCGGCGCCTCTTCACGGACCTCGACCAGGTCAATGATGCGCGTGTGGTGCCTTCTGCTGCGGCTCGATCCGCATCCCATGGCTAACCCTCCAGATCCTTAAGTTGCTGCAGGTACGCCTCGCGGCTCAGCTCGCCGCGGGCGTAGCGCTCCCGGAGTACGTCCTTGGGGCGCTCCCCACCGGCCTGGGCCGGCGCCCGCTCGGGCCCGCGCAAGAGCGCGAAGAGCAAAAAGAGGCCCAGGAAGAAGAGAAGGAGCATCCATAGCCCGCCGAAGCCGAATCCCATCATGCCGGCACCTCGATCGCCTGCAGCACCCGCTCAAGGCGCGCCTCAACCTCGCGTCCGATGTTCGCGAGCGCCTCGGGCACCTCTTCCGAAACGAGGCCGAAGGCCGGCTCCGGACGCAGGAATCCAACCTCCACCGCGTCCCCGACCTGCCTCAGGTACACGGCGCAGGGGAGCAGGATGCCCACCGCCCGGTTGACCTCGAGGGCCTGGTGGGCAAACCCCGGGTTGCAAACGCCAAGCCGGACGTAGGGCTCGATCTCGACGCCGATCTTCTCCTTGAGCACCTCGTGGAAAGCGTTGCGGCTCAGAATCCCAAAGCCCTCGTTCTTCAACAGCTCGGTCAACCGCGCCTCGACGGCCTCGATGTTTCCTTGAATCTGGATCTTACGAATTGTCTTTTCCATCTCCAACCTCCTAGGGGTATTACAAGGGGCTTTTGTTAAGGCCGTGTTAAGGTACCCCTCCGAGGTACCCAGGGGTTAGGCGAGGCGGACCCGCCGGAGCAGCATCGCGTTCACGGCCACGATGATCGTGGAAAGGCTCATAAAGACCGCCGCGACCGCCGGGGAAAGGAGAATGCCCCAGGGGATGGCCACGCCCGCCGCCAGGGGTATCGCCACCACGTTGTAGCCGGTCGCCCAGGCGAGGTTTTGCACCATCTTCCCGTAGGTGGCCTTGGCAAGGCGCAGCGCCCGAACCACGTCGAGGGGATCGTTTTCCACCAGCACCAGATCGGCCGATTCGATCGCCACGTTGGTGCCGGCGCCGATGGCGATGCCGAGATCGGCCTCGACCAGCGCCGGTGCGTCGTTGATGCCGTCCCCAACGAAAGCGACGCGCCCCTGGCCGGCGAACTGCTGTTTCAGCTCGCGGACGATGCGGGCCTTGTCCTGAGGCAGGACCCGGGCGTAGAACCGCTTGATCCCGAGGTCGGAAGCCACGGTCTTGGCCACGGCCTCGGCGTCCCCGGTGACCATCACCGGCTCAACCCCCATCGCCTGGAGCTGGCGGACCGCCTCGCGGGCGCTCTCGCGGACCTGGTCGGCGAGCGAAAGCACGCCCAGCACCTTGGACTCGGTGAAGGTCACGATCGCGCTCTCGCCACGGGATTCGGCCTCATCGAGCACCTTCTTGAGTTCGCCGAGATCCAGGGAGAACTCGCGCAGCCACTCGGGCCGGCCGACATAGACCTTCTGCCCATCGACATTGCCCACGATCCCCTGCCCCGGGACCGCCTGGGCGTCGGCCACCTGCGGCAGCTCGAGCCCCCGTTCCTTGGCTGCCTCGACGATCGCCTCGGCCAGCGGGTGGCTGCTGGTGGCCTCAAGCGCCGCGGTCAGGCGCAGGAGCGCTTCCTCCGAGAGACCCTGCCCTGCCACGCGTCGCACCGCGAAGCGCCCCTCGGTCAGGGTGCCGGTTTTGTCGAAGGCCACCGCCTTGACGTTCCAGGCCCGCTCGAAGGCCTCCCGGTTTTTCACCAGAATGCCGTTTTGTGCCGCCATCGCGGTGGCGTTCGAGGTCACCAAGGGAATGGCCAGACCGAGCGCGTGGGGGCAGGCGATGACCAGGGTGGTCACGGCGATGGCGAGGGCGAAGTTGAAGTTTTCCCCCAGCAGAATCCAGGTCACAAAGGCCACCGTCCCGACCACCAGTGCGATGTAGAAGAGCCAGGAAGCCGCCCGGTCGGCGAGCGCCTGGAAACGGCTTCGGGCGCTCTGGGCCTCGCGCACCAGACGCACGATCTGGGAGAGGGTGGTGGCTTCGCCGGTCCGCAAAACCCGCACCTTGAGCACGCCCTCGTTGTTGATGGCGCCGGCCACCACCTCGTCCCCCTCGGCCTTGGTCACCGGCTTCGACTCACCGGTCAGGAAGGCCTCGTTGACGCTGCTCGTGCCCTCGACGACCACGCCGTCCACCGGGATCTGCTCGCCGGGGAGGACCATGATCAGATCGCCCTCGCGGAGTTCCTCCACCGAAACGTCGCGGACCTCGCCGTCCTCGACCCGGTGGGCCTTGGTAGGCACCAGCTCGGCCAGGGCCTCGAGCGCCCGGCTGGCCTGCTGCACGCTGGTCATCTCCACCCAGTGCCCGAGCAGCATGATGTCGATCAGCGTTGAGAGTTCCCAGTAGAAGGGCTTGCCCGGAAAGCCGAGTGACACCAGCAGGCTGTAAATGTAGGCCACGCTGATCGCCAGCGCGATCAGGCTCATCATCCCCGGCTGGCGGTGGCGGAATTCGGCGATCGCGCCCTTCAGGAAGGGGCTCCCGCCGTAGAAGTAAAGGATCGTGCCCAGCACCGGCCCCACCCAGGGGGTCCAGGGCGCCGAGTAGGCGGTGTAGCCCAACCACGCCTGCATCTGGGAGGAGAAATAGAGGATCGGCAGGGTCAGGATCGCACTGAGCCAGAAACGGCGCAGGAAGTCCTTGGGGTCGTGCCCCGCGTGTTTGTCGTGCCCTTCATGCCCCCCGGCCCCGCCGTGGTCGTGGTGGGCGCCGCCGCCGTGGGCGCCGTGATCTCCGGCGCCGCCGTGGTCATGCCCTTTGTGGTCGTGCGCCCCGTGACCATCGTGGTTGTGGGATTGATGGTCGTGCTTGTGCGAACCGTGATTCATGCCTTTTTCCTTCTCTTCCACCTGCGATCACCTCCGAAACACGCGACTCTCGAGAAGAGCTCCCGCAGGAACCCGCTGCCGGTGCATCCTTGCCCTCCCTCACCCTCACTCTACGACGTCCGGGCAAATCATTTCGTGCAAGGCGGCAGCCGAATGTCCTGCTTCTGCCTTTGACCCCCCCCGGGGGGGGTGGGCTATCGATAGGATAGCACGACTTTGGATCGCGTGCAAACAGCGAGAGGCAGGCCATTCGGCCTGCCTCTCGCCCCCATTGCCATGGCCTCACCGCACCTGCCGTTCCGGACCCCGACCCCGGTAGCGATCGATGAAGGCCGCGGCCGCCGCGGGATCGAAGGGGTTGAGGTCGAGCCGTCTTCGCCAGGCGGTGAGCACGACCTTGGGTCCCAGCCCCTTTAGGGGAACGATGACCACCCCCTGGAAAGGCTCCTGGAACTCAGCCCCCCAGCGCCGGAGGTAGGCGAGCGCCGCCTTGCCCGGCTGGTCGTAATAGATCACGACCTCGCCGTGTTCCAGGCTGTGCACCAGGCGAACGGCGGGCTGGGCTTCGCGATAAAAGCCGGGCTTTACATCGAAGGGGCTGTGGAGCCCCGATGTGGGGGTCGGGGTCGCATAGCGGATCTCTTTCCCCGGGGGCAGG
The DNA here is from genome assembly GCA_015519965.1 of Thermaceae bacterium. GTDB lineage: Bacteria > Deinococcota > Deinococci > Deinococcales > Marinithermaceae > WFXV01. The sequence continues at coordinate 31,195 of WIAM01000038.1, forward strand.
TGCCGGCTGCCCAGATCCGGCTCTTCCACCACCTGGGCCAGGGCGCTCTTACCCTCTGCAACCAGGGCGTCGAAATCGTCGGTCTTGGGCTGGAGCAAAACATAGCCAACAATCCCGGCCACGACCAAGAGTAAGACGCCCCACAACACCGCCCCCCGCCTTTTCGGCCTCGGGCGCTGCCGGGGGCTGATACCGCGACGCGCCATTACACGCCTCCCTCACGGAACTCGATGATGCCCATCATACCCAGATCCTCGTGGTCGAGGATGTGGCAGTGATAGACGGTCTTTCCGGGAAAGTCCTTGAAGGCGACCCGGATGCGAACCCGCTCGCCGCGACGCACCAAGACCACGTCTTTCCAGGCCCTCACCGTCTCCGGATACCCATTCCGGCTGACGATCTGGAAAGGGTTGGTGTGGAGGTGGAAGGGGTGGTCCATGACCCCGGCGTTGACGATCTCCCACTCCTCGACCTCACCTAGCCTGACGCTGGTGTCCACGCGCTGGGGGCTAAAGATCCGGCCGTTAATCATGAACACCATCCCCCGCCCCATCTGCATGCCGTGGCCGAGCACGAAGCGGCGGGTGCGGACCGGGTTTTCCAGGGGAACGACGGGCAAAAGACGCTCGGGCAGCGGCAGCGCCGGCCGCCGCGCTTCTCCGTAGACGATCTCGGCCAAAACGCGCGTCCCAGCCTGGCGGGTGCCGCCGAACGCCCCCATGCCGGCGACTCCCCGGTCGTAACCCAGGTCGAGCAGACGGTAGCTCCCAGGATTGCGGTCGCCGCGAATGAGGACCTCGGCCCGCTCGCCCGGGGCCAGGAGGAGGGTATCGAGCTCCACCGGCTCCGAGAGCGCCCCCCCGTCGGTGGCGATGAGGTAGAGGGGGTGGTTTTCCAGGCGGAGGTGATAAAAGCGGCTGCTCGAGGCATTGAGCAATCGAAGGCGCAGGAGGCCACCCCGGGGCACCACGAAACGCTCCCTCGCCTTGCCATTCACCGTCACCACCGGGCCTTCCCGACCCTGGACGGTGTCCATGGGTGCCGGCGGTGGTACCTGACCTCCCTGGATCGCGAAGTCCTTCAGCACCGCGAAGGCCTCGTTGGCGGCGGCGACTTCGGGAATCTCGTCGAGCGCCCCCCGCACGATCAAAAGGCCCGAAAGCCCGAGGAATACCTGCTTGGCCACCAAGCCGTGGAGGTGCGGATGGTACCAGAAGGTGCCGGCCGGGTGATCGGCCGGAATCTGGAACTCGTAATCCTGGGTCGCCCCGGGGGGCACCTCGAGGAAGATGTTGTCGGCGTTGCCGCTTGGCGACACGTGCAGGCCGTGAAAATGGAGGTTCGTCGGTTCTTTCAGACGGTTCACGAACCTCAACCGGAGCGTGTCCCCGGCTTTGAGCTCCAGCCGAGGCCCGGGCACCCGCCCCCCGTAGGCGAAGAGCTGAACCAGCTGACCGGCCACCGTGACCGGGCGCAATCCAGCGTCGAGCTCAACCGTGAGCAGGCCGTCTTGGCTTTTGATCGCCCCCGGCAGCGTGCCCTGGCCTTGGGCCCGGGCGCCCCGCCCCCAAAGCCCGGCGCCGGCGAGCGCCGCGGCAGCACCGATCACCGCGCGGCGGGAAAGCTTCCCGCCGCTCATACCCTTACGTTCGCTGTGTTCCTCAGGCATCGTTCCCCCGCTTTTCAAGCCTCAGGTTGGTAATGCAGGTCGGCGCGTTCCCTTCGGTGGTAATGGGGACCGTTCCGATGTAATCGCCCTGCTTGACCTCGAGGCGGTAATTTCTCCCCCTCGGCAACCACAGTTCAAAAAATCCATTCGCCATTGTCTTGACCTTTCCTTCCCAGAATACATCGCCGTTTTCGTCGATCACCTTCACGGCGAAGGTTTGTTCCGCGAGCTCACCCCGGCAGCTGGACATGAAATGCACTTCGCATGGGTGGGTGTAGCGCACGTAGGGCGCGACGGCGAGCGCCATCTCGTCTTTCGGCAAAGGCACGCGCTTCGTTTTCTTGTCCGAGAAGACGAAAACGATCTCCTTGGCGGTGAGGTAGCTCTGGACCCCCTTTGCCTCTTCGGCCCACTGGTTGGCGAGCGCCAGTGCCTCTTTCGGGGAAAGGCCCTCGAGCTCGCCTCCCTGATCACGCCCGAACCCGCCGAACCCGAGCCAAAGGCCCGCGCCAACCGCCAGAACGCCGAGAACGATCCACGATAACCGTCGCATGCCTCGAGGCTAGCCCCTTCCTGTAAAGCCCCTGTAAAAACCGGACTCGCCCTACGCAAACGGCAGCGTGAAACAAAAGGTGGTGCCCTTTCCCACTTCGGAAGTGAGCCAGATCCGGCCGCCCATCGCCTCGACCAACCCCTTGGCCACGGTCAAGCCCACTCCAGTGCCCCCCTGGGCCCGGCTGCGCGCAGGATCGAGGCGAAAAAAGCGCTCAAAAACGCGCTCCTGAAACTCGCGGGGGATGCCGGGGCCGGTGTCGGAAACGCAAAAGCGGGCTCCGGACGCATCTTCGCCGAGCGAAAGGATGACCCGCCCCCCGGCGGGGGTGTGGCGGAGGGCATTCCGGATCAGGTTGGCGAGGACCTGCCCCACCCGCTCGGGGTCGGCCTGAACCGGTGGCAGCGGCTTTTCGGGCAGCTGGAGGTCGAGCTCGACCCCCTTGGCCTCAAAAGCAGGCAGGAAGCGTTCGTAGGCCGCGCGCAACAGGGCGTCGGCCTCGTAGGGCCGGAGCTCCATCGGCACCGCCCCCGCCTCGACCCGGGACACCATGGAGAGGTCCTCGACCAGCCGGCGCATGGCCTGCACCTCCCGGGTGATCGCCCGCGCCGCCGCATCCGCCGGCATCACCCCGTCGGCCATCGCCTCGGCATACCCCTGCAAAGCCGCCAGGGGCGTGCGCAGCTCGTGGGCTACGTTCCCGATGAGCTCCACCCGGGTGCGTTCGATCTTCTCCAGCGCCTCGGCCAGGCGGTTGAAGTGGAGGGCGAGTTCTGAGAGCTCGTCGTTGCCGAGCACCGGCAGCCGGACGCTGTAGTCTCCCTCCGCCACCTTTCGACTGGCTGTGGCCAGCATCACCGCGGTCTGGGTCAGTTTTCGGCTGACGAAAAACGCGATGCCTCCGGCAACCAGCGTGGCGACGGGGAGCGAGGCCAAAAACGCCGAGTTGAGCGTACTCCTAAGCGCCCACTCCAAATCCTTCCTCAGCGCCTCGGCCATCGGCCCCATGCCCATCATCGCCGAGGCCCCGAGCATGTGAGCGACGTGACCGCGAAAAAACTCCGGCGCGAAGACCTCGACCAAGAAGGCGAGCGCCAACTCGGCCAGCACCACCACCAGCAGGTAGCTCAAAAGGAGTTTGACGAAGAGTCGCATCAGGTCTCTTTGAAACGATACCCGACGCCCCGGACGGTTTCGATGTAGTGCGGATGCTCAGGATCGTCGCCGAGCTTTTTCCTGAGCGCCGCCACGTGGACGTCAACCACTCGATCGACGCCGAAGAAATCCTCCCCCCACACCCGCTCAAGCAGCCGGTCCCGGGAAAAGACCATGCCCGGGTGACGGGCGAGCAGGAGGAGGAGGTCGAACTCAAGCCGCGAGAGGTGCAGGGGTTCGCCGTGCAAAAAGACCTCCCGCGTGTGGGGCCGAATCACCAGGTCGCCGTAGCGCAGCTCTTCCTTGAGACCGACCCGGCGCAAAAGGGCCTTCACCCGGGCCACGAGTTCGCGGGGCGAAAACGGCTTTGTCACGTAGTCGTCGGCGCCGAGCTCGAGGCCCCGAACCCGCTCCTCTTCCTCGCCCCGGGCGGTCAGCATCAGCACCGGAAGCTCGGGGCGCAGCTCGCGCAAGCGCTCGGCCACCGCCCAGCCGTCGAGCTTTGGCAGCATCAGGTCCAGGACCACCAAGTCGGCCTGGGGCGCGAGTTCGAGCGCCGCTTCACCGTCGTCGGCCTCGAGGAGCTCGTAGCCTTCCCGACTCAAGTAGGCACGGAGAATCTCGCGGATCGCGGGATCATCGTCCACGACCAGGACTTTCGCCATTTCGCCCCCTTTGCAAAGTACCCCGGCGCCCCCCGATGGGGGTGCCGGGGGAAACTCAAGATTCCAGATCGCGCTTCATGCGCTCGTAAGTCTCCTTATCGATCTCGCCCCGGGCATAACGCTCGCGCAGGACCTCGAGGGCGCGATCGCTACCGCCCCGGCCACCGCCACCGCCTCCGCCGTCACCTCGGGTCATGGCGCGGACCACGGCGTAGACCAGCCAGGCGATCAGGACGAACCACAAAATTCCGAACAAGAGTCCCCAACCTCCCATTCCGTAACCCCATCCACACCAGGGACAACCCCACATCACCACCATCACCTCCGACCATTACTTTCGGCCCCTACCGTAAAGATATCGTAAACATTTGGTAGGATACCGGGGTAACTGGACATTACGGTTCCCCAGGTGCCTTTTCTTGGAATGACTTTCGTTTTAACGTAGGAGGGCCATGCCCTCGGGTAAGGTGCACGAAACCATCAACACCGGATTTCTCGTCGCCCAGGCCGCCGCCTGGCTGGGGGGTGCCCTTGCCCTTCCGGCCCAGGGGGTTTGGAGCTATTTGGCTGGATTCGCACTCGGCACCTATTTGATCACCCCCGACCTCGACCTCGCGGAGCGCCAGGAGCCGAGGCCACTCAAATGGTGGGGGCCGCTCAAAGTGCTGTGGTGGCCCTACGGAATGATCTTCAAACATCGAGGCCTCTCGCATTCCTGGGTTCTGGGGCCTTTAAGTCGCATCGCCTATTTGGCAATCCTGGCCGCGAGCGCTGGCCTCCTGGCCAGGTTCGATCTCCGGGCGCTCATCCTCGAGCATCCCCTCGAGGCCAGCCTTTTCACCCTCGGCTACCTGCTCTCGCAGTGGATCCATCTGGTCCTCGACCTCTGGACTCAGGAAACGCCGCGGGGCGGCCGGCGAAAAAGGGCCCGCAAGAAATCATCGCTTGGCATCTAAACGACCTCCGCCGTCGCCAAAGCCACGGCAGAGGTCCAGGCAAACGACGGCAAACGTTGAAAAAGCTCGCGAGCACTCACTTAGGCGCCGAATTTTTGCAGCTTGCCGGCATGCGCGAGCAGCAAGGGCAGGAGTTCGGTGCCCCGGAGCTGACCCAAAATGCCCTTTTGCGCCTCATCTTCGGTGAAGCGGCGGGCCGCGTCGTTGCGGAGATGGGGGCCAAAAATGAGCAGGGGGACCGGGTGCCACGAGTGGGCCTTGAGTACCGCCGGCGTCGAGTGATCCCCGGTAATGGCCACCACGTCGGGCCCGAGATCGAGGAGCTCAGGCAGGAGGCGGTCGAACATCTCTATGCGCGCCACCTTACCCTCGAAGTCACCGTCCTCACCCTTGGAATCGGTCTTTTTGAAGTGGAGGTAGAAGAAGTCGAAGGCCTGCCAGTTGGACCGGATCGCCTCGAGCTTGGCCCTGGGCCGGTCGGGGTCGTCTTCCGAAGTGTCGAGGTCAAGGGCGTGCATGCCCACAAGCTCCGCCACCCCCCGGTACATGGGGTAGCTCGCGATCGCCGCAGGCGTCAGTGACGCGACCTCGCCGAGGGCGGGAAAGTTGGGCCGCTTCGAGATGCCGCGCAAAAGCACGCCATTGATGACCGGCTCGTCGGCCAGGATCTGCCGAGCCTGGCGTGCGAACGCGTTGAGGATGGCAGCGGTCCGCCTCGAGGGCTCGTCACCGCCCACCGCCTCGGCCTCTTTGGCCGGCACCCCGGTGACCTGGGGATCGGTATCGGAGACCGCATCCCCCAGGCCTTCGCCACGGAGCACCACCACGAAACGATGCTCGCTCTCGGTGTGGATCTCAACCGCCACCCCGTCGATCTCGCGAATCGCCTCGCGAAGCCTCGCCACCACCCGCCGGTTCTCCTCGGTACTCGGGCGCCCGGCCCGGCGGTCCAGCACCCTTCCCTCCGGATCGAAGGCGGCAAAGTTGCCCCGAGCCGCGACATCGTCGGGTCCGAGCGGAATGCCGAGCCCCAGCGCCGAAAGAACGCCCCGGCCCACCTGGTATTTCAGGGGGTCATATCCGAAAAGCGCCAGGTGACCGGGCCCCGAGCCAGGCGCGAGGCCCGGAAAGACCGGCGTATACAGACCAAGCGCGCTACTTTGAGCCAGTCGGTCCAGGTTCGGGGTGCTGGCGGCGGCGAGCTCGGTGGGACCACCGGGCTCACGCGGCAAACCTCCGACGCCGTCGAGCACGACGAGGAGGATCTTCGAGGGTGTTTTCTTGCTGATCTCCTTGAGATAGGGCAGGATGTCCATGCCTCCATTATGCGAAAATAAAGCATGCGCCCGCGCGCAAAGTTCTGGCTGGAAAGCGAAGACGGAACCTACCTAATGGGCCCCCGGACACTCAGGCTTTTGCTCGCGATCAAGGCCACGGGAAACCTCAAGGCCGCCTCGGCCAAAGCCGGGTTTTCCTACCGCGCGGCCTGGGCCCGGATCCGGGAGGTCGAAGCGGCGCTCGGCTTTTCCCTGGTCGAAAGCAAAAGCGGCGGCGAAGGCGGCGGCACCACCCGCCTCACCGCAAAGGGAGAGGCGTTCGTCGAGCGCTTCCAGGCCTTCCTGAGCGCCGCCGAGGCCGGGCTTCAGGCCGCCTTTGAAAAGGCGTTCGGCGTAGACTGACTGCCATGGAACCGACCCGAGTGCTCTTCGTGTGCCTCGGCAACATCTGCCGCAGCCCCATGGCGGAGGGCATCTTCCGCAAGCTCATCAAAGAACGCGGTCTAGAGAACGCCTTCGAGGTGGACTCGGCGGGAACCGGGCCCTGGCACGCCGGGGAGCCCATGGACCCGCGAACCGAGACCGTGCTCAAAAGGCACGGCGCGTATTTCGAGCACCGGGCGCGCCAGATCAGACCGGAGGACTTCCAACATTACGACCTCATCCTGGCCGCCGACCGTGAGGTCGAGCGCGACCTGGTGCGCCTGGCAGGCCCGTTCCGGGACAAGGTGCACCTGATCACCGAACCCTGGGGCCAGGGCGAGATCAACGACCCCTGGGAGGGCGACCTCTGGCTGTTCGAACAAACGTATTTGGAACTCGCCGACCTGGTGGAGAAGTGGCTGGAACGGCTTTGGCCAGAAAACGATGAAGCCGGAAGAGCTCCTTGAGGCCGCACGGCTAAAGGCCCCGTCCCCGGAGCCGATGGGGGGTGGTGACGTGGCGCGTCTGTGGCGTGCCGGGCCCTACGTGATCAAGACCCACCCCGCGCCCCCACCCGGCATGTTCCCGGCGGAAGCCGAAGGGCTCCGAGCCCTTCGCAAGGCGGGTATTCTCACCCCCGACGTCCTCTGGGCCGGCGAGGCGGGGCTCGTGCTCACCTACCTGCCTCCCGGCAAGTCGGACTGGTGGCCGGAGCTTGCGGAAATGCTGGCCCGCCTTCACAAAACCCGAAAGGAGCGTTACGGGTGGTCCAAACCGGTGTATCTGGGCACCTTCCCGCTGCCCCCGGGCGAGCACGGGGCGTGGGGTGAGTACTTCGTGAATTTCCGTCTTAAACCCCTGCTCGAGGCCACCTGGAGCCAGCTCGGGCCCACCGGAAAGGACCTCGAACGCGTCCTCGCCCGCTACATACCCCCGACCGAAGGTCCAACACTGATTCACGGCGACCTCTGGCACGGCAACGTGCTGATGAGCACCCAAGGTCCGGCCCTCATCGACCCCTCGGTCTGGGTCGGGGAACGGGGGGTGGACCTGGCGATGATGCAGCTCTTTGGCGGCTTTCCCCCGCCTTTTTGGGAACACTACGAGACGTTCTTCCCCATTCCCACCGAGGTTCGCGAGGCCCTCCCCTACTACCAGCTCTACTTCCTCCTGGTCCATGTCCATTTTTTCGGCCCCGCCTACCTCTCGGGTATCCAAAGGGTCTTGCGCATCTACGGGTAAAGCCCGGCCCGCGCGGGCCGGGCTTTGAGAGGGTTTTCCCGCTAAAAGCTCACGTTGATGTTGGCCTGGCCGCAGTCCTGGTAGGTGACGGTGATGGTCTTGGTCACCTGGCCGTTCGTGGTGTAGGTGTAGACCACCGTCCCGCGGTCAAATCCCGGGAAGTTATCCTGCTGCTGGGCGCAGCTCTTCGACCAGTGCAAGGGGTCGTTGGCGTCGGTGGCCACGTTGAACACGTAATTGGTCCCGTCGCGGGTCATGTCGACGGTGCCGCTGACCTCGAGCGTACCCGCGTCACGGGGGCGCGCCGAGTCGTCGGGCGTGTAGGTCGTGGTGCGATCGATGGTGGTATCGGTTTGATGCACCACCTGGCCGTCGCGGGTGAGGATGATTTGCACCTGCATGCTCTTGGTAATGGTCACGCCGCCGCCCGAATCTGGAGCGACAGTCACGCTGCCGTCCCAGGTCCGGCTGCGGCTGAAGGCCACGCCGCGGGCGTTGGTGCCGCTGATGGTGGCCTGGAAATTCGTAAACGTCATGGTCCGGCTGGTGACGTTGGGATCAGTGTCGTCGGTATCCCCATAGCTGAGCTTTCCGGCGAACGTGGCGGTGTGGCCGTCGTCGGTGGTGGCGGAGCAGTTGGTGAACTCGACCGAGAATCCGCCCAGTACGCCGTCGTTATCACCGTCCTGGCCGGCGCTCACGTTCACCGAGCACTGACCGCTCGCCGGGTCAATGTCTGCGAGTCGCACCCGCCAGTGCCGGAGTAAGCGGGCCACCGGACGGGGGAAGCCGGGAAGGAGCGACTGGGTAGCCACCTCCTGGCTGCCCGCGGTCAGCGTACCCGCCGCCAGATCCTCCAAAAGCGCCCCATCGAGGGCCAGCTCGTCCGCCACGACCGCCTGGGCGTCGCTGCTGTCCGCCTGGGGCGTGGCCAGCGAGCTGCAGGCCGAAAGCGCGACCACACCGAAGACACCCAAAACCCCAACCAACCACCTTCTGCTTTTCATTGCCATCACCTCGAGGCCAGCCTAAGAAGGCCGGGCCCAAAGCGGCTGAAGGACCTCTTAACAAACGTTCATACAGGCCTATTTGGCCTGGTTGGCGGCGACCAGCAACGGGTCCCACACCGGGCTGAACGGCGGGGCGTAGGCCAAATCAAGCCGGCGCAGGTCCTCAACCGTAGCCCGTTGCTGGATGAGCGCTGCCACCACATCAACGCGCAGCGCGTCGCTGCCCCCACCCACGATCTGAGCGCCGAGCAAGCGGCCCGAACTCGCCTCGTAGACGAGCTTGACGAAAAGCGGGTGGCCACCGGGCATGTAGTGCGCCCGGTCCCGGGACTTGATCATCGCCGAGCGAACGTCAAAGCCCGCCTGGCGCGCCCTTTCCTCGGTGAGTCCGGTCACCGCAACCGCGAGATCGAAGACCTTGCTGATCGCGCTGCCCACCACCCCCTTGAACGTCGCGTCTTCACCGGCGATCACCGCGCCCGCGGTGCGGCCGTGCTTATTGGCCACGTCGCCAAGGGGCAGCCAGTAGGGCTCGCCGGTCACGAGGTGCACGCTCTCGGCCACGTCGCCGGCGGCCCAAACCCCGGGGAGGTTGGTGCGAAGCTTCTCGTCGACAGCAATGGCGCCGGTGGGACCGAGCCGAACGCCTATTTGCTCCGCCAAGGCCACGTTCGGCCGGATGCCAACCGAGACCAGGGCCAGATCGGCGTCGATCGTCCCCTGGCTGGTCACCACCGCGCGGAGCGCACCCTCACCGGCAAACCCCTCGACTCGAGCCCCGGTAACGACCTCGACCCCGCTCCGAACCAACGCCTGGGCGACGATCTCGCTGATCTCCGGATCGAGCTGGGGCATGACCCGGTCCATGGCCTCGACCACCACCACCGCAAGGCCCCGTTTTCGGAAGGCCTCGGCCATTTCGAGGCCCACATACCCGCCGCCGACCACCACCGCGCGACGGGCGCGGTCCAACCACTCGCGAATCGCGAGCCCGTCCTCCGGCGTGCGCAGGGTAAAAACCCCAGGCAGATCGGCACCGGGAAGGGCCAGGCGCACCGGGCTGGCGCCGGTGCTGATCACCAGATAATCGAAGCGCTCCCTTCGCGTTTCTCCCCCATCGAGGTCGCGCACCAAAACTTCGCGGTTTTCGTAGTCCACCTCGACCACTTCGTGGCGGGTGAGCGCGGCAATGCCCTGCTTTTTGAACTGCTCTGGCGTCCGAGCGACCAGCGCCTCGACCCGCTCGATCTCGCCCGCGATGAAGTAGGGCAACCCGCAGGCCCCATAAGACACGTAATGCGTTTTTTCAAAGGCGATGACCTCGAGGTCAGGACGACTCCTTTTCGCCTTGGCCGCGGCGCTCATCCCCGCGGCCACGCCACCGATGATCACAAGACGCTCGCTCATACCTCCTTTATACCCCCAAGAGGTATAACCCCGCCTACCCCGTATATTGGACGCATGGCAAACGACGTTCAATCATGGCGCTGGGACCTCACCGACCTCTTCCCGGACGTGGCCGCGTACGAAACCGAGCTCAAAGCCCTGACGGAAAAGGCCGGACACTTCGGACGCTGGCGGGAAAAGCTGAATGACCTCGATCGCGACGGCTTCCTCGAGCTGCTCCGGGAGTTTGAAGAACTCTCCCTCCTGGCCCACAGGCTCGTCGCCTACGCCGCGCTCGAGTTCTATGCCGACAGCCGCTCCGAAGCTGCCCAGGCCCGCTTCGCCCACGCCCAGAGCCAGCTCGGCGAGCTCTCGGCCAAGACCCTCTTTTTCGAGGTGTGGTGGAAGCACCTCGAGGACGCCAAGGCCAAGGCCCTGATCGAGGCCGCGGGGCATCGCTATGCCTACTGGCTCGCCGAAATGCGCTCGTGGCGCCCCTACACCCTCGGCGAGGAGGCCGAGCGGGCCATCACCCTCAAGAACACGGTGGCCCGGGCCCAGGGCAAGATCTACGAAACAATCAACGACCGCTACACCTTCGCTTTCGAAGCCGAGGGCAAGCGCATCGAGGCCAAAAAGAGCGAGCTCTCGCGCTACACCCGCCATCAAAACCCTGCCGTCCGCCAGGCCGCCTACGACGCCATGCTCAAGCGTTACCGCGAAGAGGCGATGATCCTGGGGGAGCTCTACCGGCTGGTGGCCGAGGATTGGAAAAACGAATACGTCAAGCTCCGGGGCTTCCCAACCCCGATCTCGGCGAGGAACAAGATGAACGATCTCCCCGATGCCGTGGTCGAGGCGTTGCTCAAGGCCACGGAAGAGGGGAGCCAAACCTTCCAGGTCTACTTCCGCCTCAAGGCCCGGGCGCTCGGCATGAAGCGGCTTTCCCGCTACGACCTCTACGCCCCGGTCGGGGAAAGCGAGCGCCAGTACACCTTTGACGAAGCGGTGGCGCTGGTCAGCGAGGCTTTCAAGCAGTTCGACCCCGAGTTCGAAGCGCTGATGCGACAGGTTATCGAGGCCCGACACATCGATGTCTTCCCCCGCGACGGGAAACGCTCGGGCGCGTTCTCTTACGGCCCCGTGCCCGGCATGACCCCCTACGTGCTCCTCAACTTCCAGGGCCAGGCCCGCGATGTGGCCACGCTGGCCCACGAACTCGGGCACTCGGTCCACAGTCTGCTCGCCGCTTCCCATCCGGTCTTCACCTTCCACCCACCCCTTCCCCTGGCGGAGTCAGCCTCAACCTTCGGCGAGATGCTGCTCGTCGACCGGCTGCTGGAAACCGAATCGGATCCCAGGCTCCGAATGAGCATCCTCTTTCACCAACTCGACGGCTTCTACGGCACCATCCTCCGCCAGGCCTACTTCGCCCGCTTCGAGATCGAGGCCCACGACCTCCTCACCGGCGGCGCGCCCCTCGAGGCGGTCCACTCGGCCTACCTCAAAACGCTCAAGGACCAATTCGGCGACGCGGTCGAGGTCCCCGAGCATTTCCAGTACGAGTGGCTGATGGTGCCCCACTTCTACCACACGCCCTTTTACGTCTACGCCTACGCCTTCGGCCAGCTGCTGGTGCTTTCGCTCTACCGGCGCTACCAGACCGAGGGCCAGGCGTTCGTTCCCAAGCTGAAACGCATTCTGGCCGCCGGGGGGTCCCAAAACCCCGCCGAGCTCCTGCAAAAAGAAGGCTTTGACATCGAGGACCCCGGCTTTTGGCTCTCGGGCTTCGAGCTCATCGGCGAACACGTCGCGCGGCTGGAAGCCGAAATGGACCGCGAATCGGAGTGAGGATCCGAAGGGGGCCGTTCTCGCCTCGCCGGTGGCACTTCAGCCAGTCGTTTCCCGGGCCTCGATGCGCCTCACCCCCACCAGAAGCGCCGCCGCCGACAATCCGGCGGCGGCGAAGATCATCAGCATGACCAGGATCTGATACCGTGCCGCCACCAAGGGATCAACACCGGCCAGGATCTGCCCCGTCATCAACCCCGGAATCGAGACTAGACCCACGGCATAGAGGGCGTTGGTCGCCGGGATCAGCCCCGCCCGGAAGGCCCTGGCCCTGGCCCGAGCAAAGTCGAGACCCAAGGCGCGCTCGGCGAAGTAACGCTCAGCCGCCAGGCTCACGGCATTCATCGCATTGGAAAAGGCCATCCCTCCCAAAGGGATGAGCACCGAGGGCGCATACCAGGGACGGGGTCGGAGAACGAGCTCGGTCGCCACCAAAAGCGCTAGCCCGCCGCCGCCCAAGACGCCGGCGAGCGCGTAGGGGAAAAGCCGCCGGCGCCGGTCGAGCACGGTGCGAAGGGCGATCCATCCCGCGACCATGGCCATGGCGGTGAGCACGGCGAACACCACCAGGGGATGGCGGGTGAGGAACACGTAGGCCAGAGCGTAGCCCACGAGCAAGAGCTGGGCGAGCATCCTGCCTAACGCGATCCAAGGGGTCTTCGAGTCCTCGCTCCAAACGGCATAGAGGTAGGCCACGATCAAAGCGAGCAGCAAGGCGTAAAGGAGCCGGGCCAGGGGAATCGTTGCCATCTCGCCTCAGCTTACGCCTTAGGATGGCTTTGGCATGACCGTCCTCGCCAACGCCGTAGCCCTCTTCGCCTTCGTGGTCAAAGGCCTGGCCGGATTCGGCCCCGCGCTCTTCATCGTTCCCACCCTGAGCTTGGTCAGCCCCCTCAAGACCGTCGTCCCCTACACCGCCTTCCTCCTCTTTCTGGCCAACCTCCCCATGCTCTACCTGGTCCGGCGCCACCTAAACGTGCGGCGCGATCTGCCAGCGGCGCTGGCGTATGCCCTCGGCATCGCCCTCGGCACCCACGCCCTGATCGCACTTCCGGAAATGCTTCTTAAAAAAGCGTTGGGGCTGGTCCTCCTCGGCTTTGCCCTTTGGATCTTCTTCCGACCCAGCGAACCCTCCAAACCGCCCAAAGAGACCCCCGGGGAAACCCTCCGGCTCGGACTTGCGAGTTTTGGCGGTGGCTTCCTGGTCGGCATGGTCGGGGCCGGCGCCCTGCCCTTTTTAATTTACGTTCCCCTGCGTTACCCAAAAAACGAGGCCCGGGCGCTGTTCACGGCCGTCTTCGCCCTGGGAACCCTGGCCTGGACGCTCTCTTACGCCGCCACCGGACTTTTGCGTCTCGAACAGGTCAAACTGGCCTTCTTCACCCTCCCCGGCGTCCTCCTCGGGCTGGGCCTTGGCAACGCCCTGGCCAGCACCCTTTCCCAGCGGGCCTTCGCCCGGGCGCTGGGCGGTCTATTGGTACTCCCTGCACTAAAGTTGCTCGGCCTGTTCTGATATTCTCACATCGTGCGGACCCTCCTGCTCTCCGATATCCACGGCAACCTCCCCGCCTTCAAGGCCGTGATGTCGCACGCCTCGAAACAGGGGTTCGATCGCGTTTTCTTCCTCGGCGACGCCGTTGGGTACTACCCCGACGGCGACGCGGTGGTCGGCGCTTTGCGAAAACTCAACGCCCAGGGGGTCCTCGGCAATCACGATGCCTGGATGCTGGCCCCGGAGTGGCAGACGTCCTCGGGCTACATCTTCGAGATTCTCAACTGGCAACGGGCGCGCATGCGCCCGGAAAACACCGACTACCTGCTCCGCTTGCCCTGGCACCGCGAAGGCGAACACCACCACATGGTCCACGGCAGCCCTTGCGACCCCATGGTCTACATCGATGAGCTCGAGGTCGCCCGTCAAGCCTTCACCTGCACCGCCAAGACCTGGATCTTCCACGGCCACACCCATCTGGCCGGCGCGTTTTTGGCCCTGGAAGGGCCGAACGGCCCCTGGATTCGCTACCGGCCGTTCACCAAGGAGAAAACCGTGCTCACCCTGCCGCCCCGGGGCCGGATCCTCGTCAACCCGGGCTCGGTGGGACAGCCCCGGGATGGTCTTCCCCTCGCGGCCTACGCGATTTGGGATGAGGCAAGTGCCCGTATCGAGGCCTACCGGGTTGCCTACGACCTGGAGGCCGTGCGGCGGCGCCTGGCCGATGCCGGGTTTCCGCTGCAGCTCTACGAGCGACTCAAGGTGGGACGATGATCGAGGTCATTGGGCACGAGAACGCTCGGGACCTCCTCGCCCAGTCGCGGCCCCAGAGCCTGCTGCTCAGCGGGCCCGAGGGCGTGGGGCGCCGGCATCTGGCCGCCTGGTTTGCCTACGGCCTCAACTGTGAACAGGGCTTTCCCCCATGCGGCCAGTGCGCGAGCTGCCGCCAAACCCCGCACCCCGACCACTTCGAAATCGGACCCAGAACCACCAACCGTTCGGGCGAGACCGCACAAAACCCCCAGATCCACATCGACCAGATCGTCCCCCGCCAGGGGGCCGAGGTGCAAAGCCTGCTGGAATGGATCGAGTCCGCACCCCAGTACCGGCGCAAGGTGGCGGTCATCGACGGCGCCCACCAGATGACCGAGGCAGCGGCCAACGCTCTGCTCAAGCTGCTTGAAGAACCGCCGTCGTACGCCCACCTGGTGCTCATCGCCCCCAGCGGGCATTCGGTCCTCAAAACGCTCGCTTCCCGCTGCATCGAGGTCCGCCTGGCGCCGCTCCCCCCCGAACGCCTAAGGACGCTAAGCGACGACCCCGACATGCTCGCCTTCGCCCAGGGCGCCCCCGGCCGGCTCCTCTGGGCACTCGAACACCCAGCCGAGGTGCACGACGTGGTCAAGCTGGTGGACGGCCTTTTGCTGCACCTCGACGAGGGACCCCGGGCCCTCGAGCTGGCCAAGGCCCTGTTGCAGCAAGTTCTCCAGGAACCCTCGCCGCTCCCTTTCTTGCAACGAGCCTTCGCCCGCCTCGAACCGACCTTGCGCGCCGAGGCCCTCGCCCTGATCAGCGAGATCGAGCAGGCCCGGCGCGCCTACGTCCACACCGATCTTCTCGCCGCCTACCTGGTCTTGAAACTGAGGAGGATCTATGGAAACGTGCGTCCCCGTACGCTTTGAAGCCAGACCCAAGCACCACCTGGCCACCTTCCGCGGCCAGCCCCCCGCGACCAACGCTCAGGTGGTGGTGGTTACCCGGGAAGGCCCGCGGCTGGCCGTGGTCCGGGGCAAGCCCCAAAACGGACAGGCGGAGATGGAAATCCTGCGCCTGGCCACACCCGAGGACCTCTCCCGCTACGCCACGCTCAAGCAGCGGGCGGAAGCGTTCCGCTGGCGTATTAAAAGCCTGTTTCGAAGCAAATACCCCGGGGTCAAGATCGTAGGGGTCGAGTACACCCTCGACGGGGCGGTCCTCTTCGTCCGCTACCACGCCGAACGAAAGGTGCGGCTCGGCGCCGAACTCAAGCGCCTGGCCCGGGAATCGGGCGCGCGGATCGAGCTCGTCGCCCTCGGCGCTCGCGATGAGGTGGCGGAGATGGGGGCGATCGGGGCCTGCGGCATGGAGACCTGCTGCAGCACCTGGATGCAGGATTTCGGCCCCACCACCATCCGCATGGCCCGGGACCAGCAACTCCCCCTCTCGCCGGAAAAAATCTCCGGGCCCTGCGGCCGGCTCCTTTGCTGCATCGCATACGAGCACCCCATTTACAAAGAACTCCTCGAGCAACTCCCCAAAAAGAACGCCCGGGTCTGCACCAAGTCCGGCATGTGCGGCAAGGTCGCCAAGCTCCACCCGCTCAGCCTGGAGGTCGAGATCAAGACCACCTCGGGCAGCCTCGTCCGGGCCAAAGCACACGAGGTCGAACCCTGGCAGGAGGACAAAGCATGATGCGGGTCACGGTGATTGAGCGAGCTCTGGACCGATTTTTCCACTTCTACCCCGGCGTGGTGGCCATCGTGGGGGCGAAAGATCCCAGCCACGGGGCCAACTTCATGCCCGCGGTCTGGAACACTGGGCTCTCGTTTGATCCCCCGCTCTTCGGTGTCTCCATCAGCCCAAAGCGCCACACCTACCGGCTGCTGGAAAACGAAGCGCCCTGGAGCGTTTCGTTTCTCTCCTTTGAGCACGCCGATCTGGCGGCCCGTCTTGGCAGCACCAGCGGGCGGGACCTCAACAAGGTGAACGCCTTTGGCCTTGCGGTCCTCTGGGGGAAGGCGCTTGATGTGCCGATCCTCAAAAACGCCTTCGCCGCCTACGAACTCGAGCCCGCCGGCCGGGTCAAGACCGGCGACCACGACCTTTTCATCGGGCGGGTGCGCGCCGTTTGGGAAGACCAAACCGCCTTCGATCAAGAAGGCGTGCCCTTACCGGAATACGTCAGGCCCCTCCTCTACTTCGGTCGCTTCCGCTACGGCGCCCCGGCAGAGAAAACCGTTCGCCTCAAGTTTCGATGAACCACGCTGGCAGGATCAAAAAGCGGCTCCGGGCCCTGCGAATCAACCGGGCCCAAACCGAAGCCCAACTGGTTTTGCTCGAGGGCGTGATCCACTTTCGCGCCGACGGTCACGCGCACTGGGCCAAGGCCCGGGGCACCCCCGAGGTCGAAGCCGCCGGACGGGCGATCCTGGCCTTTCGCCTCGAGGGCCGGCGGCTGGTGGTCGAGTTCGACGACGGCAGCGTCCTCTCCGTGCGAAGGGTATGGCTCGGCACCCGGACCGCCGCCCAAGTGCCCATCACTTAAGTACCCCGACGTGCAAGGCCACGGCGGGGCCCCTCCGGGAAAACCCAAAGCCCGCCAGTCTTGCATCAGTATGTCGAAAAGCTCGCGGGTGTTCACTTGACCAGCAGCACCGGGCACTTGGAAAGCGCCACCACCTTCTGGCTCTGGCTGCCGAGCAGCATGCCCGCCAGGCCGCTGAGCCCCCGGGTGCCCATCACGATGAGATCGGCCTGTCGCACCTCGGCCACCCGCAAGATGGTCTCCGCCGGCGGGCCCTCGAGGACCTCGATCTCGAGCGAGGCCACCTCGCCGACGAGAGCCCTGGCCTCGTCCACGATGGACTCGGCGTGGACGAGGCGGCGCGAGAGCGCCTCTTCGAACAAAGGCTCGCCGAGCCACTCGGGTACGGCGTCATAGGCGTAGACCACGACCACCGTCGCGCCGTGGGTGCGGGCCTCGTCGCCGGCCAGGCGGGCTGCCTTCCGGGCGTGCTCCGATCCGTCATAAGCCAAGAGAATTGTCTTGTACATACCCCAAGCCTAGCAAGGCGGGGCGAGCGCTGAGAAGGCCCGGGAAACTGACCCGCGGGTCAGAAAATGCAGTAGACTCATCGGCGTGAGCCCGGTGGCCTTTCTTCACCTCGTCACCTTCTTTTTCTTCCTCGCCTACGGCCTGACCATCCCTTCGCTCCCGCTCTACCTCGAATCCCTCGGCCTCAAGCCCGCCTGGATCGGGTGGGCGGTTTCGCTCATGCCGCTGGCGGGGCTTTTGCTCCGCCCGTTCGGCGGCTGGGCCACCGACGCCTGGAGCCGCCGCCTACCGGCCCTCCTCGGTCTCGTAGCCAGCGCCGCGGCCGGGTTCTTCTACCTGGGCCCGCTCGCCGCGGTGCTGATCGGCCGGTTCCTGCAGGGGGTGGGCATCGCGCTTTTCGCCCCCAGCACCCTGGCCCTCACCTCAGACCTCGCCGACGAAGAGGTGGTCGGCCGGGTCATGGGCACCCGAAACCTCCTGATCGGCCTCGGGGTCATGTTGGGCACCGCGCTCGGGGGAACGCTGCTCGACCTAGGCGGGCCCAAAGCGGTCTTCCTCCTCGTGTTTTTGGTGCAGCTCCCCTGGCTCATTCCCATGGCCAAAACGCCGGAGACCCTCATCGATCCCAAGCCGAGGCGCTGGTGGGAGGGCTTCGTCGAGGTCTTCGCCCTGGCCCCGCTCAGGGCCTCGACCTGGGCCAACGCCGGGTTCGCCGCCGTCTTTTCCATCCTCCAGGCCTTTTATCCCCTCTTCCTCATCCGAAACGGCTACCCCGCGAGCTGGGTCGGCGGCTTCCTCGGCTACTACAGCCTGGTCTCGGTGCTGGCGCGACTGCCTGCGGGGATGCTGGCCGACAAAAAGGACCCGGCGCGGGTCGCACTTTTTGGTTTCGTGGTGGCCACGCTGGGGTTTTTCCTGCTCTGGGCGTTCCCCCTTCCCCTGGTGGCGTTCGCCGGCGGCACCCTCATGGGCCTCGGCGCTGGGTTTTACCTCCCCGCCAACATCGTGGTGGTCACCAAGGCCGTCCCCTTTCGCCTGCGGGGATCGGCCTTCAGCCTCTTCACCGCCAGCTGGGACGCCGGGGGCCTGCTCGGGCCCCCGCTCGCGGGTATGGTCATCGGCCTCACCGGCGTGAGCGCCATCTTCCCCCTGGCCGCGCTCGGCGCCCTGCTCACCACGGTGGGCTACGTCCTGCTCCTGCCCCGTCGCTAAGCGGGAGCTCGCGGCCTTTTCGCGGCGGGGCCTTTGCACCTTTGGTATAACGGGTAGGCTATGGCGAAGGCGAAGGGTCCAACCCCCCAATCCCAGGATTTCTCAGCCTGGTACCTCGACGTCATCCAGATGGCGGAGCTCGCCGACTACGGCCCGGTCCGTGGCACCATCGTGGTCCGCCCTTACGGCTATGCGCTTTGGGAAAACATCCGGGCCACGCTCGACGAGATGTTCAAGGCTACCGGCCATCAAAACGCCTACTTTCCCCTCTTCATTCCCATGGGGTTTTTGCAAAAGGAAGCTCAGCACGTGGAGGGCTTTTCTCCCGAACTGGCGGTGGTCACCCACGCCGGGGGCGAAGAGCTCGAGGAGCCGCTCGCCGTCCGCCCCACCTCGGAGACCATCATCGGGTACATGTGGTCCCGCTGGATCCGCTCCTGGCGCGACCTTCCCCAGCTGCTCAACCAGTGGAACAACGTGGTGCGCTGGGAGATGCGTACCCGTCCCTTCCTCCGCACCAGCGAGTTCCTCTGGCAGGAAGGCCACACCGCCCACGCCACCAAGGAAGAAGCCGAAGAGGAGACACGACGCATGCTCGGCGTCTACGTGAAGTTCGCCACCGAGTACGCCGCGCTGCCGGTGATCTCCGGGCTTAAGACCGAAAAGGAGAAGTTTGCCGGTGCAGTCTACACCACCACCATGGAAGCGATGATGCGGGACGGCCGGGCCCTCCAGTCGGGGACCTCGCACTTCCTGGGCCAGAACTTCGCGAAGGCCTTCGACATCACCTTCCAAGACAAGGACCTCGAGGAGAAGTACGTCTGGACCACCTCCTGGGGCCTCTCCTGGCGCATCATCGGCGGCATCATCATGACCCACGGCGACGACCGAGGTCTCATCTTCCCCCCCAAACTCGCGCCGATCCAGGTGGTCATCGTTCCCATATATAAGTCGGAGACCCGCCAGGAGGTCCTCGAGGCCGCGGCCACGCTCCAGGCCGAACTCAAGGCGAAAGGCATTCGCGTCCACGTCGACGACCGCGACCAGTACACCCCGGGCTTCAAGTTCAACGACTGGGAGCTCAAAGGCGTCCCCTTCCGCATCGAGCTCGGTCCCCGGGACGTGGCAGCCAAGACCGCGGTGCTGGCCAGCCGTCTGGGGGGCAAGGAAACCCTCCCCCTTGGCGAACTCGCGGCCCAAATCCCGCAAAAGCTCGAGGCCTTCCACCAAGCACTCTACGAACGCGCCCGCCGTTTCCGCGACGAGCGCACGCGCGTCGTCGACGACTACGAGAGCTTCAAGGAAGCGGTGGCCGAGGGGTTTGCCCTCGCGTTCCACTGCGGCGACATCGCTTGCGAAAAGACGATCCAGGAGGAAACCAAGGCCACCACCCGGGTGATCCCCTTCGACGCCCCGGAGGAAAGCGGACGCTGCGTCCGCTGCGGAAAGCCGGCAGCCTACGGCAAACGGGTGGTCTTCGCCCGCGCCTACTAAGCGAGCACCCATGAACTCTTCAAGAACGCATGGCCGCCGCTCACGTTTTTCCAGACCCCCGCCGTGGCTCTTGCCAGGGCGGGGCACATAAAGCCATGCCCGCCGCGACCCCCTGCCCCCAAGAAAGCCGCCAGGCTAAGCGGCAGCGAGCCAGGCGCATCCTGGCTGCCCTTCTGGCCACCTACCAGGATGCCAAAACCGAGCTGCGCCACGAAAACCCTTTCCAGCTCCTGGTGGCCACCGTTCTCTCAGCCCAGTCCACCGACAAAGGCGTCAACCGGGTGACGCCCGAGCTCTTTGCCCGCTGGCCCACGCCCGGGGCCCTGGCCAAAGCCCGGCCCGAGGCGGTGGAAGGGGTCATCAAGACCCTGGGGCTTTTCCGCACCAAGGCCAGGAATCTGGTCGCCCTGGCCCAGGCGCTGGTCGAGACCTACGGGGGTGAGGTGCCGCCGGACCCCCGCGAGCTGCAAAAGCTTCCGGGCGTGGGCTGGAAGACGGCCACGGTAGTGGCCGGCGCCGCGTTCGGGGTGCCGGGCATCGCGGTCGACACCCACGTGAGCCGCGTGGCGCGACGGCTCTGCCTCAGCGAGGCCAAATCACCCCCCAAGATCGGGCGGGATCTGGAAGCGCTTTTCCCCAAGTCGCGCTGGATCTTCGTCCACCACGCCATGGTCCTCCACGGGCGCTACGTCTGCACCGCGCGCAAACCCAAATGCGCGCGGTGCCCGCTCGCGCCTCACTGCCCAAGCTACCACTCGTTGGTAAACACTTTGGCCGAGACCGGCTCCACCCGGGCCTCGCCCTCAGCCGGTCCCACCTCCTCGACCTCGGACTCGTCCCAAAACACCTGACCGTCGGTCACGTAGGCCTCGACGACCTCCCGCAAACGCTCGGGTTCCGCCACGACCGAAAGCAGCTGGAAGTAGTGGTGGGACCCGGGGCTTTGCCATGGCTTGCCCGCCTCGGGAACCACCACCACCATCACACGAAAGACTCGCATGCCCTTACCCTAACCCGCCAATAGGCCACCGGCGAGCTTTGCGTCAGGGGTTAAGGAGCGCCCACCGGTTTTTCAATACCGATGCGAGATTGGCGCTCGTTTTCGGGCCCCCGCCGTGGCCAAAGCCACGGCGAGGCACTTAGTAGGCGAGCAAATGACGAACGGCGCTGGCGACCCGCTCGGGCGTGGGCCGGTAGTGGGGCTCGAGGCGGTAATAGGGCGGGCTCGGGGCATCGAAGCCCGCCAGGCGCAGCACCGGGGCCTCGAGGTAGTCCACCGCTTCCTCGGCAATCCGCGCCGCGATCTCCGCACCCACGCCGCCGGTCTTCGGCGCCTCGTAGAGCACGAGCGCGCGTCCGGTCTTGGCCACCGACGCCAGGATGGCCTCGGTATCGAGGGGGTAGAGGGTCTCGAGGTCGATCACCTCGAGGGTCACCCCTTCTTTGGCCAGCTGCTCCGCGGCGGAAAGCGCCACCGGAACCATGCCCCCGTAGGTGAAAACCGAGGCCGCCTTCCCTTCGCGCACCACCCGGGCCCGCCCGAGGGGGTGGGTGTAAAAG
>WIAM01000039.1 GCA_015519965.1 Thermaceae bacterium
CGGCCAAGGTGGTGGGCCACGACCTCGAGGCCTTCACCGCCGACATGGCGGCCTTCTGGCGCCGACTCACCGGCGACAGCCAGCTCCGCTGGCTCGGCCCCGAAAAAGGGGTCATCCATCTGGCCACGGCTGCCGTCGTCAACGCGGTGTGGGACCTCTGGGCCAAGCGCGAGGGAAAGCCGCTCTGGAAACTCCTCGCCGACATGACCCCGGAGGAGCTGGTCGGTTGCATCGACTTCCGCTACATCACCGACGCCCTCACCCCCGCCGAGGCCGCCGCGATCCTCAAGCGCCTCGAGCCGACCAAAAGAGAACGGGAGGCCCGCGTCATGCGCGACGGGTATCCCGCCTACACCACCAGCGCCGGCTGGCTCGGGTATCCCGACGAGAAGATCCGGACCCGGGTGCGGGAAGCCCTAAAGGCCGGCTTTGAGGCGTTTAAGCTCAAGGTGGGCCGCGACCTGGCCGACGACCTCCGCCGCGCGGCGCTGGTGCGCGAGATCATCGGGCCCGATCGGGTGTTGATGGTGGATGCCAACCAGGTCTGGGACGTCCCCGAGGCCATCCGCTGGAGCAAAGCCTTGCTCCCCTACCGCCCTTTTTGGATCGAAGAACCCACCAGCCCCGACGACATCCTCGGGCACCGGGCCATCGCCCAGGCGCTCGAGGGGAGCGGCGCCAGGGTGGCCACCGGTGAACACGTCCATAACCGCATCATGTTCAAGCAGTACCTCCAGGCCGGGGCCATGGGGTTTTGCCAGATCGACGCCTGCCGGCTGGGCGGGGTCAACGAGGTGCTCGCCGTGCTCCTTTTGGCGGCGAAGTTTGGCGTCCCGGTGTGCCCGCACGCCGGCGGCGTGGGCCTTTCGGAATACGTCCAGCACCTCTCGATCTTCGACTACATCGCCGTTTCGGGATCGATGGAAGGACGCTTTATCGAATACGTCGACCACCTGCACGAGCACTTCGTCGACCCGGTCGTGATCAAGGATGGCCGCTACACCGTTCCCACTGCCCCCGGCTACAGCATCACCATGAAGGCATCGTCGCTCAAAAGGTACGCCTATCCGGACGGGGAGTACTGGCAAAAGGCCAGGGACGCTTGAAGACCCCTCCCGGACCCGAGGCCCAAAGCCCGACGACGATCGAGAAGGGGTTCCCAACAGGCTGACCCCGGGTGAGCGCCAATAGCCTCTCAGGCCGGCCGGTGACTCGCGCATCCGGCGACCCTATACGCTGAGACTCATATTTTATCAACCGCAGAGAGCAGGAGAAAAAAGTGCGTTAATCTAGGGCAAGGTACGTTGCGGCGCGCCACTTTGAGGAGGTGGTTGAAGGTGGACCGGGGTCCAAGATGGCTGTTTCTCGCCGGGGCCATCTTGACCGCAATCTTCGTCGCCCGTTTCGGTTGGCTCGAGGCCAGCCTGGGCAACGGCGCCTTCCTGGTTGGGGCGCTGGGACTGGGGATGATGGGCTATTGCACCCGTCCCCAGCTCGGATTGGCGCTTGGCCTGGTGGCCTCGGCGCTGGCCTGGGTCATCGCCCCACCCAGCCTTCCCCCAAGGCCCATCCCGGATAACCTGCAAAACGCCCTCCTCGTGATCTGGGCCGCGCTCACCGCAGCTGTCCCGGCCGCGACCGGCTGGATTCGGGGGCGTATCGAGGCCATCGCCTCGCAATCGCGCGCCCTCGCCTTTCTGGCCTCGATCGGCGAGCTCGCCACCGTTTCCAACCAGGAGCGCGAGCTCCTCGAGGGCACGGTGAAGGCGGCGGCGGACAAGGGCGGCTACGCTTTGGCCATGATCTGGACCAGCGACGAAGCGGGGCCCGAACCGTCGGCCTGGGCGGTGAAACAGGGCCGCCTCAGGTTTCAGCGTAAAAACGGTGTATGGAGGCTCGAGTTTGAAGGCGGACGCGACCGCGTCCAGGCTGAGTTCACCGAGGAACTTCGGGAAAAAACGCTCGCCGCGAGAGCGCTTCGGTCCGGGCATTTGGTCGAGTGCGATCGAGCAGCAAACAGCAATGATCCCATCGTCGCGCTGGCCCGGGCGCTCGGGGGCCGGGCCCTGGCGGCCGCCCCCATCCGGGTGCGGCACCAGGCCTTCGGCGCCCTCGTGGTCGCTGCCGAGGACCCCTTTGCCTTTCGGGGCGAGGCAGCGGTGCCCCTCGAGGAGGCCGCGCGCACGCTGGGGCAGGCGCTGGAGCGGCTTTGGCTCGAGGACGAGCTCATGCTCCTCCACCTCACCGACCCCCTCACCGGCATCCTCAACCGGCGGGGCTTCGAAAACCGGGGGCGGGCGATGCTCGCCCACGCTCGCGAGCGCGGTGAAAAAGCGGCGCTGGTGTTCGTGGACCTCGACCGCTTCAAGGAGGTTAACGACACCATGGGCCACCACGCCGGCGACGAGGTGCTGCGGCAAGCCGCGCTCAGACTGCTCTCCGCCACCCGGACCCGTGACCTCGTGGCCCGGGTCGGCGGCGACGAGTTCGCGCTGCTGTTGCTCCTGGAGGACCCGGGCGTGCTGGGGCGCATCACCGCCCGGCTCTACCAGGCGCTGGCCCGCCCCTACAACGTCGGCGAGCGGACCTTTTCGCTCGACGCCAGCATGGGGGTGGCGCTCTTCCCCGAAGACGGCGCCACCCTCGAGGAGCTTTTGCGCAAGGGCGACATCGCCATGTACCAGGCCAAGGAGGGCCGGCGCAGGATCGCGTTCTTCGACGCCGAGAGCGACCTGGCGCTCAAACGCCGGCTCGAGCTCGAGGCCGAGCTCCGGACGGCGATCGAGGAAAGGGCGATCGAGCTCGACTATCAACCGGTGGTGGCCCCGCCAAAAGGGCTGGTCTTCCTCGAGGCCCTGGCCCGCTGGAAGGTGCCGCCCTCGGTGTTCATCCCCTTGGCCGAGGAGATCGGGCTCGCCTGGCCCCTCGACCGGCTGGTGCTCGAAAAGGCCATCGAGCAGATCGTACAGTGGCGAAAGGCCGGCCTTTCCGCCCGGGTGAGCGTCAACCTCTCGCCGCGCTCTTTTGAGGAACCGGAGCTGCTTGCCTTCCTGGAAGAAGCGCTCTCGGCTTCGAAGATTCCCCCCGGGAGGCTGGTCCTGGAGCTCACCGAGCGGGCGATCTTCAGCACCGACCGAACCGCCCTCTTTGAAAAGCTCAAGACCACCGGCGTCCAGCTCGCCCTCGACGACTTCGGCACCGGCTACTCCTCGCTCATCCTGGTCAAGGACCTGCCCCTCGACTTCATCAAACTCCCCCGCGAGTTCGTCCGCGACCTGCCCGAGAGCGAGCGTGACGCGGCCATCGCCGACACCGTGCACCGGCTCGCCCACCGGCTCAAGATGGGGCTGGTCGCCGAGGGGGTGGAGCGCCCCGAGCAGATCGAGTCGCTCAAGGCCATCGGCTACCGTCTTTTCCAGGGCCACTACTTCGCAAAACCGCTGCCGCCCCACAAGGCGGCGCGGTGGCTCTCGGGACAGCGCCCCGCCTACTAAGCGAGCGCCCGCGAGCTTTTCAATATACCGATGCAAGATTGGCAGTCGTATGCGTTTTTGGGGCCCCACCGTGGCAAAAAGCCACGGTGGGGTACTTAAGCGCCCATGATCTGCAAAAAGAGCCGGGTGAGCTCGGGGTCGAACTGGCGTCCCGACTGGGCGCTGATTTCGGCCAGGGCCTGGGCCCGGGTCCAGGCCTTTTTATAGGGCCGCTCGCTAGTGAGCGCGTCGTAGACGTCGGCGATGGCGAAGATCCGGGCCAAGAGGGGAATGGCCTCGCCGCGGAGGTCGTCGGGGTAGCCACCCCCGCCCCAGCGTTCGTGGTGGTGGCGGACGATCTCCAGCGTGGCCTCGGGCAGAAAGCCCAGCTGGCGCAGCATCGCCTCCCCGATGGTCACGTGGCTCTTCATGATCTCGAACTCCTCCGGGGTGAGCCGGCCCGGTTTGAGGAGGATGGGGTCGGGAATCGCCACCTTGCCGATGTCGTGCAGGTACCCTCCCCAGCGCAGGCAGGTGAGGGCTTCCTCGTCGAGGCCTGCCGCCTGGCCCAGGCTGAGCGCGAGCGCGGTCACGCGGTCGGTATGCCCTTTACTCTCGTAGTCCCGGTACTCGAGGACCAGCCCCATGGTCCTGAGCGCCGCCTCGTGGCTGCGTTCGACCTCGGTGATGGCCTCTTCCAGCGCTCGGGTGCGCTCTTGCACCCGGGACTCCAGCCGGGCATTCTCTTCTCTGAGCGCGAGGTGCAGCGCCCGGGTGCGCAGCAAGTTGCGCGCCCTCAGCACCACCTCGAAGGGATCGAAGGGCTTGGTGAGAAAATCGTGGGCGCCGAGGCCGAGGGCAGCCTCCTTGGCCTCCCGGGTGGCGTCCGCGGTCAGAACGAGGACCGGCAGGAACTCCCCCTCCGGCACCAACGCCGGGATCCGCTTTAAAACCTCAAGCCCCCCAAGGCGCGGCATGTGGAGGTCGAGGAGCAAGAGATCCGGAATTTCTCCCCCAAGCCGATCGAGCATCGGCTCGGCCTCGGAAAAGGTCTCCACCCGCACCACGCCCTCGCGCTCGAAGATGCGGCGCAAAAGGAGCAGGTTCGCGGGCTCGTCGTCGACGGCCCAGATGGTCGCTTCTCGCAGGAATTCGCTGACTTGGATTTCCAGCACCCCCTCAGTAAAGTCTATGCCCTTGTCCCTTGCATCCTCAGCTGAGGTGAACCAACCTTCGTCAGCGCCCACGAGCTTTTTAACAAACCGATGCGAGATTGGCGGTCGTTTGCGTTTTCCAGGGGCCCCCGCCGTGGCAAGAGCCACGGCGGGGGACTTAGCCCCGACCGCGACCTTGGCTGAGCTCCGAGAGCAACTCGAGGAACTGCTTAACTTCCAGCGGCTTGGTGAGGTAGGCGTAGGCCCCGGCCGAGAGCACCCGGTCGATCCGGTTCGGGCTGGCGCTCGCCGAGAGCACGATCACCGGGATGTCGCGGGTCTTGAGGTCGCCCTTGAGCCGGGCGAGCACCGCCTCGCCGCTCATGTCGGGGAGCTCCATGTCCAAAATGATCACATCGGGCTGGTGCTCGCGCGCAAGGCGTAGCCCGAGCCCGCCCTGGAGGGCGGCGATGATCCGGGCGGCACCGATCCGGGCGCAGAGCGACTCGATGAGACGGAGGTTCGTAGGGTTGTCCTCGATGTAGAGCAGGGTGAGCGCGGCACCCACCGCGGGGTCGTCGCCAGAGCGCTCGCCCGATTCTTCCCCGGCAGGCGACGCCTCGGGGAGCTGGAAGTGGAAGGTGGTCCCGAGCCCCTCGCGGCTTTCAAAGCCGATCTCGCCGCCCATAAGCTCGACGAAGCGCCTCGCGATCGAGAGCCCGAGGCCGGTGCCCTCGCCGCCCCCGCGCTCGCGGCCCAGGCGGTCGAAGGGTTCGAAGACCCGATCGCGCATGGCTTCGGGAATGCCGATGCCGGTGTCCTCGACCTCGAAGCGAAGCGTCTCCTCCCCGACGA